>NZ_JBQQBY010000020.1:0-171346 GCF_052246385.1 Streptomyces sp. 8N616 | reverse complement strand
CTCCAACGGCACCCCTCGGGCCCGGTGACACCACCCCCCAGGTCATCCCTTCGACAGGGGGGAACAGTCATGCCGGGCCCGGAGGCCAGCGGCCCTCTTGCAGGACCGCGAAGAAGATAACGGGGGCTACGGCATCAGGCCGATCCGCCGTGCCGTGACCACCGCCTCCAGGCGGGTGTGGGCGCCGAGTTTGCGCATGGCCGAGCGGAGATAGCCCTTCACGGTCTCGGGGCGCAGCCCCAAGCGCGCCGCAGCCCCCGCGTTGGTCGCCCCCGCCGCGATGCAGGACAGCACGTCCAGCTCGCGCGGCGCGAGCCGGACGCCGAACGCCCGGCCTCCGCGCGCCCGGTCGTCGTCCGCGCGTGCGCCGGGCCGGGCATCCGTCCCCGCCGCGGCGGCGAGCCGCCGGCAGACCGCGTGGATCTCCTCGCGCAGCGCCGGGTCCGTCACGCGCGGTGCCAGCGCCCGCAGGGCGCTGTGCGCTTCGCGGACCTCCTCCCACGCGGCGGGCCCCAGCGGGCGGCCCGGATCCCCCGCCGCGGGCGGGCGTGTGGCCAGCAGCCGCTGCGCCTCGTCCCGTACGGCCAGCGCCTGTTCCAGCTCGCGCGCCGCCTCGACCGCGGCGCTCAGCGTGCGGTCGCCGAGGCTGAGCGACTCGGGCAGCGCGCCGTACAGCACCCCGCGCACCCGGCGGCGTACGACGACGGGCACTGCCAGCACCGCGCCGAGACCCTCCGTCGCCACCGCCGCGTCGTACTCGTGGCTGATCGCGCGCGATGCGCGGTAGTCGGCCACCGCCACCGGCCTGGTGAGGGCCAGGGACTTGCCGCCGATGCCGTTGCCCGTCGCCACTACGAGCCCGCGCAGCGCGGAGGTCCGCGTGCCGCTCAGCTCACCGATGCGCAACTGCCTGTTGTCCTCGAGGAGTCCGCCGAATGCGATCGGCAGGCCGCTGGTGCGGCGCAGGTTCAGCAGCGCCGCTCGTATCTCGACCGCTTCGCCCGTCTGCGCCACCGCCAACCCCCTTCACCCCCGTCCGGGGGTAGTGAGACCCAGGTCACTGATTACACGATGCTAGTCAGCGGTCCGGCAATGAGGAGGACACATGGCGGCAACCGGTGCGACAGAGGAGTTCCGGGAAGCCCGGGATTTCCTGCTGCGCCACAGAGAGGACTATGACGCGGCATATGTCGGATTCCGCTGGCCGCGGCCCGAGCATTTCAACTGGGCGCTCGACTGGTTCGACCGGATCGCCGAGGGAAACGACCGCCCGGCCCTGCACATCGTCGAGGAGGACGGCACCGAGGCCCGGTTCACGTTCGCCGGGATGCGCGCCCGCTCCGACCGGGTCGCGAACTGGCTGCGCGAGCAGGGCGTACGGGCCGGGGACCGGATCGTCGTCATGCTCGGCAACCAGGTCGAGCTGTGGGAGACCGCGCTGGCCGCGATGAAACTGAGGGCCGTCGTCATCCCCGCGACCCCGCTGCTCGGGCCGCTCGACCTCACCGACCGGATCGAGCGCGGCAAGGCCCGGCACGTGGTCGTACGGGCCGAGGACACCGGCAAGTTCGACGAGGTGCCCGGGGGCTACACCCGGATCTCCGTGGGCGGCGCGGCGCCGGGCTGGCTGCCGTACGAGGAGGCGTACGGCGCCTCCGGGACCTTCGAGCCGGACGGGCCCACCCGCGCCTCCGACCCGCTGATGCTCTACTTCACCTCCGGCACCACAGCCCGGCCCAAACTGGTCGAACACACCCATATCTCCTATCCGGTGGGCCATCTGGCGACGATGTACTGGATCGGGCTGCGCCCCGGGGACGTGCACCTCAACATCTCCTCGCCGGGCTGGGCCAAGCACGCCTGGAGCAACCTCTTCGCCCCCTGGAACGCCGAGGCGACCGTCTTCATCCACAACTACACGCGCTTCGACGCCTCCCGGCTCATGGCGGAGATGGACCGCTGCGGGGTGACGAGCTTCTGCGCACCGCCTACCGTCTGGCGGATGCTCATCCAGGCCGACCTCACCCAGCTCCGCACGCCCCCGCGCGAGGCCGTCGCCGCGGGCGAGCCGCTCAACCCGGAGGTCATCGAGCGCGTTCGGGAGACCTGGGGCGTCACCATCCGGGACGGCTTCGGCCAGACCGAGACGGCCGTGCAGGTCGCCAACACCCCCGGCCGGCCCCTGAAGACCGGCTCCATGGGGCGGCCGACGCCCGGCTTCGCGGTCGCGCTGCTCGACCCGGTCACCGGCGAGCCCGGCGACGAGGGCGAGATCTGCCTCGACCTCGACCCGGACGCCGGCGGGGGAGCGCCGGTCGGCCTGATGACGGGGTATCACGGCGACCCGGAGCGCACGGCCGAGGCCATGGCGGGCGGCTACTACCGCACCGGCGACATCGGCTCGCGCGACGCCGACGGCTATATCACCTATGTCGGGCGCTCCGACGACGTCTTCAAGGCGTCCGATTACAAGATCTCGCCGTTCGAGCTGGAGAGCGCGCTGCTGGAGCACGAGGCGGTCGCCGAAGCCGCCGTCGTGCCGGCCCCGGACCCCGTACGGCTGGCCGTGCCCAAGGCGTACATCGTGCTCGCCTCGGGGTGGGAGCCGGGCCCGGAGACCGCGAAGGCCCTGTTCGCGCACTCCAGGGAGACCCTGGCGCCTTACAAGCGCGTCCGCCGTATCGAGTTCGCCGACCTGCCCAAGACCGTGTCGGGGAAGATCCGCAGGGTCGAACTGCGCGAGCGCACCGCCCGTACTCCTGAGGGAAGCGCCGCCGAATACCGCGAAGGGGACTACACATGACCGAGCTCTCCTACACCAGCGGCACCGGCACCGCCCCGCTGCTCGGCGACACCATCGGGGCCAACCTGGACCGGGCGATCGCGGCGTACCCCGACCGCGAGGCGCTCGTCGACATCCCGACGGGGCGGCGCTGGACGTACGCCGAGTTCGGCCGCGCCGTGGACGACGTGGCGCTCGGGCTGCTCGCCAAGGGCGTCCGGAAGGGCGTCAGGGTCGGGATCTGGGCGGTCAACTGCGCCGAGTGGGTCCTCGTCCAGTACGCGACGGCGCGGATCGGCGCCATCATGGTCAACATCAACCCGGCCTACCGCGTGCACGAGCTGGAGTACGTGCTGAAGCAGGCCGGCATCGAGGTGCTGATCTCGTCCGTGGCCCACAAGACCAGTGACTACCGGCGGATGGTCGAGCAGGTCCGCGCCCAGTGCCCTGCGCTGCGCGACGTCGTCTACATCGGCGACCCGACCTGGCACGGGCTCATCGCGGCGGGCGCGAAGGTCCCGCGCGAGCGGCTCGCGGCCCGGGCGGCGGAGCTGAGCTGCGACGACCCGGTCAACATCCAGTACACCTCGGGCACGACCGGCTTCCCCAAGGGCGCCACCCTCTCCCACCACAACATCCTCAACAACGGCTACTGGGTGGGGGAGATGATCGGCTACACCGAGCGGGACCGGGTGTGCCTGCCGGTGCCCTTCTACCACTGCTTCGGCATGGTCATGGGTAACCTCGGCGCCACCAGCCACGGCGCGTGCATCGTCATCCCGGCCCCGAGCTTCGACCCGGAGGCGACGCTGAGCGCCGTCGAGCGCGAGCAGTGCACCTCGCTCTACGGCGTGCCGACGATGTTCATCGCCGAGCTCAATCTGCCGGACTTCGCCACGTACGACCTGTCCTCGCTGCGCACCGGGATCATGGCCGGATCGCCGTGCCCGGTGGAGGTGATGAAGCGGGTCGTGGCCGAGATGCACATGGCCGAGGTGTCCATCTGCTACGGCATGACCGAGACCTCGCCTGTCTCGACGCAGACCCGGCGCGACGACGACCTGGAGCGGCGCACGGGGACGGTCGGGCGGGTGCTGCCGCACATCGAGGTGAAGGTCATCGACCCGGCGACCGGGCTGACGGTGGAGCGCGGCGAGCCGGGCGAGCTGTGCACCCGCGGCTACAGCGTCATGCTCGGCTACTGGGAGGAGCCGGAGCGGACGGCGGAGGCGGTCGACGCGGGCCGCTGGATGCACACGGGCGACCTCGCGGTCATGCGGGACGACGGTTATGTGCAGATCGTCGGCCGGATCAAGGACATGATCATCCGGGGCGGGGAGAACGTCTACCCGCGCGAGATCGAGGAGTTCCTGCACCGCCACCCGAAGATCGCCGACGTGCAGGTGGTGGGCGTGCCGGACGAGCAGTACGGCGAGGAGATCCTGGCCTGCGTGATCCTCCGCGACCCGGGCCAGTCGCTCAGCCGTGATGAACTCGCCCGCTACTGCCGGGGGCGGCTCGCGCACTACAAGGTGCCGCGCTATCTGCAGGTCATGGACTCCTTCCCGATGACGGTCAGCGGGAAGGTGCGGAAGGTGGAGCTGCGGGAGCGGTTCGCGGAGGGCATGCGGATGCCCTCCGCGCAGGAGGACGGGCACCCGTCCGGCCCGCCGTCCGACCGGCTCGCGCCGACGTCGCCGTGACGCGGCTGCGCCGCGTGAGGGCTCTGCTCCAGACGCCGGGTCCATGGGGGCCAGCGGCGGAGCGCCTGCCTATTCGGTCGCGTCGCGGTGGATGCCCAGGGCCTCCTGGGCCTCGGGGGAGAGGCCGAAGACGACGTCGGGTCCGCCCTCCGGGAGGACTCCGAGGGACACCAGCTCCTTGTCGGCCAGCGACCTGAGCCGCTGCCTGACGTCCTCGCCGAGCTGCTCGGCGAGGTCGTCCTCGGTCGGGTTGTCACCGGCTGCCAGCCGCTCGCCGAGGTAGGAGAGGAGCGACCGCTCCTCGCTGGTGAGGTCGATTTCCATGGTTCGACGGTAGTCCGGCAGCCCTGCGGCCGCCGCTTCAGGCCCCCATGCGGATGAGGTCGTCCGCCGCGTCGTTCACCGGCTGCGGCGTGCCCGTCAGGTCCATGACGAAGAGCGGTACGCGTAGGTCGTCGGCGCGGGAGCGGGCTTCGCGGGCGTATCCGGCGAGCGAGAAGAACACGCTCTCCGCGGACGCGGCCAGCCCGTTGAGCCACAGGCACTCGACGTCGCGGAGCGTGGAGGGCCGGGTGGTGGGGTCCACCTGGGCGACGACGCCCCGGCCGCGCAGGTCCACCCCCGAGATCGCCCGGTCGTCGGCGCACGCGACGTCCTGGAAGCCCAGCCACTTCAGGTACTGCGCGGCCGCGATGACCGCGTCCCGGCTCGTACGGATCGTCACCGGCCGGAACGCCGGGCGCAGCACGGCCGAGGAGGGCGCCTGCGTACGGGCGCCCGAGCCGGCGGACGAGGAGCCGGACCCCGCCCCCGCCCCGGCCCCGGCCCCGGAGCCGGAACCGGACCCGGAGCCGAAGCCGCCGGAGCCCTGCGTGGTCGGGCTCGTCACCTGCGCCTTCGGCGGCTGCGCCACCGGGAGGCGCAGGAGCGCGCCGCACGGGCAGCCGAGCTCCGGCTGCGGCCACTGGTCCTCCCGTTCACAGGACGGGCAGCGGACCGTGACCCAGGTCTCCTCCCAGGTGTGGTGGCGCAGCGGCTCCGGCTTCGCTCCCTGCTGGACGGGCACGGTGAGCGGAGCCCCGCAGGCGCAGGGAAAAGTGAGGGGGGAGAAGGAGTGCTCGCGGCGGCACGCCGGGCACCGTACCGGCACGCTCTCTGCCATGTTCGGCTCCAGCACGGTTCCGTAGAAGGGGTGTTGATCCCATCGTCCACGAAGCGCGCCCCCTTGTGGAGGGAGCTGCGCCATTCGTTCGCACTCATGACCCGCACCCGTAACACCGTGCCCGGGTCCGAGCTCGCAGGAGGGACGTGGCGCCCGGGACCGTCCGGGCACCGCGCCCCTCCCTCGACCGCCGCCCCCGGCCTCAGCGCAGGGGCGCGACCGAGGTCGGCGCGTGGCCCGGCTCGGTGGCCAGTTCCTCGAACTCGACGACGTTGCTGATGTCGGCGGTGGTGCTCATCGAGATGTTGGTGATCCGCTCCAGGATCGCCTCGACGACGACCGGCACGCGGTGCTCGGCGGCGAGCTTCTTGGCCTGCTCGAAGGCGGCGCCCAGCTCGTTCGGGTCGGTGACCCGGATCGCCTTGCAGCCCAGGCCCTCCGCGACCTTGACGTGGTCCACGCCGTAGACGCCCAGCTCGGGCGAGTTGATGTTCTCGAACTCCAGATTGACCTGGAAGTTGATGTCCAGACCGATCTGCGCCTGGCGGATCAGGCCGAGGTAGGAGTTGTTCACCAGGACGTGGACGTAGGGGATGCGGTGCTGGGCGCCGACGGCCAGCTCTTCGATCATGAACTGGAAGTCGTAGTCGCCGGAGAGCGCGACGACCTGGGCGTCCGGGTCGGCGGTGGCGACGCCCAGCGCGGCCGGGACGGTCCAGCCGAGCGGGCCCGCCTGGCCGCAGTTGATCCAGTGGCGCGGCCGGTAGACGTGCAGCATCTGCGCGCCGGCGATCTGGGAGAGGCCGATGGTGGTGACGTAGCGGGTCTCCGGGCCGAAGGCTTTGTTCATCTCCTCGTAGACGCGCTGCGGCTTCATGGGGATGTCGTCGAAGTGCGTACGCCGCAGCAGCGTGGACCTGCGCTCGTGGGTGGAGGCGATCCACTCGGAGCGGTCGGGCAGTCCGCCGGCCGCCTTCAGATCCCTGGCCACCTCGACGAAGAGCTCCAGGGCCGCCCTGGCGTCCGAGGTGATGCCGTAGTCGGGGGCGAAGATCCTGCCGATCTGGGTGGGCTCGATGTCCACGTGGACGAACTTCCGGCCCCGGGTGTAGACGTCCAGCTTGTAGCCGGTGTGGCGGTTGGCCCAGCGGTTGCCGATACCGAGGACGAAGTCCGACTCCAGGAAGGTCGCGTTGCCGTAGCGGTGCGAGGTCTGCAGTCCGACCATGCCGGCATTCAGCTCGTGGTCGTCCGGGATCGCGCCCCAGCCCATCATGGTGGGGATGACCGGGGTGCCGGTCAGCTGGGCGAACTCGACGAGCAGGTCGGAGGCGTCGGCGTTGATGATGCCGCCCCCTGCGACGATCAGCGGGCGCTCCGACTCCAGGAGGAAGGAGATCGCCTTCTCGATCTGGGCGCGGGTGGCCGCGGGCTTGTAGACCGGCAGCGGCTCGTACGTCTCGGGGTCGAACTCGATCTCCGTCAGCTGGACGTCGATCGGCAGGTCGATCAGGACCGGGCCCGGACGGCCGGAGCGCATCAGGTGGAACGCCTGCTGGAAGACGCCCGGGACCTGCGCGGCCTCGAGGACCGTGGTGGCCTTCTTGGTGACCGGAGCCGCGATCGAGGCGATGTCGACGGCCTGGAAGTCCTCCTTGTGGATCACGGAGGTCGGGGCCTGGCCGGTGATACACAGAATCGGGATCGAGTCGCCGGTCGCCGAGTAGAGACCGGTGATCATGTCCGTGCCGGCCGGGCCCGATGTGCCGATGCACACGCCGATGTTGCCGGGGTTGGCCCGCGTGTAGCCCTCGGCCATGTGGGACGCGCCCTCGACGTGACGGGCGAGCGTGTGATGGACCCCACCGGAGGCCTTGAGCGCCGCGTAGAACGGGTTGATCGCCGCGCCCGGAACGCCGAACGCGGTGTCCACGCCTTCGCGCTTGAGGATTTCAACTGCCGTGCGTGCGGCCGTCATTCGAGGCATCGAGTTCTCCTGATTCGACCGGGTGCGGTGCCCGGACCGTACGGGGGCGGGGTTCCGCGCAGAGGGGTGGTGGTGCCGGGCGCCGCGGCGGCCGCGGTCAACTCACCCCTCCCTGTCGGGGGAGTTCTGCCACCGCACTGGCACGCTGCCGCCGCGGCGGGCCCGGATCCGAAGCGGCCGGCCGTCAGGTCGCAGCCGCTGCCGGCCCGTACCGGCCGGCCACCCCTCATCGGGCCGGCCGGTACGGGAGCGCAAGTGCTGACCTTCCGTCAGCCCTCGCGCGGCTTTGTTGCGCGTCGTTCAGTCGTCGCGCAGCTCGTGGACCGCGGCCTCGACGCGCTTGCCGTAGCCCGGGCCGGCGGCGCGGAAGTGAGCGAGGTTCTTCTCGATCACGTCGTCGCGGCTGACCCGCGAGAGTCCGGCGGCCAGGTTGGCCACCAGACGCTGCTTCTCCTCCTCCGACATCAGCCGGTAGAGCTCAGCGGCCTGGAAGAAGTCGTCGTCCTTGGTGTGGCCGGGGCCTCGTGGTGCCGATCCAGCCGGAGATCGCGAGCGGCGCGGAGAGCGCCTCGTTCGTCTGCACCGTTGCCCGCAGTGCTCAGGAAGTCGGCGCGGGTGAAGCCGGTGACGTCGTCGGTCACCTCGAAGTAGCCGTACGCGCCGGAGCCGCGGGCGTGCACCACGCGCCCCGGGATGCGCTCCCGGTTGAACCGGGCGAGGTTCTCCAGAAGGTGCTGGTCCTGGAGGAGGAGCGGGCCACCGACGCCTGCGGTGGCGGAATTCTGGTTGCCGGCGACCGGTGCGCCGGACTCGGTCGTCAGCGCGCGCTTCGACATGGTGACCTTCCGTGCAGCTGTTGCGTGAATGTGGGGCTCCGGGCGGCGGCGCCTTGGGCGCGACAGGACAGTTGTCAGCGCCGCCGCCCGGAAACTCGGAGACCCGGCCCCCGGGTCAGGCCTCGACCTGCTGCCCGGAGAGGCGCTCGACGGCGCGCAGCAGGGCGGAGTGGTCGAGGCCGCCGTCGCCCTGGGCGCGCAGGGAGGCGACGAGCTGGGCGACGACGGCCCCGACGGGCAGTGCCGCGCCGACGGTGCGGGCCGCGTCGGTCACGATGCCCATGTCCTTGTGGTGCAGGTCGATGCGGAAGCCCGGCTTGAAGTCGCGCTTGAGGAAGTTGTCCTTCTTGCGGGTCAGGACCGTCGAACCGGCCAGGCCGCCGTTCAGGACGTCCAGCGCGGCGGTGAGGTCCACGCCGGACTTCTCCAGGAAGACCACGGCCTCGGCGCAGGCCTGGATGTTGACGGCGACGATCAGCTGGTTGGCGGCCTTGACCGTCTGGCCGGAGCCGTGCCGGCCGCACAGGACGACGGTCCTGCCCAGCGCCTCGAAGACCGGCCTGGCCTCCTCGAAGTCGGCCTGCTCGCCGCCGACCATGATGGACAGCACGGCCTCGATGGCCCCGGCCTCGCCGCCCGAGACCGGGGCGTCCAGGACGCGAATGCCCTTCCCGGCCGCGGACTTGGCGAGATCGATGGAGGTCTGCGGGGTGATCGAGGACATGTCGATCAGCAGCGCGCCGGACTTCGCGTTCTCGAGGATGCCGTCCTCGCCGTAGGCGATGGCCTCGACCTGAGGGGAGGCCGGGACCATGGTGATCACGACATCGGCCTCCCCGACCGCCTCGGCGATGGAGGCGGCGGCGGTGCCGCCGCTCGCCGTGAGCGGGTCGAGCTTCTCCTGTTCGAGGGTGTAACCGGTGACGGAGTAGCCGGCCTTGATGAGGTTCTCGGCCATGGGGGAGCCCATGATGCCGAGGCCTATCCAGGCGACCTTGGGGAGTGCGGTGGTGCTCATGACGTCCTCTCACTGAGGTGGTACTTGCGTGGCGCCTTCGGGGCCGCCGGCTCTCCTCCGGCGGCTGCGCCGCCGGAGGGAGCAGCCGCTTGCGGCGGCCGCGGCGGCCAGATCGTGCGTGTTCGCGTGCGCGCAGCGCTCTTACGCGGCGCGGTGCTCGGCGGGGAGCCAGTCGAAGGCGCCCGCGGCGGGGGACTTGTACTCGAGGCCGATCCAGCCCTCGTAACCCGCCTTGTCCAGGCGGTCGAACAGGCCGGTGAAGTCGAGGTCGCCGGAGCCGGGGGCGCCGCGGCCCGGGTTGTCCGCGATCTGTACGTGCCCGGTCCTGGCGGTGTGGCGGTCGATGACCCCGTACAGGTCCTCGCCGTTCATCGCCAGGTGGTAAAGGTCCATCAGGAACCTGGCGTTGCCGAGCCCGGTGGCGGCGTTCACCCGGTCCACGACTTCGATCGCGGACTCCGCGCTCACCAGCGGGTACTGCGGCGACTCCGGCTGGTTGAGCGCCTCGATCAGCAGGATCGCGCCCACCCGGTCGGCCGCGCGGGCGGCCAGGACCAGATTCTCCAGCGCGAGCGCGTCCTGGACCTGCGGGTCCACGTCCGCAACGCGGTTGCCGTAGAGCGCGTTCAGTGCCTCGCAGCCCACGGACTGCGCGAAGTCCGCGGCGACGTCGATGTTCGCCCGGAAGCGGTCCGACTCCTCACCGGGGACCGACAGCGCGCCGCGGTCGGGGCCCGGGAGCTCCCCGGCGTAGAAGTTCAGGCCCACCAGCTGCGTGCCGGCGTCGTTCAGAGCGTCCCGCAGGGCGTCGAGCTCGGACTGTTCGGGGGTGGGGGAGTCGACCCAGGGCCACCACAGCTCGACCGCGGTGAAGCCGGCCGCGGCGGCGGCCGCCGGGCGCTCCAGGAGCGGGAGCTCGGTGAGGAGGATCGAGAGATTCACATCGAAGCGCTGGTCCGTGGGTCCCATGAGGGGCTGCCACTCCTTCCGTATTGCGGAAGTTTATTTCTGCTTGATGGAAAGCGTGCCTGTGGTCCGGGAGGGCTGTCAAGTGGGGCTGCCGGATCTGTCGCAGGGGGCGCTAGGTTGAGGGCGTGAGACTGAGGGTGGAATTCACGACCGAGCCGTTCGATCTCGACGAGCCGCCACAGCACGCGGTCGTCGCCCGCGAGGTCGTTCAGGCCGCCGAGCTGGACGCCGTCGACGTCGGCCCGTTCGGCAATACCGCGGAGGGCCCGGCCGGGGCGGTACTGACCGCCGTGGACGAGCTGCTGCGCAAGTCCCTGGAGGCCGGTGCGACCCGGGTGTCGCTCCAGGTCAATGTGATCGGGGAGGGTGAGGGATGACCGGGCCCGCCGACCACCCGTTCATCGCGGCCGTGAAGCCGCTGGTCGACGCCATGGGCGGTGACATGATCGCCCCGGAGCTCGCCCGGGGCGACGATGTCGTCCTGGCCTGGGAGGGGCGGGACCTGGTGGCCGTACGGCTGCCCCATCTGTCCGACTCGCTGGACCACATCCTCGCCGAGCTGGAGCGGCGGCACGGCGTGCCGCTCTCCGAACTGGAGCGCAAGGAGAAGCAGTCGGTCGTCCGGATATTGGAGGCACGTGGTGCCTTCTCCGTACGGCATGGCGTGGAGACGGTGGCCTCCGCCCTGGGGGTCAGCCGCTTCACCGTCTACAACTACCTGAACAGGGAAAACGCGGCGAAGGGGCAGTAAGTCCCGCCGCGACGGCGAGCTACCGTTACGACGCAGTCCGGCCGTGCCGAACCAGCCGCAACCCGTCGACGGAACACCCCGCCGAGGTTGCCGGACTTTCAACAAAGTGTTGACGTGGTGTCCTGCGAGGGCTTTAGCTAGGCGCAGCCCGTCAGCATCAGCCACGGAAGGCTTTTCCCGTGACGTCGAGCCCCACACCGGGCCTGGTCCGGTTCAACACCTCCGACGACGGCGCGGCCCGCGCCGCATTGCACGAGGTGTGCGCCAGTTCGGCGTGGGGGAGCAAGCTGCTCGCCCAGCGCCCGTACGCCACGACCGACGCCCTGCTCGCCGCGGGCGACGCCGCCATGGCCGAGCTCACGGCGGACGACCTGGCCGAGGCCATGGCCGGGCACCCGCCGATCGGGCGGCCGAAGCCGGGCGACCCCACATCGCGGCGCGAGCAGAGCGGAGTGCAGGAGTCCCTGCGCGAGGAACTGCTCGAGCTCAACCTGGCCTACCAGGAGAGGTTCGGTCACGTCTTCCTGATCTGTGCGACCGGCCGGACCGGAGACCAGATGCTGGCCGCACTCAAGGAGCGGCTCCGCAACGACCAGGACACCGAGCGCGAGATCGTCCGCACCGAGCTGGGGAAGATCAACCGCATCCGGCTGACCCGCCTCGTGGAAGAAGGAGCAGCCGCATGAGCACGCAAGCCGCCGCCTCGGTGTCCACGCACGTCCTGGACACCAGCATCGGCCGCCCCGCGGAAGGGGTCGCCGTCGAGCTGTCCGTACGCAGCGGCGGCCGGGCTGCGTGGACCGCGCACGGCGCCTCCAGGACCGACGCGGACGGGCGCTGCAAGGACCTCCCGGCCCTGCCGGAGGGCACCACCCACGTACGGCTCCTTTTCGAGACCGAGCCGTACTTCGCGCACCAGCAAGCCGAGGAACAGCAGGACGCCCCCCGCGTAAGGGACAGCGGAGCCTTCTTCCCGGAGGTGGCGATCACCTTCGCCGTCAAGCCGGGCGAGCACTACCACGTGCCGCTGCTGCTCAACCCGTTCGGCTACTCCGTTTACCGAGGGAGCTAGCACCGACATGTCACCTTCTCTCCCGCCCACCCGCCCGGTGGTTCTCGGCCAGAACCAGTACGGGAAAGCAGAGAACCGCGTCGTCAGGATCACGCGGGACGGCGACACCCACCACATCAAGGACCTCAACGTCTCCGTCGCCCTCTCCGGCGACATGGACGAGGTGCACTACAGCGGCAGCAACGCCAGCGTCCTGCCGACCGACACGACCAAGAACACCGTCTACGCCTTCGCCAAGCAGTACGGGATCGAGTCGGCCGAGCAGTTCGGCATCCACCTGGCCCGCCACTTCGTGACCAGCCAGGAGCCGATCCACCGGGCGCGCATCCGCATCGAGGAGTACGCCTGGGAGCGGATCGAGACCTCCGACGCCGACGCTCAGTTCATCGGAGCCGACGAGATCAAGCACTCCTTCGTCCGCAAGGGCCAGGAGATCCGCACTGCCCAGATCACCTTCGACGGCGAGAGCTGGGAGGTCGTCACCGGCCTGAAGGACCTCACCGTCATGAACTCCACCAACTCGGAGTTCTGGGGCTATGTGAAGGACAAGTACACGACCCTCAAGGAGGCGTACGACCGCATCCTCGCCACCCAGGTGCACGCCCGCTGGCGCTACAACTGGACCAGTGACGAGGAGCGGATGCCGGACTGGGAGAAGTCGTACGCGCAGGCGCGCAAGCACCTGTTGCAGGCCTTCGCCGAGACCTACAGCCTGTCGCTGCAGCAGACGCTGTACCAGATGGGCTCGCGGATGATCAACAGCCGCTCGGAGATCGACGAGGTCCGCCTCTCGCTGCCGAACAAGCACCACTTCCTGGTGGACCTGGAACCGTTCGGGCTGAAGAACGACAACGAGGTCTACTTCGCCGCCGACCGCCTGTACGGGCTCATCGAGGCCACCGTGCTGCGGGACGGCGTCGAGCCGCGGATCCCGGTCGACCTCACCAACCTCTGACCCGTCACCACCCACCCTCCGACGCGCGGCGCCGGCGTCATCGGCCCCAGGGGCCTGAGGGAGAGCGGGGGCATCTGCGCAACCGAGCAGCACCGCGGACCCGGTCGTCACCCCGCTCGACCCCGGGCCCGCGCCACCGAAGGAAAAAGAGGAACCGTGATGGCAGCCCAGCGCATCGTGATCGAGAACTGCGCGATCGCCACCGTGGACGCGGATGACACCGAGTACGCCTCGGGCCATGTCGTCGTAGCGGACAACCGCATCGAGTCGGTGGGTCCGGGCAAGGCCCCCGAGGGGCTCGAAGACGTCCTACGGCGTGTCGACGGCACCGGGCACCTGGTGACCCCCGGCCTGGTCAACACCCACCACCACTTCTACCAGTGGATCACCCGGGGCCTCGCCCAGGACTCCAGCCTCTTCAACTGGCTGGTCGCCCTCTACCCGGTCTGGGCGCGTATCGACGAGCCCATGGTCCACGCGGCCGCCCGGGGCTCGCTCGCGATGATGGTCCGCGGCGGCGTGACGACGGCGTTCGACCACCACTACGTCTTCCCGCAGGGTGCGGGCGACCTGCTCGGCGCGGAGATCCGCGCTGCCCGCGAGATGGGCGTCCGCTTCACCGCTGCCCGCGGTTCCATGGACCGCGGCCAGTCGGACGGCGGCCTGCCGCCGGACTTCGCCGTCGAGGCCACCGAGGCCGCGCTGATCGCCACCGAGGAGGCGATCGACACGTACCACGACGCCTCGTCCGGCTCGATGCTGCAGATCGCCGCCGCGCCCTGCTCGCCCTTCTCGGTCTCCACGGACCTGCTGCGCGAGGCCGCCGTGCTGGCCCGGCGCAAGCGCGTACGGCTGCACACCCACGGCTCGGAGACCGTGGAGGAGGAGAAGTTCTGCGACGAGCTCTTCGGCATGGGCCCGACCGACTACTTCGAGTCGACCGGCTGGCTCGGCGAGGACGTGTGGATGGCGCACTGCGTCCACATGAACGACTCCGACATCGCCGCCTTCGCCCGTACGAAGACCGGCGTCGCGCACTGCCCGTCCTCCAACGCGCGGCTCGCCGCGGGCATCGCGCGCGTGCCGGACATGCTGGCCGCCGGGATCCCGGTCGGCCTCGGCGTCGACGGCACGGCGTCCAACGAGTCGGGCGAACTGCACACCGAGCTGCGCAACGCGCTGCTCATCAACCGCCTCGGGGACAGGCGCGAGCACGCACTGAACGCCCGTCAGGCGCTGCGCCTGGGCACATACGGCGGCGCGCAAGTGCTGGGCCGGGCGGGCGAGATCGGCTCGCTCGAGGCGGGCAAGCTGGCCGACCTGGTGCTGTGGAAGCTGGACGGCATCGGGCACTCCTCCATCGCCGACCCGGTCGCGGCCCTCGTCTTCGGCGCGGCCGCCCCGGTCACGCTCTCGCTGATCAACGGCAGGCCGGTCGTCGAGGCGGGCCGCCTGACGACCGCCGACGAGGACGCCATCGCCCGCAGCGCGCGGGAGCAGGCGCGGCGGCTGGCGCGGATCGCCGACGGCGGCTGACGGCCGGTAGGCGACTGGCGCGAGCAGGTAACTGGCGTGAGTAGGCACCCGGCGCAAGGAGGCAAACGGCGCAAGGAGGCAAACGGCGCGAGGAGGCAACGGGCGCGAGCAGGCAATCTGACGCAAGCAGGCAACCGGCGTGAGTAGGCGACTGCCGTAAGAGCTCCGGCCGGGAGGGACGGCTCCCGGCCGGCGGCTGCGGACCCGAGCGGGGTCCGCGGCAGCTGCCGGGCCCCGGGGGCGCGACCCAAGGTCCATGCCCCCGGGGCCGGTTCAGCACACTGATCCCGATCGCCGCCCCTGGCACCGCGGCGGTGGCGCGCTGAGCGGGCCGGCGCGGTCGGCTCGGCCGGCCGGGCGGTCAGTCGATGTGGTAGCTGTCGCCGTAGACCTTCCAGTCCAGCGGGGTGTCCAGATTGAGGTTGCCGTCGTTGAGGAAGACCCGCTGGGCCGTGTCCACCCGGCTGGTGTCGCTGTGGGCCTCCTCCTGCTTCATGGCCCACACCCGCGCGTCGAGGAAGGCGTGCAGGTACTTCACCTCGTCGCCGCCCTCGGACGGGGGCTTCGCCTCGGCGAGGGCCTTCTCGCGGATCGAGCCGAAGCTCGTCTCGTCGTCGCCGTCGCCGTGCATCACGATCGCGTCGTAGTACGCGAACTGGCCGAGCGTCCCGATGCCGTCCTCCTTCCCCCGGCTGACCGCCGGGTTGAAGTAGACCCGGTCGCGCTCGTCGTCCTGCGCCTTCGTGAACTCCGGGTCCTGCGCGGCCTTCTCCCAGTCGCCGGTGAACGTCGGGTCGAGGCCCTCGTGCGAGTCGCTGCCGTTCACCTCGCGCAGCGCGGGCAGGTACTTGGCGAGGACGTTGTCCGGCTTCCGCTGGGTGTAGAGCTCCACCAGGTCCAGCATGTCGCCGGTGCCGGAGCAGAAGCCGATGATGCCCGCCGTGTAGCCGCGGCCGTCGCCGATGTCCTCGATGTACTTGTACTGCGCCTTCCAGTCCAGCGAGGAGTTCTCCGCGCTGGACACCAGCTTCATCGCTATTTCCTTCTTCTCCGGGTCGTCGAGCCCGGAAGCCGCCTGGGCGGTCTGCTCCTGCTCCTGCGCCCGGGACTGGGCCGCGGGCTTCCGTTCCTCGGTCGCGGCCGTCGTGGCCACTGCCGTGGCCGGGATCGCGAGCAGGGCCAGGCCGAGCAGGAGACGCGAGGCGGACCGAAGTCCCTTGCCGGTCGAGCGGGTTCGCATAAGTCCTCCGGTGGGGGGTTGTTGTGGCCGGCGAACGAATCGTTAGGAACCTTTCCTATCAGGCTCCGCCGCGGACGTATACCCGTCAAGTCCCGGAGCGTTCGACCTGTGGGTGAAACCCGTACCGCCTCTCGCCCCTCTTTGAGGGCGAGCGGCTTCGCGAGGAAGCCGGAAAAACTACCCAGAGCCGTGAAACAACTACGTTTACCCGTACGTTCTATTACGTGCGGGGGGGTCGGCGGACTTCAGCTGCCGGCCCGATGAACCCGGACGCGCGCCGTCGCGTCTGAAGGGAGGGTCGTGGAGAGACGCCGGCGCCCCTCCCGGGCACAAGGAGGAGAAAGTCATGCGACCGTTCGCGTTGAATTACGCCCGTCCGGCCGTGCACCCACCCGCCGTGACCCCCTACGCCTACGAATCCACGCGGCAGTTGAACGTCCTGTCCGACGGGCGCCCTGCCATCGAGGACCCCGCGGTGCTGCTCGCGGCCGGCACCACCACCTCCACCGCGGGTTCCAAGACGCACTTCGACGACTGACCGACCCGCCCATGACCGTGCTGGTCCTGACCTGCGAAGAGGACGTGACCGCGGACATGGTGGTGTCCGCGCTGAACGCATCCGGAGTCCCGGTCGTACGCCTCGATCCCGCCGACCTCCCCGGCGACGTCGCCCTGTCGGCCGAGTACGTCCAGGGCGACTTCCACGGGCACCTGTCGAGCGGCGGGCGCGTCGTGAGCATGAACGGCCTGCGCTCGATATGGATCCGAAGACCCGGCGCGCCCGGAGCGCACGCCGTCGAGCAGTCCGCCTGGCTCACGGCCGAGTCCACACAGGCGCTGTACGGAACGCTGAGTTGCACCGCGGCGCGCTGGATGAATCACCCCAACGCGGCCGCGCAGGCCCGCTACAAGCCGTGGCAGCTGCATGTCGCCCGGCACAGCGCCTTCGCCGTGCCCCCGACCCTGATCACCACGTTTCCGCAGGTGGCGCGCGAGTTCGCCGGCCGGTACCCGGACCTCGTCGTCAAGTCGGTCTCCGGAGCACACCCCAGCGACCCGCCGTTGGCGCTGCCCACCACCCGTATCGAGCCGGACGCGGACTTCGCGGAAGTCGCGGCCGGCCCCACCCTTCTTCAGCAACTCGTACCCAAGCGCGCGGACATCCGGCTGACCTGTGTGGGCGACGCGCTGTTCGCGGCCCGGAAGGCGGCCGACCCCGACCAGGTGGACGGGCGGTTCACCGAGAACGGCCACCCCTGGGAGCCCACCGAACTGCCCGCCCGCATCGGTCCTGCCGTCCGCGCCTACATGCACACCGCGCGGCTCGCCTACGGCGCTTTCGACTTCGCCGAGGACGAGGACGGCACCTGGTGGTTTCTCGAGTGCAACCAGGGCGGGCAGTTCGGCTTCATCCAGCTGGAGACCGAGCAGCCCATCGCCGAAGCCGTCGCCGCCTGGCTGGCCACCGGCGCCGCCCGGCAGACGGCTTGACAGAGAGGCCTGACAAGGGTCTGACAGGCCCTGAGAGGGGGCGAGTCAGGTCAGCAGCTCGTACGCGGGCAGGGTGAGGAAGTCCGCATAGTCCTCATCGAGCGCGACCCTGAGCAGCAGGTCGTGCGCCTGGCGCCACATGCCCGCCGCGAACGCCTCCTCGCCGATCTCCTCGCGGATCGCGGCCAGTTCCCCGTCCGCGACCCTGCGGACCAGCTCCGGCGTGGCCTTCTCGCCGTTCTCGAAGGCGACGCCCGCGTTGATCCACTGCCAGATCTGGGAGCGGGAGATCTCCGCGGTCGCCGCGTCCTCCATCAGGTTGAAGATGGCGACGGCGCCGAGCCCGCGCAGCCACGCTTCGATGTAACGGGTGCCCACCTGCACGGCGTTGCGCAGCCCCTCGTACGTGGGCCTGGCGTCCAGCGACGCGATGTCGGTCAGCTGCTCCGCCGTCACGTGGACGTCCTCGCGCAGCCGGTCCTTCTGGTTCGGCTTCTCGCCGAGGACCGCGTCGAAGGAGGCGCGGGCCACCGGCACCAGGTCCGGGTGCGCCACCCACGATCCGTCGAAGCCGTCCCCGGCCTCGCGGTCCTTGTCGGCCTTCACCTTCTCCAGCGCCCTGGCGTTGACCTCGGGGTCGCGGCGGGAGGGGATGAACGCGGCCATGCCGCCGATGGCGTGGGCGCCGCGCTTGTGGCACGTACGGACCAGGAGTTCGGTGTAGGCGCGCATGAACGGGGCGGTCATGGTCACCGCGTTGCGGTCCGGCAGGACGAACCTGGGTCCGCCGTCACGGAAGTTCTTGACGATGGAGAACAGGTAGTCCCAGCGGCCCGCGTTGAGCCCGGAGGCGTGGTCGCGCAGCTCGTAGAGGATCTCCTCCATCTCGTACGCGGCGGTGATCGTCTCGATCAGCACGGTGGCGCGGATGGTGCCCTGCGGAAGGCCCACGTAGTCCTGCGCGAAGACGAAGACGTCGTTCCACAGGCGCGCCTCGAGGTGCGACTCGAGCTTCGGGAGGTAGAAGTACGGGCCTTTGCCGAGGTCGATCAGGCGCTGCGCGTTGTGGAAGAAGTAGAGCCCGAAGTCGACGAGGGCGCCGGGGACCGCACGGTCGCCTACGCGTACGTGCCGCTCGTCCAGGTGCCAGCCGCGCGGCCGCATCACGACGGTCGCGAGCTCCTCGGCGGGCTTCAGGGCGTACGTCTTGCCCTCGGGGCCGGTGAAGTCGATCCGGCGCTCGTAGGCGTCGATCAGGTTGAGCTGGCCGAGGACGACGTTCTCCCAGGTGGGAGCCGAGGCGTCCTCGAAGTCGGCGAGCCAGACCTTGGCGCCCGAATTGAGCGCGTTGATGGTCATCTTGCGGTCCGTGGGGCCGGTGATCTCCACGCGCCGGTCGTCGAGCGCGGCGGGCGCCGGGCCGACCTTCCACTCGCCCTCGCGGATGTGCGCGGTCTCGGGCAGGAAGTCCAGGGCGCTGGTCCTGGCGATCTCGGCACGGCGCTCCTTGCGGAGCGCGAGGAGCTCGTCACGGCGGGGGGTGAACCGCTGGTGGAGTGCGGCGATGAAGGCGAGGGCCGCGTGGTTGAGGACCTCGCCCTGCCGTGCCGGTGCCCGGCCGGGATCGACGTCGACGACGGCCGGCTGCGACGGCGCTGGTGCGGGCATGAGCTGTCACTCCATTCAGCGGTCGGTGCCCGGAGGGCCGCGGGATCACCGGCGGGCGGCACGGGGTGCCGTCGGCTCCGGATGCGGTCGCGGGCGCCGCCTGAGGTTCAGGGCGCTTCTGACCAGTGGAGAATAGTTTCCTCATGGTGGAAGTTCAAGGTCTGTTGACGTCGAGATAATTTTTTCGGTGATCCACGGGACCTCGGGTGGCTCTGAGTGCCACTCTTCAAGACTGTCCTCGCTGAACCCCTGCCGCCAGGCCTCGTTGGGCCGCGGGCGGCCGTAATTGACGCGACCGCGCGGCTGCGCCGCTGCTAGCCTCCGACCCGTGATCTTCTTCTTCCACCTGCGCTGAGTGCCGTCGGCGAAGCGAGGAATCCCCGTCGCCGACGAGGCGGGACGGCGCAGCGCCGTCCCGAGTCCTGACGTGGGAGAAGAACGACACCATGCGCAAGCGCGCGCTCCTTCTCACCGCCCCGCGTCCCGGCACCGCCTCCGTCTCGTGACGGCGGCGCGCCTGGTGGCGCGGTGCGTACGCGGTCTCGAGACGGCCGTGGCAGCCGAGATCCTCGAGCGCGGACTCGGCGTGATCACCCATCTGGGACACCGGGAGGTGCACTTCCGCACGTACCGGCCTGCGCGTTGTTGGGTTGCACTGCGGACCGCGGACGACGTGTTCCTGCTCGCCGCCCAGCTCCCGGACATCGGGCCGGGCAAGGCGGCTGTCGAGGGCCTCGCCGAGCTCGTCGCCCTGACCGATACGGCCGCGCTCCTGCGGCAGCGACGGGACGGCGAGCGAGCGGGTGTGCCCACCGGTGTCGAGGTGTCGGCTTCCTTCCTGGGGAAGCGCAACTTCAACCGGTACGACGCCGAGGACGTCGTCGGCCGGGTCCTGGCGAGGCGGCTGGGGGTCGGTTACCACGCGCGGCGCGGGGGCGTCGCGCCCCCCGCGGATCACAGCGGATGGCGGCTGACCCTGGACGGTGAACGGGCAACGCTCATGCTGCGGATCGCCGACCGGCCCCTGCACCGGCGGGCCTACAAGCGCTACGCGCTCCCGGGCACCCTGCATCCTCCGCTGGCCGCGGCCATGGCCCGGATGGCCGACTTACGGGCCGGGCACCGGGTGCTCGATCCGTGCTGCGGGGCGGGCACGCTGCTCATCGAGGCGGAACAGCTGCAGCCGGGGGCCCGGTTCAACGGTTTCGACGTGGATCCGGAGGCGGTGCGGGCGGCGCGGGCGAACGCGGCGGACTGCCGGGACATCGCGGTCCGCCGGGCCGATGCGGGCGAACTGCCGCTGCCCGACGGCAGTGCCGACCGTATGGTGTCCAACCCGCCCTGGGGCGCCCAGGTCGGCGCACAGGGCCTGCTCGCCGGGGGCCTGTCGCGCTGGTGGGCGGAGCTGCGAAGGGTACTCGCTCCCGGTGGCCGAGCCGTGGTCCTGCTCCCGGACACGGCCGAACTCCCGACCGCCATCCGGCACCAGCTGACGCCGGTTCACATCCAGCAGGTCCGGCTCTCCGGCGCCCGGCCATACGTGGTCCAGCTCGAGGCGGGGGAGGGGCGAGCGCGGGAGCGGCGAACGCGGCAGGAGCGAGTGCGGCAGGGGCAACCCCGGCAGGGGCAGCCGCGGAGGGGAGGCGGAGGCACCCGCGTCCGGCGCGGACGGACGGGACCCGGTTAGGAAGGTCCGGCGGATCAGGGGAGAAGCCCGCCGCGGGCGTCCTGGTCCGCCGGACAGGTCCTAGTCGAGGAGCCTCAAGTCCTCCGGAGTGTCGATGTCGTCGGGCGCCGCGATGTCCGAGCAGTCGACGAGTGCGATCTCCGCCTCGTGCTGCCGCAGATACGCCCGCGCGCCCTGGTCGCCCGCCGCGACCGCCGTGATCCCGGGCCAGCGGTCGGCGCCGAACAGCACCGGGTGGCCGCGCCGCCCCCCGTACGACGCTGCGGCCAGGCTCGACGGCGACTCGTACGACGCCCGCACGCGTGCCACCGCGTCCGCGCCGATGCCCGGCTGGTCCACGAGCGCGACGACCACCGCCCGCGCGCCCGTACCGGCGAGGGACGCCAGGCCGGCGCGCAGCGAAGAGCCCATCCCCGCCGCCCAGTCGGGGTTGTCGACGAGCACGCAGCCCGGCAGCCGGGCCCTGGCTCGTACGGCGTCGGCGGAGGCGCCCAGCACCACGTGCACGGGGGAGCAGCCGCCCTCGCGCAGCACGCGCGCCGCGTGCTCGACCAGCGGCCGTCCCCGGAAATCCAGCAGGGCCTTGGGCCGTCCGCCCAGCCGCCGGCCGCCGCCCGCGGCCAGCAGCAGTCCGGCGATCCGGGGGTCGTACGCAGCGGAATCGGACGCGCCGCTCGCGGAAGGTCTCATGCGCCCTGCATATACCGCATCAGTCTCATGGGCTGAATTTCGCCCTCCGTGTGGCGCTCGGTGCGGAGAGTGGCGTTAACTGATCCGCGGCCTCTCGCGCAGGCGCAGCGCGCCGTGAGGCCGGAGGGAGTCCGGGAGGGGAGGGCAGCGTGGGGCTGAGCAACCAGATGGTCCGCGGCAGGCCGACGGGCACCGCGGCGGCGGAGGGCGCCGTAGCAGTGGAGCAGAGGCAGACGGCCGACACCGGCCGCGACCCGGGGACGGAGGTGGACCCACGGGTGATGGAGCTGTGCGCGGCCGTGTCCCGGCTGCGCCGGGAACTGGCGAGTCATCCTGCGGACTTGCCGGACCGTGGGGTTGCCGAGGACGAGCTCGCGGCCCTGGACGCGATGGCCCGCTCCGGTGCGCCCGAGGTGCCCCGGCTGCGCCGCTCCCTGCTGCTGGTCACCGGTGCGCTGGGCTCGGTGAGCGCGCTGGCACCGGCCCTCTCCGACATGCGCCGGGTGATCGACAGCTTCAGCGAGCTGCCCTGCCCGCGCCCCGGCGACTGAACCCGCGCCCCGGTGACTGAACCCGCGCCCCGGTGACTGAACCCGCGCCCCGGCGACTGAATCGCCGGGGCCGCACCGGCAGTCGGGCGGGCCGCTACCCGGGGCTGCGGACCGACGGCACCGGTCGGTGGCGCAGCACGCCACGGCCTCAGAGCGCGCCGCCGTTGCCGTTGCCGTTCCCGTTCCCGCTGCCCGTGCTGGCCAGTGCGACCGACAGGTCGGCCGCGACCTCCTGCAGCAGTGGCACGATCTTCTCCGTGGCCACCTCGGTCACCCGCCCGGCAGGACCCGAGATCGAGATGGCGGCCGCCGTCGGCGAGTCCGGTACGGAGACCGCGAGGCACCGGACCCCGATCTCCTGCTCGTTGTCGTCCACCGCGTAGCCGACCTCGCGGACGCGCTCCAGCGCCTGCAGGAAGCCCTCGGGCGTGGTGATCGTCTTCTCGGTGGCGGCAGGCATGCCCGTGCGTGCGAGCAGCGCCCGCACCTCCTCGTCCGGCGTGTTCGCCAGCAGCGCCTTGCCCACACCCGTGGAGTGCGGCAGCACGCGGCGGCCGACCTCGGTGAACATCCGCATCGAGTGCCGCGACGGAACCTGTGCGACGTACACCACCTCGTCGCCGTCGAGCAGCGCCATGTTGGCCGTCTCGCCGGTCTCCTCGACCAGCCGCGCCAGGTACGGCCGGGCCCAGGTGCCGAGCAGCCGGGACGCGCTCTCGCCGAGGCGGATCAGCCGCGGGCCCAGCGCGTAGCGGCGGTTCGGCTGCTGGCGTACGTAACCGCAGGCCACCAGGGTGCGCATCAGCCGGTGGATGGTGGGCAACGGGAGCCCGCTGCTGGTGGAGAGCTCGCTCAGCCCGACCTCGCCGCCCGCGTCGGCCATCCGCTCGAGCAGGTCGAAGGCGCGCTCGAGGGACTGCACGCCGCCCGTGGCGGCGGGCTTGGCAGAGGCGGAGGTGCTGTCGCTGGACGGCGGCACGTCGCGTTCCTTTCGGGGCTCGGGTCCCGCCCAGGCGAAGCTCTGGGGGAGAGTCACCGGTCACCGCGTGGGGGTAGCACGCGGCATGACCGGCAGAAGGGCAGCTTACCGGGGACCGGCGATCTCCACATGGGCCTTGACCCAGCGTTCGCGCCGGTCACGGGCTGTTTTCCGGCCAGCCGGGCCGGTCGGTGGCGCGGTCGGGGACACGTCCATGGGACGTCACCATGTTTCGATGAGCGAAATCCCTCTCCCATTTCGTGGAAACCTCTGCATCGCGGGCAGGCCTTGACGGGCGCTGGGCCCGCGTAAAAGACTTCCCTTCAACAGAACGTTGAAAATGGGTGGAGAGGGGCCCGGGTGTCAGAGGTGGACCTGGTACTGCGCTCGCGGCGCGTGATCACCCCCGAGGGCAGGCGCGCGGCGGCGGTCGCCGTCACCGGCGGCAGCATCGAGGCGGTGCTGCCGTACGACGCCGAGCCGCCGGCCGGCGCCTGGTTCGAGGACTTCGGCGACGACGTCCTGCTCCCCGGCCTCGTCGACACCCACGTGCACGTCAACGACCCCGGCCGCACCGAGTGGGAGGGCTTCTCCTCCGCCACCCGCGCCGCCGCGGCCAGCGGCGTCACCACCCTCATCGACATGCCGCTCAACAGCATCCCGCCCACCACCACCGTCCAGCATCTCGGCCTCAAGCGGGACGTCGCCCGCGCCAAGTCCCATATCGACGTCGGCTTCTGGGGCGGCGCCGTCCCCGGCAACGTCAAGGACCTCAAGCCTCTGCACGACGCGGGCGTCTTCGGCTTCAAGTGCTTCCTGCTGCACTCCGGCGTGGACGAGTTCCCCCAGCTCACCCCGGCGGAGCTGGAGGAGGCCATGGGCGAGATCGCGAGCTTCGGCGGGCTGCTGATCGTCCACGCCGAGGACCCGCACCTCATCGAGGGCGCGCCGCAGACTCCCGGGCCCCGCTACGCCGACTTCCTCGCCTCCCGCCCGCGCGCCGCGGAGATCACCGCCATCGAGGGGCTGATCGCCCTCGCGCGGCGCCTCCACGCGCGCGTGCACATCCTGCATCTCTCCTCCTCCGACGCCCTGCCGCTGATCGCCGCCGCCAAGCGCGAGGGCGTACGGCTGACCGTCGAGACCTGCCCGCACTACCTGACCCTGACCGCCGAGGAAGTCCCCGACGGCGCCACCGAGTTCAAGTGCTGCCCACCCATCCGCGAGGCGGGCAACCAGGACGCGCTGTGGCAGGGCCTGGCCGACGGCACGATCGACTGCATCGTCTCCGACCACTCGCCCTCCACCCCCGACCTCAAGCGCTTCGACACCGGCGACTTCGCCCAGGCCTGGGGCGGCATCTCCTCCCTCCAGCTCGGCCTGCCCGCCATCTGGACTGAGGCCCGCAGGCGCGGCCGCGGACTCGAGGACGTCGTGCGCTGGATGTCCACCGCCCCTGCCGAGCTCGCCGGGCTCCGGAACAAGGGCGCCATCGAGGCGGGCCGCGACGCCGACTTCGCCGTTCTGGCAACCGACGAGACCTTCACCGTGGATCCCGCGGACCTGCACCACCGCAACCGGGTCACCGCCTACGCCGGGCGCACGCTGCACGGCGTCGTACGGTCGACCTGGCTGCGCGGGCGGCGGATCGCCGACCACGGAACGACCGCAGAGCCCACCGGCCGACTCCTCGAGAGGGAGCACCACTCATGACCGCGGACATCCCCCGCTTCACCGGCGACGCGAGCCCGTACGGCGGCGGCGACCCGTACGCCGACTACCGCAGCGCCGACTTCCCCTTCACCCACCTCGCGGACCTCGCCGACCGCAGGCTGGGCGCGGGCGTCATCGCCGCGAACGACGAGTTCTTCGCCGAGCGAGAGAATCTGCTGAAACCCGGGCCGGCCCACTTCGACCCCGAGGCCTTCGGCCACAAGGGAAAGATCATGGACGGCTGGGAGACGCGGCGCAGGCGCGGCACGGACGCCGCGACACCGCACCCGGTGGACGAGGACCACGACTGGGCGCTCGTACGGCTCGGCGCTCCGGGCGTCATCCGCGGCATCGTCGTGGACACCGCCCACTTCCGCGGCAACTACCCGCGGGCCGTGAGCATCGAGGCCACCGCGGTCGACGGCTCGCCCTCGCCCGACGACCTCCTCGCCCCCGACGTGACCTGGACCGAGATCGTCCCCCGTACGGCCATCGGCGGCCACGCCGCCAACGGCTTCGCCGTCGACGCGCCGCAGCGCTACACGCACCTGCGCGTCAGCCAGCACCCCGATGGCGGCATCGCCCGCCTCCGGGTGCACGGCGAGGTCGCCCCCGACCCGGCGTGGCTCGCCTCCCTCGGCACCTTCGATGTGGTGGCCCTGGAGAACGGGGGCGCGGTCGAGGACGCCTCCGACCGCTTCTACTCGCCGCCCACGAACACCATCCAGCCCGGGCGGTCGCGGAAGATGGACGACGGCTGGGAGACCAGACGCCGCCGCGACAAGGGCAACGACTGGGTCCGCTACGCGCTCACCGAGCAGGCCGAGATCCGCGCCGTCGAGATCGACACGGGCTGTCTGAAGGGCAACTCGGCGGGCTGGGCGGCCCTTTACGCGCTGGACGCATCGACGGGCGCCGACCCGTCTGACCACGCCTCCCCGGCCTGGACGGAGATCCTGCCGCGCACCCGGCTCCAGCCCGACACCGTGCACCGTTTCGCCCTCGACGCACCGGCCCCCGCCGCCACCCACGTCCGTATCGACATCTTCCCGGACGGCGGCATCGCCCGGCTGCGGCTGCACGGCTCGCTGACGGCGGAAGGCGGGAAGCGGCTGGCCTCGCGGCACGAGGAGCTGGGCGGGTGAGGTCCTACGGCTGACGCCGCGCTGCGGGGTCTTACGGCTGACGCCCGCGCCGTGCGGGTGAGGACTTACGGCTGACCCCCGCGCCGTGCGGCCTCGGTGTCCCTCGGTGTGCTGGGGTCGCGGAGGCACCGCACCAAGGGAGACCATGGCCCCATGAACACCACAGTCCGGCTCGCGCAGCAGCCCGAGGCCGACGAGCTGCTCGGCCGCAGCCCGCTGGCCGCCCTGATCGGCATGCTGCTCGATCAGCAGGTCCCCATGGAGTGGGCTTTCACCGGCCCCTACACCATCGCCACGCGCCTGGGCGGCGAGGACCTCGACGCGCACGAGATCGCCGCCCAGGACCCCGAGGCGTTCGCCGAGCTCCTCTCGGCCAAGCCCGCCGTGCACCGCTACCCCGGCTCCATGGCCAAGCGGGTCCAGCAGCTCTGCCAGTACCTGGTCGACCACTACGACGGCGACCCGGAGGCGCTGTGGCGCGACGCCGCCACCGGCAAGGAACTCCTCGACCGGCTGAACGCCCTTCCCGGTTACGGCAAGCAGAAGTCCCAGATCTTCCTCGCGCTGCTGGGCAAGCAGTACGGCGTGACGCCGGAGGGCTGGCGCGAGGCCGCGGGCGCGTACGGCGAGGTGGGCTCCTACCGCTCGGTCGCCGACATCACAGGACCCGAGTCGCTGAGCAAGGTCCGCGCCTTCAAACAGGAGGCCAAGCGCGCCGCGAAGGCCGCCAAGCCCGCCAAGCCCGCCAAGAATCCCTGAATCCCGATCTCCGGGTCGACGGTCCGCAGCCCCAACCCACCGCAACGACGTCCCAACTCGCCCCGGGCGACTACGCGTTCGCGTTCAGCGCGTCGTCCGGTGATCAGCCCCTGCTTGCTGCGCCTGCTGTGCCTGCCGCGCCCGTGCCGAGGGCGGCGCGCAGGAGGGCCGTGGCCTGGTTGATGGCGGCGTCGGCGGCCTGCGTCTCGCGCAGGTCGTTGAGCATGACGAAGTCGTGGATGATCCCGGCGTAGCGCGTCGCCGTGACCGGGACTCCGGCTTCGCGGAGCTTGGCGGCGTACGCCTCGCCCTCGTCGCGCAGGACGTCCGCCTCGCCCGTGATGACCAGGGCGGGCGGCAGGTCGCGGAGCTGCTCGGTGGTGGCGCGCAGCGGCGATGCGGTGATCTCGGCCCGCTGGTCCGGGTCGGTCGTGTACTGGTCCCAGAACCACTGCATGCCGTCCCGGCGCAGGAAGTAGCCCTCGGCGAACTGCTGGTACGACTCGGTGTCGAAGTTCGCGTCCGTGACGGGGTAGAAGAGCACCTGCTCGGCGAAGGAGACGTCGCCGCGTTCCTTGGCCATGAGGGTGAGCGCGATGGCCATGTTGCCGCCCACGGAGTCGCCGGCCACGGCGATACGGGAGGCGTCGAGCCCCTTGGCGGCCCCCTCGCGCGATATCCACTGCGCGACCGCGTAGCACTCCTCGATGGCGACGGGGTAGTGCGACTCGGGGGACCGGTCGTACTCGGGGAAGACGACGGCCGCGTTCGAGCCGACGGCCAGCTCGCGGACGAGGCGATCGTGGGTGTGGGCGTCGCCGAAGACCCATCCGGCGCCGTGGATGTAGAGCACGGCGGGCAGGGTGCCGGTGGCACCGGCGGGCTTGACGATCCGGATCCTGACGCTTCCGGTCGGGCCGCCCTCGACGGTGATCCACTCCTCGTCGACGGGGAGCTTGGGGATCTCGCCGGCCTGTACGTCGTCCACGGTCCTGCGGCCCTCGTCGGGGCCGAGGTCGAACAGATACGGCGGGTTGGCGGTCGCCTGGGCGAACGCGGCGGCCGCCGGCTCGAGAACGGGGGTTGTGCGCGCGTGATGAGGCATGGTGATCGCTTCCCTCGCGGAAGGGGACGGTTCTGATGCGGCGCATCTCCGGGCCGGGGGGAGCGGTCGGGCCCGGAGGGCAGGGGCAGCGGCGTGCTGCCTGTCCGGACGCGCGATTTTCAGTGCGCTACGTGTCCAATCGTGCTACGGATCGGCCGGGCCCGCCCGCCGAGGGGCCGCGCGGCCCCGGCCGCCGGATTGGCCGGTGCTCGGGTGCCGTGCCGGGTCGCGCGGGTGTCCGGGTCACACGTCCCGGCGCATGCACATGCGCGGCCAGCGGTCCAGGCGATGGGCGGCCTCCCGCTCCCGGATCGCGTACAGACCGGGCGTGAGCGCGCTCTCGTCAAGGCGCCGGAAGCCGCAGCGTACGTAGTAGGGCGCGTTCCAGGGCACGTACGCGAACGTGGTCAGGGTGAGGGCGGGCACGCCATCGGCCACGGCACGGCGGGCGAGATGATCCAGCAGCGACCGCCCGACGCCGCGGCGCGCGAAGTCCGGATGCACGGACACTTGCTCGACGTGGAGGTTGCCGTCCACGGGTTCCGCGATGAGATAGGCGACGGGCCGGTCGGCCGGGTCGGCTGGATCGGTCGGGTCGGCTGGATCGGTCGGGTCCGTTGGGGCGGCCGCGGCGGCCGCGACCCAGGCCAGCCCGGCCCGCTGGTACCGCGCCAACTCCCCGAGCGGGAGCGGGTCATCGTCGGCGATCTCCGCCATCCCGATCTCGCGAAAGCACCGCCCGGCCGCTCTTTCGATGTCCTGGAGGACGGCGAGTTCGCCGATGCGGGCTGCTCGAATGCGCATCGGGTCATTGTCCCGGGTGCGGCGGGTGCCTTCCACCCGGAATGCGTGCGGTGCCGGTGCGGGCCCCGTCCCAGCCACGCCGGGGGGCGCGGTGGTCGCCGTCGGCACTGGGGGGCGCCGTTGCTACGCGCCACGGAACCGAATGTCGTCCAGCGCGACGTGTTCCGCTGCGGTGAGCGATGGAGCGACGGTGGCGTTGTCGAGCGCCATCGCAGCTCCCTTTTCCGCTGGAATTTCCGTCGCCGTGCGGAACGTTCTGACTCACGCGCCCCTCAGGGGGTGTCGCAACTCTGCGAACCCATCCACATCGCACGATAAGGACTCTGACTGTGGCAGCGGGCCTCTCGGACGACCTGAAGAAGTACCTCGACGACTCACGGGCCTTCGCGACCGTGGCAACCGTATTGCCGGACGGGCGGCCGCACTTGACGGTCGTCTGGATCAAGCGCGACGGCGACGATCTGCTGTTCTCCACGACCGTGGACCGGCAGCAGGGGAAGAACGTCGCTCGTGACCCCCGTGTCACCGTGATGATCAACCCGCCCGAGAACCCGTACACGTGCGCCGAGGTCCGCGGGACCGCCACCGTCACCCCGGACAGCACGAAGCAGTTGCTGAACGACTTGGCGGTCAAGTACACGGGCCAGGACTACGCCACGTTCAGCCCGGCCTCGAAGGACGACGGAGAGCGCGTCGTCGTGCGCGTCACCCCGGTCAAGGTCACCGGCCGGCTCTGACCGCCACGACACCGCGACCGCGACCGCATGGGGCCCTGCTGCGCGGGCCGCCCGCTGCGACGTTCACAGGTGCAGCTTTCCTGTGAACTCCTTGGAAACTTCATTGACTTGGCGTTGACATGACATGCTCTACGCGCGTCATGCTGGAGGACATGCGAATCCCCCCACGAATCGCCAGGATCGGCGCCCTCGGCGCCCTCGCATCGACCCTTCTCATCGGCGGCCCGGCCCTCGCCTCGGCCGCCCCCGGCCCCTCGGTCGCGCACACGCAGGTCGCCCCGTCCGCGGCCGCGGTCGGCGACATCTGCTACACGGCTCTGCCGTCCGAGGCGCACGACACCCTCGACCTGATCGAGGCCGGTGGCCCGTACCCGTACCCGCAGGACGGCACCGTCTTCCAGAACAGGGAAGGCATCCTGCCCGACCAGGACACCGGTTACTACCACGAATACACGGTGAAGACCCCCGGGTCGCCGGACCGCGGTGCGCGGCGCATCGTCACCGGTGAGGCGGCCGAGGAGGACTACTACACCGCCGACCACTACGACTCGTTCGACCTCGTCGACTACAGCTGCTGATCTGCGGATCGGCAGATCCGCAGACTCGCAGCACGTCCACCGACCGCGGCGGCCGCCCCCCCCACCAGCGGCCGCCGCCTGGTGCTATCTCCCGGCATTCGCCGTCCGCCCTGCGTCAACCGCGAGCTCTGACCTTCGCTGCGTCCGAGGTCATGAGGGGCGCGAGGCCCGGCACCGCCGCCACGACGCCGGCGTAGATCTCGTGGCCGTCGCCTGAAGTTCCTTCATTGTTCGAAGCCTTGACGACCCTTCGCCGCATCAGTTAAATCAAGACATGAATTAAGGGCGGGCCAAGGGCCGGCCTGCAACACCTCAGCCCTCATCGTCGCGATCCTTGACTTGGCAGGGGCATGCCACCCGACCCCACTCCTGCCAGGTTCTCCACGAGGGGCCGCGACGCCTCCCCCACCAACAGAGCTGAGAGGCAGAGCGCAGTGATCAACCATCGCTCTCACCGCTCCTGTTCGCGCCCCCGCAGCAGACCCTGGCTGCGCGGCAGCCTCATCCTCGGGCTCGCAGGACTGCTGCCGATGGCCGGGCTCGCGGTGTCCTGGCCCGCCGGTGCCGTGGAAGAGACCGTGAACGTCTGGCTCACCACTACGGACGACTCGGGCGGCCGGCACGTCGTCCGCGGCCTGGAGCGGCAGAAGCCGACCGCCTTCACTTCCGGCTCCAGGAGCGACGGCCGGTCCGTCACCGTCGACGAATCGACGCGCTATCAGCGGTTCTCCGGCGGGGGTGCCTCCTTCACCGACACTGCCGCCTGGCTCATGAACAGCAGCGGAGCACTCAGTGACACCACCCGCGATGCGACCATGCGCAAGCTGTTCGACCCGCAGTCCGGTATCGGCCTGAGCTTCGTCCGCAACCCCATGGGCGCCTCCGATCTCGCCCGCGGCGACTACACGTACGACGACATGCCCGCGGGGCGGACCGACCCCCGCCTCGAGCGCTTCTCCGTCGAGCATGACCTCGCCGACATCCTGCCCCTCACCAGGCAGGCCATCGGGCTCAACCCCGACCTCACCGTCATGGCCTCTCCCTGGAGCGCCCCCGGCTGGATGAAGGACAACGACAGCCTCGATCAGGGGTGGTTGCAAGCGCGCTACTACGGCACTTACGCCACGTACTTCGTCAAATACATCAAGGAATACGCGGCGCGCGGCGTCCCCGTGGACTACGTGTCCGTGCAGAACGAGCCCACCTGCTGCGCCGGTTACCCGTCGATGCAGTGGAACGGCTCCGGCCTGCACTACTTCACCAAGAACAACCTGCTGCCGGCGCTGCACAGGGCAGGTCTTTCGACCAAAGTGCTGGCCCTGGACTGGAACTGGGACCAGTACGACGGCTACGGCGCCCCTGTCGTTCGCGACGCCGCCATCCGCGACGACCCACTCTTCGGCGGCTTGGCCTGGCACGGCTACGGCGCCGGCGACGTCACCGCCCGGACGCGTCTGCACGACACGTACCCGTCCGTCGACGCCTTCGACACCGAGCACTCCGGCGGCACCTGGATCGCCGACCAGCACCGCGAGGACATGCGGAACCTCATCGACTACACGCGCAACTGGGGCCGCAGCTGGGTCAAGTGGAGCCTCGCCGTCGACCAGAACCACGGCCCGCACAACGGCGGCTGCGGGACCTGCACCGGCCTGCTCACCGTGCACAACGGCGACGGGCGGCACGGCCGGGTCGACTACACGATCGAGTACTACACGATGGGCCATCTCACGAAGTTCGTACGGCCGGGAGCCCATCGCATCTCGTCCACCGCCGGCGACCGGCTGCCCAATGTCGCCTGGCGGAACCCGGACGGCTCCAAGGCGCTGATCGCATACAACGACGCGGACAGCGCCCGGTCGCTCGCCGTCAACTGGGGCGGCCGGCACTTCACGTACAGCATCCCCCCACACACCTCCGCCACGTTCACCTGGACCGGCGACCAGTGACGCCGGACGACTGAAGTGACGGGCCGGTGAAGAAGGAGCAACCCCCCATGACCACAACGCCATCCACGAGCCCGGCCACGACCACGACCGCGAGTCCGCCGCAGCACCGACTCGGCCGTACGCGCAGGCGTACGCGGCTGGCGCTGGCCGCCGCCTGCGCGGCGGGTGCGACCGCTCTGACCGCGTCCCTCCTCGCGCCGTCCGCGCAGGCGGGCCCCGCCGCGTCCCCCGCAGCCGTCACCTTCAGCGACGACTTCGACGGCCCGGCCGGGAGCGCGGTGGACGGCAGCAAGTGGCAGCTGGAGACGGGCGACAACGTCAACAACCACGAGCGGCAGTACTACACGAGCGGGACGGACAACGCCGCGCTCGACGGCCAGGGCCACCTGGTCATCACGGCGAAGAAGGAGAACCCGGGCAACTACCAGTGCTGGTACGGCCGGTGTGAGTACACCTCGGCCCGGCTCAACACGGCCCAGAAGTTCACGCAGACGTACGGGCACTTCGAGGCCCGGATGAAGCTGCCGAGCGGGCAGGGCGTGTGGCCCGCCTTCTGGGCGCTGGGCGAGGACATCGGCAGTGCCGGCTGGCCCGCCTGCGGCGAGCTGGACATCATGGAGAACATCGGCAAGGAGCCCGGCACCGTCCACGGCACCCTGCACGGTCCCGGCTACTCGGGCGAGGGCGGCATCGGCGCCGGGTACACCCTGCCGAACGGGCAGAAGTTCTCGGACGACTTCCACACCTTCGCCGTCGACTGGTCCCCCGACTCCATCACCTGGTCCGTGGACGGCAACGTCTACCAGACCCGTACCCCGGCGGACCTGAACGGCAAGAAGTGGGTGTTCGACCACCCGTTCTTCCTGATCATGAACTTCGCGGTGGGCGGCTACTGGCCGGGCGACCCGGACGGGAGCACGGTCTTCCCGCAGCAGCTGATCGTGGACTACGTACGGGTCACGGCTTAATGCGCAACCTGAGTTAAGCGGTCGGTCCAAAGTCCCCCCACCTCTCCCGCAGGCTAGGTTCTCTGCGGGAGGGAGAACACCATGGGCGAAGGGAACCGACGGACGGTACGCGATCTGCGGCGCACCAACCGAGCCGCCCTGCTGCGGCATCTGTACTTCGAAGGACCGCTCAGCAGACAGGAGTTGGGCCCGGCCACCGGGCTCAGCTCCGGCTCGGTGAGCAACGTCGTCGGTGAGCTCGTCGCCGACGGCCTGGTTGAGGCGGTCGGCTCCACCGCCTCCGACGGCGGCCGCCCCCGCACGCTGCTGCGCGTCGCGCCGTCCAGCGGCCATCTCATCGGTGTCGACGTCGGCGAGACCCGGGTCCGCGTCGAGTTGTTCGACCTCGCGTTCTCCGAGATCTCCGGCGCCGACCTCCCGCTGGCCGGGCAGGGCCACGACGTGGACCTCGTCGTCCACCTCATCCTCGACGGCCTCGCCACGGTCCTCCGCGAAGCCTGCCTCCCGGCCGGGGCCATTCTCGGCGTCGGCGTCGGGGTGCCCGGCATCGTCGACGCCGCCGGGCCGGACGGGGCGGTCGTGCACGGGCAGACGATCGGCTGGGACGCCGTACCCCTCGAAGCGCTGCTGCGCCGCTCCACCGACCTGCAGCTGCACATCGACAACGGCGCCAAGACCCTTGGGCGCGCGGAGACCTGGTTCGGCGCCGGGCGTGGCGCGCGCAACGCCGTCATCGCCCTGCTCGGCTCGGGCGTCGGCGCCTGCGTGGTCGCCGACGGCAGGCCGTACCAGGGCGCGTGCAGCAGCGCCGGCGAGTGGGGCCACACCACCCTCCGGGTCGGCGGCCGCCGCTGCCGCTGCGGGGCCCGCGGCTGCCTCGAGGCGTACGTCGGCGCGGCGGGCGTACTGGACCGCTGGCGCGAGGCGGGCGGCGACCCGCGCGGGCGCGACGAGGAGTCCGCGCTCGCCGAGCTGCTCGACACGGCCGACGGGGGCGACCGTACGGCGGTCGCAATCCTCGACGAGACCGCGGAATTCCTCGGCGCCGGCATCGCCGACCTCGTCAATCTCTTCAACCCGGAGCGGATAGTGCTCGGCGGGTGGGCGGGGCTGCTGCTGGGGCCGCGGCTGCTTCCCGCGGTACGGACGGCGGCCGCGGCGTACGCGCTGCGCCACCCGTACGCGCAGACCTCCATCGAGCTGGGGCGGCTCGGCCCGGACGCGGTGACGGTCGGCGCGGCGACCCTGCCGGTGGGCCGCTTCCTGGACACGGGCGGCACCCCGGCCCCCGAACGCATCCCGGTGGCCTCCGCCAACCTCACCCCCTGACCCCGCCCGCCGCCCCGCCCTTGAGGGGCGGGATGCGCAGTCCCGCGCCTCCGGCGCGGGGGGTTCCCACCCGCCGTCCCCTATGAGGGCGGGTGGGTGGCCCGCCGCGGTCGCGGCTGATGGGTTGCTGGGGGACGCTGCGCGGCGAGGCGGGTGAGGGCCGCGGTGGCTGCGTTTGCGGTGCGGAGTTTCACCCACCCGCCCTTTCAAGGGCGGGTGGGTGGGAAACGCGGCGTGAAGCGCCGCCAGCAGGAGCGCCGGCGTTCGGCGTGTTGTGGGCTGCCGGGGCGTCGTCGTCCGTTCGTACGCGGGCGTGGCGGGTAGCAGGCATGGCGGGCGCGAACGGTGCGGCGCGCGCCCCGCCCGCCCCGTATGGCATACCGCGCGCTGGGCCGGGAACCCCGTGCCCCGGCGCGCCCGTTGTCAGTGGCGGCCGGTACGGTTTCCGGCAGATGCGAGCGTTCGGGGCGTAGACGTCGTACGAGGCGTACGGGAGAGCGGCGGAGGCAACGGTGGGAAACGGACCCGAGGTGGTCACCTGCGGTGAGGCGATGCTGCTCATGCTCGCCGAGCCAGGCGTCCCGCTCGACCGCGCCGTGCACTTCCGCCGCTCCGTCGCCGGCGCCGAGTCCAACGTCGCCGCCGGACTCGCCCGGCTCGGCCACCGCACGCGCTGGATCGGCCGGGTGGGCGCGGACCCGGCGGGCGAGGCCGTGCTGCGCGAGCTGCGGGCCGACGGCGTCGACGTGTCGTACGCGGACGTGGACCAGGACGCCCCCACCGGCCTGTTGCTGCGTGACAGCCACCCCCGGCGCGCCATCGACGTCCAGTACTACCGAGCAGGCTCCGCCGCCTCCCACCTCGCGCCCGAGCACATACGCCCCGAGGCGCTGGAGGGCGCCCGGCTGCTCCATGTCTCCGGGATCACGCCCATGCTGTCGCCGACCGCCGCGGAGGCGACCACCCGGCTGGTCGAGCTGGCCCGGGAGGCCGGTGCCGCCGTCTCGTTCGATCCGAACGTGCGGCGCAAGCTGGGCGGCGCCGCGCAGTGGGCGCAGACCGTCGGCCCGCTGCTCCGCGAAGCCGATCTCGTCCTGGCGGGGGAGGACGAGCTGGAGCTGCTCACCGCCATGACCGCCGACAAGGCCGCGGCCGAGCTGCTGCACGGCGGCCGCGCCCGTACGATCGTGATCAAGCGCGCTGACCGCAGCGCGACCGCTGTCACCGACGGCGCGCAGTGGACACGGCAGCCCTTCGACGTGCCGCTCGCCGATCCGGTCGGCGCGGGCGACGCCTTCGCCGCGGGCTACCTGTCCGGCCGGTTGCGCGGGCTGCCGGAGCCGCGGGCGCTGGCCGAGGCGGCCTGCGTCGCGGCGCTCGTCGTCCAGGCCCCGGCGGACACCGACGGTCTGCCGACCGCCGCCGCCCGGGACCGCGCGCTCGCCGCCTTCACCGGCGGCGGCGATTCCGTCCACCGCTGACCCGAGGGCCCAGCGGTCGGCGCGGCAACCAGCCCGCAGACCCAGGCCCCGGCCAGGCCCGGCCCCGTACGACGCACCACGCACACGCATCACGCGCAATGCACCCCACGCCCGCACCCCACGCCCCGTACCCCGCACCCCGTACGACCCCCACCCGCGCCCGACCGAGAAAGGCGGCCGACTGCCGTGTACCGCTGGGAGATCACCCGTGCCGCGCTGGCACAGCGGGTCTTCGCCATCATCCGCACCGAGAGCTACGACCAGGCCGCCGCCACGGCCGACACCCTGATTTCCGCGGGGATCAGGAGCCTCGAGATCTCGCTGACGACCCCCTTCGCGCTGGAGGCCGTCACGACCCTCACCCGCGAGGTCGGCCAGGAAGCGCTGATCGGCGCCGGAACGGTGCTGGACGTCCCGTCCGCGCGGATGGCGATCGACGCCGGCGCGCGCTTCCTCGTCTCGCCCGCCCTGGACGCCGAGGTGATACGCACGGGCCACCGCTACGGCGTCCCCGTCTTCCCGGGCGTCGCCTCCCCCACCGAGATCGTGCGGGCCATGGAGCTCGGCGCGGACGCGCTCAAGGTCTTCCCGGCCTCCGACCACAGCCCGCGCTGGATCAAGGACATACGGGCCGCGCTGCCGCAGGCGCCGCTGCTGCCCACCGGTGGTGTGACGGTCGAGGACGCCCCGGACTGGATCGCGGCGGGGGCGGTCGCGTGCGGGATGGGTGCTGCGCTTGCGGAGGGTGACCGCGACGCGGTGGCCAAGCGGGTCGCGGATCTCCTCGCCCGCCTCGCGGACGCGGCCCCGGCCGCCACGAACAGCTGACCAACGGCGGGGGCCACACCGCACGGCCGACACCGCCGCAGATGCCGCCGGGATCGCACGCTGCACCTTTTGTCCGGACAACCGAACTTCACGACTTCCCGTCATCTGTCCTTGCGGCTAGTCTCGCCTGCGTGGTGAAGCAGCAAGCGGCAGGCCCCACCGGGTCTCTCCAGCTCAGCGTGGATCGCAGCAGCCCGGTCCCGCTCTACTTCCAGCTGTCCCAGCAGCTCGAAGCGGCGATCGAGAACGGCAAGCTCGCGCCGGGCAGTCTGCTCGGCAACGAGATCGAGCTCGCCGGCCGGCTCGGCCTGTCCAGGCCCACCGTGCGGCAGGCCATCCAGTCGCTGGTCGACAAGGGGCTCCTGGTGCGGCGCCGGGGGGTTGGAACCCAGGTCGTGCACAGCCAGGTCAAGCGGCCGCTGGAGCTGAGCAGCCTCTACGACGACCTCGAAGCCGCAGGTCAGCGGCCTGCCACCCAGGTGCTGCGGAATACCACGGAGCCCGCGTCCGCCGAGGTCGCGGCGGCGCTCGGGGTCCCCGAGGGGACCGACGTGGTCATGGTCGAGCGGCTGCGGCTCGCGCACGGCGAGCCCATGGCGCATCTGCGCAACCACCTGCCCGTCGGCCTCCTCGACCTGAACACTGCGCGCCTCGAGGCCACCGGCCTCTACCGCCTCATGCGCGAGGCGGGCATCACCCTGCACAGCGCCCGCCAGGCGGTCGGCGCGCGTGCCGCGACCGCGGACGAGGGGGAGCAGCTGGGCGAGCCGGAAGGGGCGCCGCTGCTGACGATGGAGCGGACGACCTTCGACGACACCGGCCGCGCGGTCGAGTTCGGGTCCCACATCTACCGCGCCTCCCGTTACGCCTTCGAGTTCCAGCTGCTCGTACGGCCCTGAGCCGGGCCCCGCTCGCCCCGTGCTGCTCGTACGGCCCTGAGCCCGGCCCCGCTCGCCCCGCGCTGCTCGTACGGCCCTGAGCCCGGCCCGCCTCCCCGCCGCCCCGGCGCCCGCACCGCGCCCGCCCCCGACCCCGCCCTGCGCTTTTCCCGCTCGCCATATGGACGGAGCGCGTCGCCCGCAGCTAGAACTCCTCCAGCCGCAATGACGCGGCCCAGGAGGAAGGCGGACCCACCATGGCGGGCACACCCCGACGTCGTACGGCTGCGGTACTCACCGCGGCGATCACGCTCGCGCTCGCGGTCACCGGGTGCAGCAGCTCCGGCGGCAAGCAGGCCGAGGACGAGTCCGCGGGCGGCGGCACCGGCAAGGGCGTGCACACCCCGCGACTGAAGATCGCGATGGTGACGCACTCGGGCGAGGGCGACACCTTCTGGGACATCGTCCAGAGCGGCGCCAAGCAGGCGGCGGCCAAGGACAACGTGGAGTTCCTCTATTCCGCGAACAAGGAGGGCGACGAGCAGGCCCAGCTCGTCAGGACCGCGATCGACCGACGCGTCGACGGCCTCATCGTCACCCTCGCCAAGCCCGACGCCCTCAAGGCCGAGGTCGAGAAGGCCGTCGAGGCCGGGATCCCCGTGGTCACCATCAACTCCGGCGCCCAGTTCTCGGAAGGCCTCGGCGCCCTCTCGCACATCGGCCAGGACGAGGCCGTCGCGGGCGAGGCGGTCGGAGAGGAGCTGAACAAGCGGGGCAGGAAGAAGGCCCTCTGCGTCATCCACGAGCAGGGCAACGTCTCGCTCGAGGAGCGCTGCGCGGGTGCGAAGAAGGTGTTCGAGGGGTCGCTGGAGACCCTCAACGTCGAGGGCACCAACATGCCCGCCACCCAGTCCTCCATCGAGGCGAAGCTGCAGTCCGACAAGGACATCGACACGATCGTCACCCTCGGCGCGCCCTTCGCCGCGGCCTCCGTCAAGGCCAGGGAACAGGCGGGCAGCGAGGCGGAGATCGACACCTTCGACCTCAACGCGCAGGTCGTGAAGTCGCTCAAGGCCAAGGAGATCGGCTTCGCCGTCGACCAGCAGCCGTACCTCCAGGGCTACCTCGCCGTCGACGAGCTGTGGCTCTACACGACCAACGCCAACGTCCTCGGCGGCGGGGAGCCGGTGCTCACCGGGCCCGCGATCGTCACGGAGAAGGACGTCCCGCGGCTGGAGAAGTACACCGCGCGCGGCACCCGATGATCCCCCATGGCCTGAACGGCATGGGGGGGAGCCCGATCGGCGAGCACCCGTAACGGATACTTGGGCGCCGGCCGGGGCCGGTCCTTCCGGCACCCGCCGCACCAGGAGAAGCAGCAGGCAGCACAGGGAGAGGGGCACGTCTTCGTGGCAAGGGTTCGGACAGGCGTACGCGCGATGGGTGCCGTGCTGGCGGTCGTACTCGGTGCGTCCCTTGCGGGGTGCAGCAGTACGGGTGGCAAGCGCGCCGAGGAGCGGGCGGCGGCGCAGGCCGCCGGGGGCCGGGCCGCGGTGAACACCCCCCGCTGGACCTTCGCGATGGTCACCCACTCCGGTGACGGGGACACCTTCTGGGACATCGTCCAGAGCGGCGCCGAGCAGGCGGCCGCCAAGGACAACATCACGTTCCTCTACTCGCACCACGACGAGGCCCAGCAGCAGGCCCAGCTCGTGCAGACCGCGATCGACCGACGCGTCGACGGCCTGATCGTCACGCTCGCCAAGCCGGACGCGATGAAGGACGTCGTCGCCAAGGCCGTCAAGGCCGGCATCCCCGTGGTCACCGTGAACTCCGGCTCCGAGCAGTCCGAGGACTTCGGCGCCCTCGCCCATATCGGCCAGGACGAGGCCGTCGCGGGCGAGGCGGTCGGCGAGGAGCTGAACAAGCGCGGCAGGAAGAAGGCCCTGTGCGTACTGCACGAGCAGGGCAATGTCGGCCACGAGCAGCGCTGCGACGGTGCCCGTAAGACCTTCGACGGCGAGCTGGCGAACCTCTACGTCGAGGGCACCAACATGCCCGAGGTCCAGTCCTCCATCGAGGCCAAGCTGCAGGCCGACCCAAGCATCGACTCCGTGATCACGCTCGGCGCACCCTTCGCGGCCACCGCCGTCAAGGCGAAGGAACAGGCGGGCAGCGAGGCCGAGATCGACACCTTCGACCTCAACGCCGAGGTCGCCCGGTCCCTGAAGGACGGCGCCCTCGGCTTCGCCGTCGATCAGCAGCCCTACCTCCAGGGCTACGAGGCCGTGGACCTCCTCTGGCTCCACCGCTACAACGCCGACGTCCTCGGCGGCGGCCGCCCCGTGCTCACCGGACCGCAGATCATCACCGAGAAGGACGCGGCCGCCCTGCAGGAGTACACGAAGCGGGGGACGCGATGACGGCCCCGGCCAAGACACCGGCACCCGCACCGACCACCGACGACAGGCTGCTGGAGACCTCGCTGCTGCGCCGCCTCATGGGCCGGCCCGAACTGGGCGCTGTCGTCGGCGCCGCGGCCGTCTTCGTCTTCTTCGCGCTCGTCGCCGACAGCTTCCTGCGCGCGCAGAGCCTCAGTACGGTCCTGTACGCCTCGTCGACGATCGGCATCATGGCCGTACCGGTCGCCCTGCTGATGATCGGCGGCGAGTTCGACCTCTCGACGGGCGTCATGGTGACGTCCTCGGCGCTGGTCTCCTCGATATTCAGCTACCAGATGACGGCGAACGTCTGGGTCGGCGTCGGGGTCTCGCTCCTCGTCACCCTCGCCATCGGCTTCTTCAACGGCATCATGCTGGTCCGCACGAAGCTGCCGAGCTTCATCATCACGCTCGGCACGTTCCTCATGCTGACCGGCCTCAACCTCGGCTTCACCAAGCTGATCAGCGGCACGGTCTCGACGAAGTCGATCGGCGACATGGAGGGCTTCGAGTCGGCGAAGGCCCTCTTCGCCTCCCGCCTCAGCGTCGGCGACGTCGACCTCCAGGTCACCATCCTCTGGTGGGCCGGTCTGGTGGCGGTGGCCACCTGGGTCCTGCTGCGCACCCGCGCCGGCAACTGGATCTTCGCGGCGGGCGGCGGCCCGCACGCCGCCCGCGCCGTCGGCGTCCCGGTGTCCAGGACGAAGATCGGCCTCTACATGGCCGTCGCCTTCTGCGCCTGGATCTCCGGACAACACCTGCTTTTCTCGTACGACGTCGTCCAGTCCGGCGAGGGCGTCGGCAACGAGTTCCTCTACATCATCGCGGCCGTCATCGGCGGCTGTCTGATGACCGGCGGCTACGGCTCCGCGATCGGCTCGGCCGTCGGCGCCTTCATCTTCGGCATGACCAGCAAGGGCATCGTCTACGCGCAGTGGAACCCCGACTGGTTCAAGTTCTTCCTCGGAGCGATGCTGCTCCTGGCCACCCTGCTCAACGCATGGGTCCGCAAGCGGGCGGAGGCGCGTTCGTGAGCGACGCACGCGAGGCCGCCGGGCCGCACCCGACAGCGACGCCCGCACCTCTGCGCCGAGCGGGCGGAGATGGGGGTACCTCCCAGGCGGCAGCTCTGGGGGAGAACAAGGAGACACGGTGACGACACCGAAGACGGCAGCGGCAACGACCCCCGCCCCCCTGGTCCGGCTCGCGGGCGTGAGCAAGTTCTACGGCAGCATCAAGGCCCTCCAGGGCGTCTCCCTCGAGGTCCACGCGGGCGAGATCACCTGTGTCCTCGGCGACAACGGCGCGGGCAAGTCCACCCTCATCAAGATCATCGCAGGGCTGCACCGGCATGACGCCGGCTCCTTCACCGTCGAGGGCGAGGAGACGGCCCTCGGCTCCCCGCGCGAGGCCCTCGACCGCGGCATCGCCACCGTCTACCAGGACCTCGCCGTCGTCCCGCTCATGCCGGTCTGGCGGAACTTCTTCCTCGGCTCCGAGCCCACCCGCGGCAAGGGCCCGTTCCGCCGCCTCGATGTGCAGCGGATGCGCGAGACGACGCGCAGCGAGCTGCTCCGTATGGGCATCGACCTGCGCGACGTCGACCAGCCCATCGGGACCCTGTCCGGCGGCGAGCGCCAGTGCGTGGCCATCGCCCGCGCCGTCTACTTCGGCGCCAAGGTCCTCGTCCTCGACGAGCCGACCGCGGCCCTGGGCGTCAAGCAGTCCGGGGTGGTCCTGAAGTACGTGGCCGCGGCCCGGGACGCCGGTCTCGGCGTGGTGCTGATCACGCACAACCCCCACCACGCGTACCTCGTGGGCGACCACTTCGTCCTCCTCAAGCGCGGCACCATGTCCGGCAGCTACCCCAAGGAGGAGATCGCCCTCGACGAGCTGACGCGCCAGATGGCGGGCGGCTCGGAGCTGGAAGAGCTCAGCCACGAGCTGAAGCGCGCCCCGGTCCCCGACCATCTCAGGGCCGCGGGCGAAGCCGCCGAAGGGGAGTGAGGAAGCCGCTCCCCTGCCCATTTGGCACAATCGCCACCAGCACGGAAAGCACCGAATGCCCGCAACCACCTAGGGACGAGATGAGCACGTACCGCGAGCTCGCGCACCGCGGCTCGGCCAGGGCGACCGTCCTCCGCACCGTCGGCACCCGCGAGCGCCGCTCGCACCTCTCCGCCCCTCGCGTCCCCACGGTCGGCATCGACATCGGCGGCACCAAGGTCATGGCCGGAGTCGTCGACGCGGACGGCAACATTCTCGAGAAGGCGCGCACCGAGACCCCGGACAAGTCCAAGAGCCCGAAGGTCGTCGAGGACACCATCGTCGAGCTGGTCCTGGACCTCTCCGACCGGCACGACGTACACGCGGTCGGCATCGGTGCGGCGGGCTGGGTCGACGCCGACCGCTCCCGGGTGCTCTTCGCGCCCCACCTGTCCTGGCGCGACGAGCCGCTGCGCGACGCGCTCGCCGCCCGCCTCGCCGTTCCCGTCATGGTCGACAACGACGCCAACACGGCCGCCTGGGCGGAGTGGCGGTTCGGCGCGGGCCGCGGCGAGGACCACCTCGTCATGATCACGCTCGGCACCGGCATCGGCGGTGCGATCCTCGAGGACGGCCAGGTCAAGCGCGGCCGGTACGGCGTCGCCGGCGAGTTCGGCCATATGCAGGTCGTGCCCGGCGGCCACCGCTGCCCGTGCGGCAACCGCGGCTGCTGGGAGCAGTACAGCTCCGGCAACGCCCTGGTCCGCGAGGCCCGCGAGCTCGCCGCCGCCGACTCGCCGGTCGCGTACAACATCATCGACCGTGTCGGCGGCCACATCCCCGACATCACCGGGCCCCTCATCACCGAGCTGGCGCGCGAGGGCGACGCCATGTGCGTCGAGCTGCTCCAGGACATCGGCCAGTGGCTCGGCGTGGGCATCGCCAACCTCGCCGCAGCTCTCGACCCTTCCTGCTTCGTCATCGGCGGCGGCGTCAGCGCGGCCGACGACCTGCTCATCGGCCCGGCCAGGGACTCCTTCCGCCGCCACCTCACCGGCCGCGGCTACCGGCCCGAGGCCCGTATCATCAAGGCTCAGCTCGGCAACGAAGCAGGACTCGTCGGCGCCGCGGACCTCGCCAGGCTCGTCGCCCGCCGCTTCCGCCGCGCCACCCGGCGGCGCGTCGAGCGGTACGAACGCTACGAGCGTTACGCGCAAGGCCTCCGAGGGAGCCGACGATGACCATGGACGACCGCCCGGCCGTCCCCCGCCAGACCCCGTCCGACCCCGGAGACGCTGGAGAGGGCGGGCAGCCGCCGAACCGCCCCAGCACCCGCCGCCGCATTCTCACCCTGCTCATCGTCGTCCTGCTGATCGGCATCCCGGCGGGCTATCTGGCGATCTCCGCGGAGCAGAGCCGGGACAGCGGCCGGGACAAGGAGGGCAAGGCCGCCGCCACCGGCCTCACCGAGGGCTGGCCGTCCAAGGTGACGCGCCGCATCTACGACGTGCCCATCCCGCCGTACTCCGCCGAGGTCGCGTACTACGAGACCAACTCCTGGAAGATCAGCAAGCTGTACGTGCAGTTCGTCACATCCGATGAGGGTCTCGACAGGTTCCTCGGCCGGATCGGCACGAGCCGGGCCGCGCTCGATCCGGGCAGGGTCACCATCAGCGCCAGGGAGGCGGCGGCCGTGGGCTGGAACCTCGGCCCGAGCGGCGCGGCCGACTGGGCCGGCACGGTCCACAAGCACCCCGAGCCCCAGCCCCTGCAGGACATCACCGTCGATCTCAGCAACAAGGCCCACCCCAAGGTCTACGTCGTCTCCACCGTGACCCCCTGACCCGTTCCGCCGGGACCGGCGGATAGCGTGACAGGCGTGAGCGAGACGAAGACCCTTCAGCACCGGATCGACGGCCCGGACGACGCCCCCGTCCTCGTCCTCGGCCCAGCCCTGGGCACGACCTGGCACATGTGGGACCGGCAGGTACCCGAACTGGCCCGCCGCTGGCGGGTGCTGCGCTACGACCTGCCGGGCCACGGCGGCGCGCCCGCCCACCCCGCCACCTCGGTCACCGAACTCGCCGACCGCCTCCTCGCCACGCTCGAGGAACTCGGCATCGAGCGCTTCGGCTACGCGGGCTGCGGCATCGGCGGCGCGGTCGGCGCCGACCTGGCCCTGCGAGAGCCGCAGCAGGTCGCCTCTCTCGCCCTGGTCTCGGCCTCCGCCCGCTTCGGCACCGCCGACGAGTACCGCCAGCGCGGCGTGATCGTCCGTACGAACGGGCTGGAGCCGATCGCCCGCTCCGTCCCCGAGCGCTGGTTCACGCCCGGCTTCACGGCCGCTCAGCAGGCCATCGCCGAGTGGTCCGTGCAGATGGTGCGCACCACCGACCCCGGCTGTTACATCGCGGCCTGCGAGGCCCTCGCCTCCCTCGACATCCGCACCGCGCTGGAGCGGATCGGCGTGCCGACGCTCGTCCTCGCCGGATCCGAGGACCAGGTCACCACACCCGCGGACGCGCGCGTGCTGGTCGCCGGGATACCGGACGCCCGCCTCGCGCTCGTCCCCGGCACCTCTCACCTGGCGCCCGTCGAGCAGCCCGCAGCCGTCACCGACCTGCTCGTCCGTCACTTCGGCATGGCCTGGCAGGAGGGCACGGCGGCGATCGCCGCCCCACCGCTCAAGCCGGTCCTGGCCCCCGTCGCCCCGCACAGCGGGCCGCAGACCGGGACCGAGGCCGCTCACCAGCCTGCTCACCAGACCAGTCACCAGACCGGAACCCTGACCGGTCTCCGCACTGGGACCCGGACCGGCGCCGCGGTCCGGTCCGCCGGCCGCCCGCTTGCCGAGATCGGCTCCGCCGAAGCGCCCGCGGAGGTCGTGACCGGCCGCCAGGACCCGTACGAGCAGGGCATGAAGGTACGCCGCGAGGTGCTCGGCGACGCCCATGTCGACCGGGCCTCCGCGGCCGCGGACGATTTCGCGGCCGAGTTCCAGGAGTTCATCACCCGCTACGCCTGGGGCGAGGTGTGGACCAGACCCGGGATCGACCGCCGCACCCGCAGCGTCATCACCCTCACTGCCCTCGTGTCCGGCGGTCACCTCGACGAGCTGGCTTTCCACACCCGCGCCGCGCTGCGCAACGGCCTGACCCCCGCCGAGATCCGGGAGGTGCTGCTGCACACGGCCGTCTACTGCGGCGTACCGGCGGCGAACTCGGCGTTCCGGGTGGCGCAGGAGGTCATACGTCAGGAGACGACGCCCCAGGAGTAGATTCCCTGGCGGGACACGCCACGCCACAGGACCCGTCGGAAGGACACCCCGTGCAGCTGACGAAGAAGGGCCACGCCTGCATCCGGCTGGAGAAGGACGGGCGGGTGCTGGTCATCGACCCGGGCGCCTTCAGCGAGGAGGACGCGGCGGTCGGCGCGGACGCGGTGCTGGTGACCCACGAGCACCTGGACCACTTCAACGAGGACCGGCTGCGGACCGCTCTGGACGCCAACCCGGCCGCGGAGATCTGGACCCTGCGCAGCGTCGCGGACCAGATCGCCGCGGCCTTCCCCGGGCGGGTGCACACCGTCGGCCACGGTGACACCTTCACCGCCGCCGGCTTCGAGGTCGAGGTGCACGGCGAGCTGCACGCCGTGATCCACCCCGACATCCCGCGCATCACCAACGTCGGCTACCTGGTGGACGGTTCGGTCTTCCACCCGGGCGACGCGCTCACCGTCCCCGGCCGCCCGATCGAGACCCTGATGCTGCCGGTGCACGCCCCCTGGAACAAGGTCGCCGAAGTCATCGACTACCTCAGGGAAGTCAAGCCGCAGCGCGCCATCGACATCCACGATGCGCTGCTGACCGACATCGCGCGGACGGTGTACGACCGGTTGCTGGGCCCAGACGGCCCGGGCGTGGGCGGGGCGCACCACGGCCGCATGGCTCCGGGGGAGTCGCTCGCCCTCTGACTGTCGGAGGCGGGCGGTACATTCGTCTCCATGCGCATCGCCACCTGGAACGTCAATTCGATCACCGCGCGGCTGCCGCGGCTGCTGGCCTGGCTGGAGAGCAGCGGCACCGACGTGCTGTGCATCCAGGAGACCAAGTGCACCGACGAGCAGTTCCCGCGCGAGCAGCTGCGGGAGCTCGGGTACGACTCGGCGGTCAACGCGGACGGCCGGTGGAACGGCGTTGCGGTGGTCTCCAGGGTCGGCCTCGACGACGTGGCGCGCGGCCTGCCCGGCGGCCCTGAGTACGACGGTGCGCAGGAGCCGCGCGCCATCGCGGCGACCTGCGACGGCGTCCGGGTCTGGTCGGTGTACGTGCCGAACGGCCGTGAGGTGGACCACGCCCACTTCGCCTACAAGCTGCAGTGGCTCGACGCGCTGAGCGGCGCCGTGGCGGGCGACGTGGCCGCCGAGCGCCCCTTCGCGGTGCTCGGCGATTTCAATATCGCGCCGACGGACGAGGACGTATACGACCGATCGGCATTCGAGGGCCTGACCCACGTCACGCCGGTCGAACGCGCCGCCCTGGAGGGGCTGCGCGGGCTCGGACTCTCCGATGTGGTCCCGCGCCCGCTCAAGTACGACCACCCGTACACGTACTGGGACTACCGCCAGCTCTGCTTCCCGAAGAACCGGGGCATGCGGATCGATCTCGTCTACGGCAACAAGGCCTTCGCGGGCGCGGTCAAGGACAGTTACGTGGACCGCGAGGAGCGCAAGGGCAAGGGCGCCTCCGACCACGCCCCGGTCGTGGTGGATCTGGACGTCTCATATCCGGTTTTGGGGGCATTTGTTCCGCTGGGCGATGGGGGGACCCCCCATCGCCCAGCGGAACGAATGCCCCCAACGCCGTTACGGCATCAGCTTCCGCAGGTCGATCGACTCCGCGAGCGCCCGCAGCCCCGCGTCGCCGGGGTGCAGGTGGTCGCCGCTGTCGTACTCCGGCAGCATCCGCTGCGGCCGCTCCGGATCCCGGATGACCACGTCGAAGTCCAGCACGGCGTCGAACGCCCCGCCGTTCTCCCGGATGAACGCGTTGACGGCGGTCCGCCGTGCGTCGACTTCCGGCGTGCAGTCCGGGAAGCCCTCGCAGGGCGCGATGGTCGCCCCGACCACCCTCAGCCCCCGCGCCCGTGACCGCTCCGCGATGGCCCGCAGCCCCGCGATCACCTGGTCCGGCGAGGCGCCCCAGCGCACGTCGTTGACGCCCTCGAAGACCACGACCGTACGGGCACCCGTCTGGGCCAGCACGTCGCGGTCCAGCCGGTGCTGGGCGCTCACGCCTCCCGTGTCCGTGCTCACGCCGTCGCCCGGGTAGCGGTCGGTGACGATCCGGTTCGCGGAGATCCCGTGGTTGAGCACGCCGTAGCGCGGCACCTCGCTCTGCCCCTGGAGCCGCCGCGCCAGCACGTCCGGCCACCGCCGGTTCGCGTCGACCGTCGACTTGTCCCCGTCGGTGATCGAGTCGCCGAGCGCCACCACGGACCCCGGGCCGCCACCGGTGTCGACCCCGGTGAGGAACGGCCAGCTCGCCAGCGATCCGGTGAACGCCTCCGCCCCGCTGTCGCCGGTACGGTCCCCGCTGCCCGCCGCGCTCAGGTACGAGACCTGGTTGGTCCTGCTGTGCACGGGAGCGGCCGTGATCCTCTCCGGCAGGTGCAGGCTGACCAGCAGGTTCGTATCCGCGGGCACGGGCAGGTCCAGCGGGTCCGTGAACGCCTCGGCCCCCGCGGGGATCCGGGTCCCCGGCCGTCCGCCGAACGCCAGCCGCCGCGGTGCCCCGTCGGCCGCGGCCCCGGAGGCCTGGACGGCGACCGAGGCGTGCCCGATCCGTACCGGCGCGGCCGCGAAGGTGTTGGCGAGCCGGATGCGGATGCCGCGGCCGCCCGCGCTGGTGTGGACGACGAGCCGCAGCGTCTGGTCGGTCCACGGCCCGACCGCCGGGTATCCGGAGGTGCTCGCCGACCATGTCCCGGTCCAGCCGTGCGCCGGAGTGCGCACCGCGGCCGCGAAGACGTGCAGATCCGCGGCGGGCCACGGGTCCCGCGGCAGCACCACGGACGCGATCTCGCGGCCGCGCTCGACCGGCACGGTCACCGCGTACAGCCGGACCTTCTCGGTGCGCTGCCCGCCCGGGGCGTTGATGTGGGGGAGTGCGACGGCCTTGGTGCTCAGCGGCCCGCTGCGCCAGTCCGGGGCGGTGAGGGTGTACGAGGTGCTGCCGCCGTCCCGGTAGCGCACGGTGCCGGTGCCGGTCACATCCCCGCCCGCCCCGGTGCCCGCGACGAGGAACGACAGCGCGTCGCCCCGGCCGCCCAGCCGTACCGCCTGGCCGTCCGCCCGTACGTTGTCGGGCTTCCCGGCGGCGGAGCGGGGCCAGGTCAGCCGGGCTCCGTCGAGGGCGAGCGTACGGCCCGGGGTCCAGCCTGCGGCGGACAGGTCCTGGGCGGACAGGGACTGGCCGGAGCCGTCGAAGTCGGCCTCCGAGGGGCGGGCGTCGTCGCTGACCGCCGTGTTGTCGAAGAGCCGCTCCAAGGGGAGCGGCTCCGTGCGGGTGGCTGGTGCAGATGCCTGTGCGAGCGGGGTCTGCGCGAGTGCGGGGGTACCCGCTGCGGCGATGGCGACGGCCGCACCTCCCGCGACGATCCCGATGGTCCATCGTCTTGCCACGAGCAGCATGGCCGTCCCCTCCCGCATCCGCAGTGATCCGACAGGTGCGGGATGAACGTAGGGAGGCAGCTGGAGACCGTCAATGATCCCGGTCTGAACTACGGTTGAATTCCCGCCGTCGGCCGCCCTCGTGCGCGGCCCGGGTGGTGGACAGGCGCGCCTGTGGTGCACACCGGGGGCTGGATGCGAACCTGAGTGGTATGAACATCCCTTTCCTGGCCGGCTGGCGCAGGCGGCACGATGACGCGGAGCGGGGCGCGTCCGTGACGGTCCCGCCCGAGGTGGACCCCGAAGGGGTGGCCGAGCTCCTCTCCGAGTGCGAGCTGCTGCGCAGCCAGGCGGCGAGTGCAGGGCTCGAACTCGACGACTCCGCTCGCTCGTTGGAGGCCCTGGACCAGTTGCTGCCGCGCTGGCGCGACGACCCGGAGGAGCTGCCGTGGCTCGGCAACGACGCGGGTCTCTACCTGGGGACCGTGATCGTCCGGACGGTCCCGGGGGCGGTGTGGCAGGTGTGGCCGAACGGTCAGCCGGTGGTGAAACTCGCCACGGGCCGCGAGATCAACGTCGTCGAGGCGGGCCTCGACTGGGCCATCAGCGGCGCCCCCGAGCTGTCGCAGGTCTACGCGGAGGCGTCCGAGGGCTGACCGCATCCGCCCTCCCCAGCGGCCGCTGGGGAGGGCGGGTCAAGGAAAGATCTCCGCTGGGGGAGCCCTAGGGGGTCGGCTGCTCAGCGCCCAGTGGCACTGACACGTACGACGGGTCGTCGGCGGGCGACGAGAACGTGAGCCGCGACCAGTCGGGGTTGTGTTCGGAGTAGAGCGGGTCGACGGTGTCGACGACGAGCGCGAGGCGGTGCCCGGCCGGGACGTCGTACGCCGTCGAGAACAGCTCCAGGTCGACGGGGAACGGCCGGCCCGGTGTCCGGCCGTGGAAGGTGATCGGGGCGGTGGTGACCAGTTTGCCGAAACCGAGCGGGCCCACGTCGTAGAGGTACGCGACGGCGGTGCCGCTCGCGTGCGTGGTCGTGATGTTGGTGTGCAGCTTCACGGTGCCGCGGACGCGCTGCTCGGAGTCGTACCGCTCGGACTGCCAGACGGCGGCGAAGGCGCGGGGGAGCAGCGGGACGGCGGCGACGGGCGGCAGCTTGAGGAACTGGTCGAGCGCGCTGGAGAGGATGACGACGCCGCCGTTGGCACCGGAGTCGACGTTCGCGAAGATCTGCTTCGTGCCGTCGAGGGGTATCCGCCGGGTCCGCGACGGTACGGCCGCCCAGCTCTCGTAGCCCTCGTAGCCGCCGTTGGAGCGGGACTTGAGCTGTACCGGGGGCTCGTCGTCGACGCCGTTGGCCGTGCCCTTGAGGTGGTGGTCGAGCCAGCGGCGGGCGTTGTTCCAGGTGTCGTTCGGCAGGCCGAGCAGGCCGCCGATCTCGGGGGTCGCGTGGTCGCCGGGCCGGAACTCCAGGCGCTTGGGAACGGTCAGCTTCTCGTAGAAGTCCGCGTACTGGTTGGGCGGGAAGATGGTGTCGCCCCACGCGTTGCCCAGCATGATCGCGGCGCCGTTGGCGTTGATCCGGTCGATGTAGGTGGCGGGGGAGCGCTTGCGTCCCCACGCGATCAGCTCGGCCTCGTCGTCGATGTCGGAGTCGAGGAACTGGCGCAGCAGGCGCTGGAACTCCGGACTCGGCCGGCCGGTGAGATAACCCGTGCCGGCGAGGAACCCGGCGGCCTGGACGTGCTGCGTGCGGCCGCTGTAGATGGAGTCGACCAGGTCGGCCCAGCCGCTCATCGCGACGACGGCCTTGATGCGCTTGTCGAATCCGGCGGCGAGCAGGCTGATTCCCGCGGCGTACGACATGCCGGCCATGCCGATCCGCTCGGGGTCGGCCGGCGTGTTGGCCAGCGCCCAGTCGATGACCTTGGAGACGTCGGCGATGTCCGGCGGCCCCGCGACCTCTATGTAGCCGCCGGACTGCCAGAAGCCGCGCACGTTGTAACTGAGCACGATGTAGCCGGAGTCGGCGAGCTTCTGGGCCTGGGCGAGGTACTGCACCTGCGGGATGGCCCAGCTGGTGGGCAGTACGACGAGGGGGTGGCGGCGCGTGGTGGCGCCGCCCCGGCCGCCGTCCTCGCCGCTCGGCATGACCACATTGGCCTTGAGGACGGTTCCGCCGTCGCCCGGGATGTCGACGAACCGTACGTTCGGGGCCTTGGTGGTGGTGGTCGCCGTCGCGGTGGACGTCGCGGTCGCGGTGGTCGTCGCCGTCCCGGTCGCGGTCGCGATCGTCGGCGTTCGGGCAGGTGCGGTGGCTCCGGCCGCCGGTGCGAGACCGAAGGTGGTCCCGGCGAGTACGGCGGCCGAGACGGCACCTACGGCGGAGGTGCGGAAAGCCGTGCGCGGGTGAGGGTGTCCCATGGGTCGGCTCCTGACGTCGGTGCTGACGTGGGGGTGTCAGCACACACGCTGCAAAGTGACCCGACGGTAACCTCTAGGGGCTACTGCTGGTAACAAAAAAGCGAGTTACGCGTCAGTAACAATCCTGACTCTGTCAACTCGCCGCCCTGTGGGGGTTCTTGGGTGCGGGCGCCGGTGACGTGGCGGCGCGGGTGACGTCCGCGACCAGCTCGACGACATCCGGCCCGTACGCGTCGGAGTTGACGACCTTGAGCAGCAGGCAGAAGGAGTTGTTGCCGTACTTGCGCGCCAGCCTGGTGTGGTGGCGGGCCAGATAGCGCACCGCGGCGTGATTGGCGTTGGAGTGCTGCCCGGAGGCGAGGAAGACCGGGCGCCCCTCCTGCCTGGCGGTCAGCCGGGCGAGCAGCACGTGCTCGACCGTGCCCTGCTGCATCCGGTAGCGCTCGCTGCCGACCCTGAAGGCACCGCGGTCAGGCCCCGGTTCGCTGTCCGTGTTGACCTCGATGCCGGGGAGCAGCGAGCGCAGATGCGCCGCCATCCGCTGGTTCGACACCGGGCCGCCGATGCAGAACTCCGTACGCTCACCGAAGCCCTGCTCCGCCGCATCGTGCGCGACGATCTGGGCGTTCGCGCCGCAGTCCTTGATGATGGCGGACAGCTCCAGGAGGGCGAAGACATCGCGCCGGGCGACGGTCCAGCCGGTGCCGCCGGCAGCCCGGTGGACCACCAGCAGGCATTCGGAGTTCGCGGGCAGCCCGAAGAAGCGCTGCTTGCGCCGGAGTCTGCGCCGCCACAGGTAGGTGCGGGCGAACCAGCCGATGGCGGCGCTGATACCGGCGGCTATCACGCCGAGGAGGATGTTGCGCACGTCGTCGTTCATGGGCCGCGATCGTAGCGGTGCGCGCACCCGTGTTCGAGGTGAGCGACCATGCTGCTGACGGTGGACCCGCGCCGCGGTTAGGCTGCGGGCCACAGCCGCCCAGTGGAGGTCACGTATGCGCCGTTCCGCCGTCCGGAGTCTGTCACTGCTGGCCGCGGGCGCGGCCGTGGTCTCCATGGCCGCCGCTGCCGCGCCGCCGACGCGGCCCGGCGATGCCGCGGCGGAGGCCCGTACGCCCGCCAAGTCGCCCGTGGCGGTGGGCTACGGCGGTGCGGTGGCGAGCGTGGACCCGGACGCCTCGGCCGCGGGCATAGAGGTGCTGCGGCGCGGCGGCAACGCGGTGGACGCGGCCGTCGCCACCGCGGCGGCGCTCGGCGTCACCGAGCCGTACTCGGCGGGTGTCGGCGGCGGAGGCTACTTCGTCTACTACGACGCGAAGCAGCGCACCGTCCGTACGATCGACGGGCGCGAGACGGCGCCGCTCAGCGCGGACAAGGACCTCTTCGTCGAGGATGGCAAGCCGATCCCCTTTGCGGAGGCGGTCACCAGCGGCCTGGGCGTCGGCACCCCCGGCACGCCCGCCACCTGGGACGCGGCGCTCGACGCGTGGGGCAGCAAGTCCCTCGGCCAGGTGCTCGGCCCGGCGGAGCGGCTCGCCCGCGACGGCTTCACGGTCGACGAGACCTTCCGGAAGCAGACCGCGGACAACGAGGCCCGCTTCCGGGACTTCCCGGCCTCCTCGGAACTCTTCCTTCCGGGTGGGCGGCTGCCGGTGGTCGGCTCGACCTTCAAGAACCCGGATCTGGCCCGGACGTACGCGCAGCTGCGCGAGCACGGCTCCGACGCGGTTTACGAGGGCCAGCTGGGCCGGGACATCGTCGACACGGTCCGCAAGCCGCCGGTGGACCCGGGTGCGGAGCGGGTTGTACGGCCGGGCGATGTGCGGGCCGATGACCTGCGGTCGTACGCGGTGAAGCGCCAGGCGCCGACGCGGACCTCCTACCGCGGCCTCGACGTGTACGGCATGGCGCCCTCGTCGTCGGGCGGCACGACGGTGGCCGAAGCGCTCAACATCCTGGAGAAGACGGACCTTTCGAAGCTCAGCGACCGCGACTACCTCCACCGCTATATCGAGGCGAGCCGGATCGCCTTCGCGGACCGGGGGCGGTGGGTCGGGGACCCGGCGTTCGAGGACGTGCCGGTGAAGGGCCTGTTGTCGCAGCGCTTCGCCGACTCGCGGGAGTGCCTGATCCGCGACGACGCGGTCCTGACCAGCCCCGTCGCCCCCGGCGACCCGCGCAACCCCACCGCCTGCGACGCGGGCGGTGGAGCCGCGCCCACGACGTACGAGGGCGAGAACACCACGCATCTGACCGCCGCCGACAAGTGGGGCAACGTCGTCGCGTACACCCTCACCATCGAGCAGACGGGCGGCAGCGGCATCACCGTGCCGGGGCGCGGCTTCCTGCTCAACAACGAGCTGACCGACTTCTCCTTCGCCCCCGCGAGTCCTGAAGTCCACGACCCGAACCTGCCGGGCCCGGGCAAGCGCCCGCGCTCGTCGATGTCACCGACGATCGTTCTGGAGCACGGCCGCCCGGTGGTGGCCCTGGGCTCCCCGGGCGGCTCGACGATCATCACGACCGTGCTCCAGACCCTGACGGGCCACCTGGACCGCGGCCTGCCCCTCGTGGAGGCCATCGCCGCCCCACGCGCCAGCCAGCGCAACGCGGCGACGACGGAGCTGGAGCCCGGCCTCTGGAACAGCCCGCTGCGCGCCGAACTCGAAGCGCTCGGCCACGTCTTCAAGCAGAACCCGGAGATCGGCGCGGCGACCGGCATCCAGCGCCTCCCGGACGGCCGCTGGCTCGCGGCGGCGGAGAAGGTCCGGCGTGGCGGCGGTTCGGCGATGGTGGTACGGCCGACCGGCGCGGGGAGTTAGGGCGTTTCCTTCGGATCATCGTGCGGTCGAGAGAATGCAGGTGATCGCGGATGGCGCGGGAGGAGTAGGCGGAAACGCCCTAGCTCTGCGGGACGTCCTTGACGAACACGATCACGTCGTTTCCTGCCAAGTGGGCCGGGTCCAGCGCGGAGTAGCCGAACCAGGGCGACACGCGGGCGGCGGGTCGCGCGGCGCCGAGGGCGGCGGCCAGCCGGGGGGCGTCGACGACGTAGCGGTCCTCCGGGAGCGCGTACAGGAGTCCTTCGACGGTGTCCGGTGGCGGGGTGTCGACTCCCTGGTGCCGAATTGTGCCGAGGGCCGTGGCCAGGAAGGCGTACTCCTTCCCCACGCGGGCGTTCACGAGTGCGCCGGCGCTCCACCACTCCAGCAGTGGCTGGTCCCACATGCGCATCGTGCTCTTGTCGCGCTGGAGATGGCTGTTGTGGGCGTGGACCAGGGTCGGGTTCCGTTCGGCGACGGCGAGGAGGTTGTCGGCCATCATCGAGTCCCGCAGCCCGATCAGCCGCGTCATGCGGGCCGGTGAGGTGTCGGCCATCCAGAAGTGGTAGCGCAGCAGGCCGGTGGCGGTGCGCCCGTACAGGCGCGCCCGGTCCCAGTCGTCCCGCGAGGTCGCAGTGATCAGGTGCGGCGTCTGAGCGTCGAGCAGCGCCACCAGATCGTCGGCGAGCAGCCGCAGCTCCCTGGCTTCGGCCGACTGCCCCGCGGACTGGGCCGGGTCCATCATCGAGGCGGGATTGGTCCACTGGTCGTCGGCACCGAGCAGGCGGTCGAGCGTGTCCGCGGTACAGGGAAGCAGATCGGCGTCCACCCGGGCCGCGAGGTAGCCGTGGAGTGCGGTGAGGGCCTGCCGGGGGCTCGCGGCTCCGGCGATCTCCAGCGGGCCGTCGAAACCGGCGAAGCGAACCTGCTCGGATGTTGGCCGGCCGTCGTTGTACGCCCTTATCCAGCGCACGAGTTCGCGGTTGGCCGCGGACGCGCCGAACCCGTGGCTGAATCCGCGGTCCATGACCTCGTCGAGAGTGCCCGTGCCCGAGGTGACGTAGTCGTCCACGACCAGGCCCATCATGCAGTCGCTCTCGATCGCGATCGTCCGGTAGCCCTCCTGCTCGACGAACTGCCGGAAGAGCTCGTTGCGCACCTCGAGCAGAGTGTCCTCGCCGTGGGTGGGCTCGCCCAGGGCGAGCAGCCGCGGCCGGGCCGGGAGCAGCTTCATGACGGTGGCGGCCTCAACGGCATGGGCGGTTTCCTGGATGTCAGTAGCCATGCCTTCAACGGTATCGTTGAACTCACGATTGAAACTTCCGGCGGGATATCGGCAGGACCATGGGACGAAACCTTCAAAGCGGGGAGCGGCTCAGGCCGATTGACCTGGCGCGCGGGCATGGCCTGTCCACGCAGGCGATCAGGAACTACGAGGAAGCCGGCATCCTTCCGGCCGCCGATCGCACACCCCACGGCTACCGCACCTACACCCCGCTCCACGCACGGGCCCTGCGCGCGTTCCTTGCCCTGGTGCCCGGCCACGGCCACCAGACGGCGACGGCGATCATGCGGGCGGTGAACCAGGGCGTGGCCGAGGAGGCGTTCCGCCTCATCGACGAGAGCCATTTCCAGCTCCTCGACGACCGCCGGACCCTCCAGGCCGTGGAGAGCGCCCTCCGGGACCTGGCGCCCACCACCGCGTCCGAACCCGACGCGGCGGTGTCCGGGCCCAGCGGCACGTTCATCGGGACGCTGGCGGGGCAGCTCGGGATCCGGCCCGCGACGCTGCGCAAATGGGAGCGCGCCGGGCTGGTGCGCCCGCGCCGCGACCCACGAACCGGGTACCGCGTCTACGACGAGGCCGACGTACGAGACGCCCGGCTGGCCCACCAGCTCAGGCGGGGCGGCTACCTGCTGCGGCAGATCGCCCCGCTGATCGCCCAAGTGCGGGCAGCGGGCGGACTGGAGCCGCTGGAGGCCGCACTGGGCGACTGGCGCCGCCGGCTGTCCGCCCGCGGGAGGGCGATGCTGACCGGGGCCGCCGAGCTGGAGGCATACCTCCGCGAGCGCGGATGAGACTTCGGTCGCCGGCCGAAGAGAACACGGGGCACCAACGGCTCCGTCCCCGGCTGACCCGTCCGCCGATGCCGGCCTGATGCAAGACCGTCACCATCTACCTCGCGGACTCCACATCGCATGCATCTCCATCCGGCCCGCAGATGATCCAGAAGAGGCGCCCGAGAGCCGCCCGGCGCCCGTGCCCGGGCGCCGGCGGGCGCTAACCGATGATGGTGTTGAGGAAGACGACCAGGGCGAGGAAGGCGCCGGCACCGGTGAGTACGGCCTGAGCCCACGGAGCCCCGGCCAGCACGGCCAGGGCGCCGGCCGCTCCCGCGCCGACGACCCCGGAGAGCAGGATCACGGCGGCTCGCAGGGACAGCAGCGGCTCCGGCCCCGACCCGGTCTGACGTTGATCCACCGATGCTCCTCGGAACCGTCTTCCCTGTCTTCCTCGCCTTCCATGAATGCTTACCGATGTCTGAGTATCTTGTACACGGCGTTCGACGAAATCTGACAACATAGGACGCCAGTCCTCAACTTCACGGCGTGCAGGGGGACTTGGCCGTAGGTTTTTCGAGCACTGTCAGAAAGTGTCAGACGGTGCTGTCAGGCAGTGCCTCGAGGGCGGCAGGTCCTCGGTCGTTCTGGAGATTCGGATGGCCCGCATACGCAGACCCGACGTGACACCCGGGCCCCTGGCCGACCTCCTGGCGGCTCTGCGCTCCCTGCATCTGCGCGGCGGCGAGCCCAGCATGAGGGAGATCGCCAACAGGACGCGTCTGCTGAGCCATGACACGGTCCATCGCGTGCTCACCCGTCCCGAGGTGCCGCGATGGAACTCCCTGGAGCCGGTGGTGACGGCACTCGGCGGGGACGTCGAGCGATTCCGCGACCTCTGGGTGGCGGCCCGCCTCGCCGAGGAGGACGTGCGCAGCGCGCCCCGCGGGGCAGAGCCCCCGTCCCCTGCCTCCGCACCCGGTCACGCCGGACGCGTCGCCCCTCTGCCCCCGACTCGTACCGATGGCCACGGCCCGGCGGCGGTGCCGGTGCAGGACGCCGCTCCGTCGCCCGCCACCGGTGCGCCGGGCGCTGTGCGCGTGATGGTCGTTGACAGCCATCCGCTGTGGCGCCGAGAGGTCACCGCCGAACTGGCAGGCGCGGGTTACGACGTCGTCGCCACGGTCGGCGACGGAGCCGAGGCCTTGCGCCAGGCGCGCACGGCGGAGCCTGACGTGGTCGTCATGGGGCTCCTGCTGCCGGATATGCCAGGTGCCCGGCTGTGCCATGAACTGACGGCCGGTCAGCTCGCGCCGCACGTCCTGATCTTCTCGGCCAGCGGCGAACCGACGGATGTGCAGGAAGCCGTGACGTCCGGCGCCTCCGGCTATCTGCTGAAGTCGGCAACGGTCGACGAGCTGGTGGAAGCCGTACGCAGGACGGCCGCGGGTGAGCCGGTGTTCACCCCAGGGCTGGCGGGCCTGGTGCCCGGCGAGCACGGCCGCCCGCCCGCCGCACCGCAACCCGGCGCGGACGGCCCGGCGAACCCGGGCGACCCGCCACAACTCTCCTATCGCGAGACCGAGATCCTGCGCCTGGTCGCCAATGGCCTGACCTATAAGCAGGTCGCGGAGCACTTGTACGTCTCGATCCGCACCGTACAGAACGTTGTGCACCGCATCATGAGCAAGCTGCAGCTGGACAGCCGCATGGAGCTGGTCCGGTACGCCATCGAGCACGGCTTGGATGAAGGCTAGGCCCGTCCGCTCATCCAGCGTGAAGAATCCGGGCAGAGTGCGAGTCGCACCGCCGACCGCGGCCGCGACGCAGGGCGGCGCGGTCACCGGGGATTCGTTCGGCGCCCGCGCCACCTGGCATCCGGGGGCACCTGCAGGCGGTGCCGAGCGCGCTTACTCGCCGGCGTGGGCCTTCTGGAGTGCGGCGATGTCGAACTTGACCATCGAGAGCATCGCCTTGGTGGTTCGCGTCGCCTTCACCGGGTCCGGGTCGCTGATCATGTCGATGAGCCCGGAGGGGATGACCTGCCAGGACACGCCGTACTTGTCCTTCAGCCAGCCGCAGGCGACTCCATGGCCACCTTCGGTCAGCTTGTTCCAGTAGTAGTCCAGCTCTTCCTGGTCGCCGCAGAAGATCTGGAACGAGATGGCCTCGTTGAACGTGAACTCCGGCCCGCCGTTCAGGGCGACGAACTTCTGGCCGTTGAGCTCGAAGTCGACGGCCAGAACCGAGCCGGCGGGCCCCGGTCCGGCTTCGGTGTAGCGGCCGACCCTTCCGAGCTTGGAGTTCTTGAAGATCGAGGTGTAGTAGTTCGCCGCCTCTTCGGCCTGCCCGTCGAACCACAGGCACGTGGTGAAGCCGTCGGTGGTCATCGGTACCTCCTGCAGGTGAGCGTGTTACGAGTACCGACCGATCTCGTGGCGCAAACTCATCGGTCGTCGGCCGGAGCGTCGCGGAACCGGGCGCCGCGGGTCCTGCGCGGAAGGTCCGGCACGGCGATGGTCCGGCGCCGTTATCCGCAGCGCGTGCGGGCGAGGCCGGGAGTCCCGGGGACCTTCAGTTCCTGGCCGGGGCGGAGGTCGGTGGACTTCAGGTGGTTGACCTCGACCAGCTCGTCCACCGTGCTCAAGTACCGGCAGGCGAGCTTCGACAGCGTGTCGCCCGGTTTCACCGTGACCATGTGGTGGAGCCCCAGCTCGGGGAACGGCAGGCACCCGCCCGCGTACGACACGCCTGCCGTCCCGCAGTCGGCCCTGGGCAGGGATGACGGGAGAGACGAGGGGAGGGAGGAGGGGAGGGACGCGGGGAGCGACGAGCTGTTCAGGCGGTCCGGCGTCGGGTCGGCGGTACCCGGTGTCGGAAGGGCCGGATAGGCCGTTCCGACACCGGGGGAGGGGTACGCGGGAGGCGTCAGGCCCGAGCCGGCCTGGCTGTCCACCGGGCGGACCGGAGGCGCCGACGGCGAACCGTCGCTCCTGAGGTATCCCGAGAGGAAGACCGCGCTGAGCACCACGGTGACGGCGAGGCCTCCGGCGCTGATCTTGCGTTGCCCCCTCGTGGAGCCGTCCGCGGAGCTGGGGGAGTGCCCGGTCTTCCTGGCCGGCACCCGCAGGGCGGATGCGGCCCCGGCCTCGCTCATGGGAACGGCGCCGTTGACGCCGCAGAGGACGAGGTGGAAGCGCAGCTCCGCGATGTCGGAGGGCCGGGCGACTGCCACGCGTACGAGCTCGTACGCAACGGCGGCGTCGGCGTCCAGGGTGACGAGCTTGCCGGGGCCGGCCCACTCGGCGCTCCAGGCGGCCTTGCCCGCCGTGACCACTCCCTGTCCCACCAGGATCCAGACGGCTGTGAGCAGGCGGTCCTCGCCCAGGTCGCCCCACTGCCGCTCTCCCCAGCGGGTGTCGCGGAGCGCGCCGGCCAGTTCCTCGCCGCGCCCGGATTCCAGCAGGTCGAGCACCCCGCCGAGGGTTGAGCTCGCGGTGCCGATGAGTCCGATCGCCACCCTCAGGTCCTCGATCGCCCGGATCACCTGGAGTTCGGCCGCATCGTCCACCCAGTCGCGCCACGGCTGCTGCTCCTGACGCCTTTCCGTCCCCCACCGCGACAGCGCCGCCCAGACGGATGCGGGCACGCGGCCCGACTCGCCCAGCAAGGCGAGCGCAGGCGACAGGTCGCGCGCCGCCGGCGCATCCGTACGCCGTGCCAGTGCCGCCAGCCGCTCGTCGAGCGGAGGGTGGGAGTCCAGCCGGGATCTGGGCCGTTCGGGGAGGTCGCGCCGCCAGCGGGCGAGCGCCGCTTCGTACGCGGGATCGGTGACCATCAGCCCGAAGGCGCGTAGCGGGTCGTCGGGTACGCGGCCGATCTCCCGCATGGGGTCGAGAAACCTGGTCCTGAAGTCCTCCCAGGCGGCGCCCAGCACATGCACCAAGGACAGCGCTTCGGACGTGGCCTCCTTGCCGACGACCGCCGCCGCGGCCGCGTCGGCCTCGAACTCCTGGCGGCGGCGGATGGCGAAGGACGCCGCGTCGTACAGCCAGGCGTAGGCCGACAGCAGGCGGTACTGGAAGCCCGAGTAGTACGCGATCAGCCTGTTGCCGGCGGCGGCATCCGCGATGCCCTGGAGAGCCGTGCTCAGGGCGGCCGAGCCGCGGTAGACCGTCGCGCCGAACCTGGTGTGGCGGCGCGCGTAGTGCCCCAGTTCATGGCAGAGCACGGCGCGCATCTCATCGGCGCGCAGCCCCGCCAGCAGCGGCACCCCGATATACATCCGGCGCTGCGCCACCCCGAGTCCGAACCGCGTCTCCTCGCTCACCGCCGCGTTGACGTCGAGGGTCAGCCGAATGTCTGTCGGCGCGGGGGCGCCGACCCGCTCGGCGAGGTCCGTGACCGCCTCCCACAGCTCGGGGGCCGTCCGCCGGCCGACCCGGACCGAGCCCGGCTGCGCGCCGGGCGAGGCTCCGCCCGCGAAGAGCCCGCGGATCACCGCCAGGATCGCCGGGGTGCTGAAGGCGACGAGATAGAGGGGCGTCGGCGACTGGAGAGGTGCCTCGGAGCTGAACACGACGTACAGCGTGAGCAGCGCGAACGCGACATAGACGAGGACCAGCGCCCAGGCCAGCGCGTAGAAACCGGCCACCAGCGCCAGGGCGAGCAGCGCCCGCAGCGTCGCGGTCACTGCCGGCCGTCCTTCGCCTCGGGCCGCGGCCCGGTCACCGCATCGCGGACGTGTTCGTGGACCTGTTCGTGGACCTGTTCGGGGACGTGTTGACCCATCCGCGTGCGGATCCGTTCGTGGATGCGCGCCATGGTCTCCCGCTCCGCCGTGAAACCCCCGCGAAGCCAGACCTCCGTCCGGTGCAGGCGTTCGGTCAGCGGATCGCCGCTCTGCCCCGCCGTGGCTTCGGCGAGCCGGGCCCGGAGCACGTCCGCGGAGATCAACTCATCGCGCCCTCGGCCCAGTTCACCGGCTCCGCCGGTTCCCCTGTCCGGCATGCCCAGCACCTTCTTCAGCTTCTTACGGGCCTTGAACAGGCTGGCCGCGACGCCGCCCCGGCTCAGCCCCAGCTCGTCGGCGATGGCCTCCTGCGACATGCCCTGAAGGCAGTGCAGGACCAGGACGGTCCGCTGGCGGCGGGGCAGAGCGGCCAGCGCGGTGAGCACGGCGCGCGCCTCCACCGCCTGTTCCATGCCGGCGGCCGGCGGATGCGGGATGCCGTCCAGCTCCGCGGGCCGCCACCGCGCTTTGCGTCGCGAGACCGCCGATAAGCGCTGCCGTACGATCCGGTACACCCAGGCGTCCGGTGCGTCGTACCCGCGCAACCGCTCCCACCTGCGGAACGCCTCGGCGTACGCCTCCTGCACCGCGTCCTCGGCGTCCTGCCGGTGGCCGCACAGGATGAGGGCCCGGGCCATCATGCTGGGGAAGGAGCGCTCGAAGAAGGCGTCGAAGCCATCAGGGGCCACGACGCCATCGGCGTCATGAGCGTCATGAGTGCCATGAGTGCCGTCAGTTCTGGCCGACTCGGTCGTCACCGCATCCCCCTCGCTCCACGCCGCGAGCGCCGCGCCCCGCCCGCATTGCCAGCCGGGCCCGTTCCGGGCCGCTGTGCTCCATGACGACATCGGTGCGCTCCGCGTGCAGCGCAAGGGAAAAGATACGCTCCCGCTCCCTGGCCATCAGCCAGAAGAGCACGACTCTGGGTACGGCCGCCGCCACGACGAGAACGACGGCGACGATCACCGGGTCCGACACGTGTGAAGACACCTCCTGCCTCCGCTCGGTTTCGTGTCCACGTGGTCCACGTGGTCCACGTGGTCCACACCCGGTAACAGGCTTTCGGCGGCGTTGTGTTCACCTCCGTTCCGGGATTTCCGGCGCACCCTGGAGGGCAGCCGGGTCTAGGCTCAGCCCCATGACCCCCGCCCCCGCCGCCCTGGACGCACTCGGCCGCAGCCCGTACGTCAGCCTCGTCACCTACCGCCGCGACGGCACCCCCGTGCCGACGCCCGTCTGGGCCGTCTCGGACGGCGAGCGGCTCTACGTCTGGACGCGCACCGACTCCGGCAAGGTCAAGCGCATCCGCAACAACCGCCGCGTCACCGTCACCCGCTGCGATGCCCGCGGACGCACCGCCGAAGGCGCGACGGCGGCGGAAGGCGAGGCGGAGCTGCTGGACGCCGACGGGCTCCGCCGGGTACGCGGACTGCTCACCGGCAAGTACGGCTGGCGGTTCCGGATCGTCGACGGTGGCGGCGCGCTCGTACGCCTCGGTAAGCGCCCGCATACAGGCATTGCCGTTATCTTCTGACGCCTCCCCGTGCGACACTCGAAAACTTCCCGTAACACGATCGCGACACCCGCCTAATCCCAGAGGTGTCGAATGCCATCGGGCCCGGAGGTCTCTGCCGCGGGAGAGAGACGGGGCCGCCGGGCGAGAGGGGTGGGACATGCTGGACCAGCAACTCCCCGACGACGTCGCGGAGTTCGCCGACTATCTGCATCAACTCCTGGGCGCACTCGACCCGGAGGCGGGGTGGTACGGGGTGTTCGCGCAGCGCGACCCCGACGGCATCCGGGCCTGTCTGGAGGGCAGCGAGGTGCTGCCCTGGGACGTCGTGGAATCCCTCTTCCAGGACCTGGCCGTACGGCACGGCGCCCCCGTGGCCGACCGCCAGCGCGCCCGCGCCGAGCAGCTGCACCGCGCCTCGGTCGCCGCGTACGACCGGTGGATCGGCGGGCGGGAGGCGCTGCTCGACCGGCTGGACGTCATGCTCAGGGAGAACAGCTACGCGGCGGCGCGCGAGCGCGAGCTGAGCGCGGCGCTGGCCTCCGCCGGGAGCAGGGCGGAGGCCGAGCGCCTCGAGGCGGAGCTGGCCTGGGCCCAGGATGATCGCGAACGCGCGACGGCCCGGTGCGCGGAGCTCCGGGCCCGCCTGGCGACGCTCGAGGACGGCCGTGAGCGCGGCCGCGAACACGGCGGCGAGCAGGAACGGGAGCAGGAACGGGAGCAGGGACGGGAGCAGGGACGGGACCCGGGGGTCGTCCCGGGGGACCACCGGCCGGGTCAGCCGCGCCCCGACGCCGCGGGCGAAGCCGTGCGCGTGCCGCATCCCCGCGAGGCCCGGCACCACCATGAACACGAAGACAGCGGGCGCGAGCCCGAACAGCCGTCGCGCGGCGCTCCCGACCCCGGCAGGCCGCCCAAGCGGGCGGTCGCCTCACGGGGCGCCCGGTTCGCGGGGATCGAGGACACCGACAAGGCCGGGCCCGCCGCCGTACCCGCCACCCCCGAGGCCGCGGCTCCGGCACCCGCCAAGCCGCGCGGCGCCCGCTTCGCCGGTGCCTACGAGACGCCCAAGGAGCCCCGCCCGCCCAAAGAATCCCGCGCGCCGAAGGAGCCGCGGGCCGGGAAGCGGGGCGGACGCGACCGCGCGCCCAAGCGGGCGGAGGCCGCGCCGCAGGACTCACCCGACCTCGCGGCCGCACGCCGCGCCACCGACGAGGCCGTGGCGCGGCTCGCGGCGCTGCGCGCGTCGGAGCGTGGCGGCGAGGCGTACGTCGTGCTGTGCGAGGCCGTGGCCGGGCCCGCCGAGCAGCTGCCACTGCTGGTCGCGGGGCTCGAGCGGTCGGGCCTCGCGGCAGATGTGGCAACGCTGTTGTGGGAGGCGTCCTGCCTGCCGCCCCAGGCCCTGGCCGCCGCGGCCGTCGCGCTCACGGACGGGGACCGCACGGGCGACTGCCGCACCCTGTTGCGCCAGGCGGTGGCCCGGCCCGCCCCGGAGCTCGCCGACACGCTCATCGCGCTGTGCGACGCGGACCGCGCCGACGAGGCCGACACCCTGCTCGACGCGCTGCTCAGGGCCCGTACGCCGGAGGAGGTGGCGCGCGTCGCGGAGGCGGATCCGGAGGCGCTCGTGCCGATGGTGCTCGATGCGGCCACGGGCGTCTCGACGCACCGGCAGCGCGACGTCGCGCTCGCGATGCGGATCGCGGGACTGCAGGGCGTGCCCGACGCCGTCTGATCCCGCCCCTGCGGGACTCCCGGAGCGCCTCGGAAGGCCTTCCGAAAAGCCCCTCCGAAGCCCTCCGAACGCCTTCCGAGCAGCCCCGGACCACCAGGAAGGACGCGCCGAGCAGGTGCCGAGCAGGGCACGGACCATGTCCGATGTGGCCCGTTGCGGTATGAAACGTGATCGACGCTGCCGCGTAACGGCGATGGTCTTGCCACGGGGTGTGACGGGGCTTACGTTCTCCATCTACGTCCCGCGTCTACGTGCGTAGAGGGTGGGTAGAGGCGGCGTAGTGGCTCTTTGACGTCAGCGGGGGAGCGGGCCCCGCCGCGCCCGCACAGCGTGGGGGTACCACCCAGGCGAAGCTCTGGGGGAGAAGGAGCAGCTCATGGCCAATGTCGTCCGCGCCGCACTGGTCCAGGCGACTTGGACCGGCGATACCGAGTCCATGATCACGAAGCATGAGGAGCACGCCCGGGAGGCGGCCCGCCAGGGCGCCCAGGTGATCGGCTTCCAGGAAGTCTTCAACGCGCCCTATTTCTGCCAGGTCCAGGAGCCTGAGCACTACCGCTGGGCCGAGCCCGTGCCCGAAGGGCCGACCGTAAGCCGCATGCAGGCGCTCGCCCGCGAGACCGGCATGGTCGTCGTCGTCCCCGTCTTCGAGGTCGAGCAGTCCGGCTTCTACTACAACACCGCGGTCGTGATCGACGCCGACGGCAGCGTCCTCGGCAAGTACCGCAAGCACCACATCCCCCAGGTCAAGGGCTTCTGGGAGAAGTACTACTTCAAGCCGGGCAATCTGGGCTGGCCCGTTTTCGACACGGCCGTGGGCAAGGTCGGCGTCTACATCTGCTACGACCGCCACTTCCCCGAGGGCTGGCGGGCCCTGGGTCTGGCCGGCGCCCAGCTCGTCTACAACCCCTCCGCCACCTCCCGCGGTCTGTCCGCCTACCTCTGGCAGCTGGAACAGCCCGCGGCCGCCGTCGCCAACGAGTACTTCATCGCCGCCATCAACCGCGTCGGCCAGGAGGAGTACGGCGACAACGACTTCTACGGCACCAGCTACTTCGTCGACCCGCGCGGCCAGTTCGTCGGCGAGGTCGCCAGCGACAAGAAGGAGGAACTCATCGTACGGGACCTCGACTTCGGCCTGATCGACGAGGTCAGGCAGCAGTGGGCGTTCTACCGGGACCGGCGGCCCGACGCGTACGAGGGGCTGGTGCAGCCGTGACACCGCTTCCCCCGCCCGAATCGCACCCGGCCGTCCCCCGGCCCGAGTCCCACCCGGCTGTTCCCCCGCCCGATCCCCACCCCGCGCTGATCGGCCGCCACAAGGCCGTGATGCCCGACTGGCTCGCGCTCTACTACCGCGACCCGCTGGAGCTCACCCACGGCGAGGGCCGCCACGTCTGGGACGCCGAAGGGCGCCGCTACCTCGACTTCTTCGGCGGCATCCTCACGACCATGACCGCCCACGCCCTGCCCGAGGTGACCAAGGCCGTCAGCGAGCAGGCGAGCCGCATCATCCACTCCTCCACCCTCTACCTCAACCGCCCCATGGTGGACCTGGCCGAGCGCATCGCCACCCTGTCCGGCATCCCGGACGCGCGGGTCTTCTTCACCACTTCCGGCACCGAGGCCAACGACGCGGCCCTGCTGCTGGCCACCACCTACCGCCGGTCGAACCAGATCCTGGCGCTGCGCAACAGCTACCACGGCCGCTCTTTCTCCACCATCGGCGTCACCGGCAACTCCGCCTGGTCGCCGACCAGCCTGTCCCCGCTCCAGACGCTGTACGTGCACGGCGGCATCCGCACCCGCGGCCCGTACGCCCAGCTGTCCGACGCCCAGTTCATCGAGGCCTGCGTCGCCGACCTCCAGGACATGCTGGCGCAGACGCAGCGCGGCTCGGTCGCCGCGCTGATCGCCGAACCGGTGCAGGGCGTCGGCGGGTTCACCCTCCCGCCCGACGGCCTGTTCGCCGCCTTCCGCGAGGTCCTTCAGGAGCACGGAATCCTGTGGATCTCGGACGAGGTGCAGACCGGCTGGGGCAGGACGGGCGAGCACTTCTGGGGCTGGCAGGCGCACGCCCGGAACGGCCCGCCCGACCTGCTCACCTTCGCCAAGGGCATCGGCAACGGCATGTCCATCGGCGGGGTCGTCGCCCGCGCCGAGGTCATGAACTGCCTCGACGCCAACTCCATCTCCACCTTCGGCGGCAGCCCCGTCACCATGGCCGCGGGCCTGGCCAACCTCGCGTATCTCGTCGAGCACGACCTCCAGGGCAACTCCCGCCGCGTCGGCGGACTGCTCATCGAGCGGCTCCGCGCCGTCGCCGCCGGGTTGCCGGTCGTACGGGAGGTGCGCGGCCGCGGCCTGATGATCGGGATCGAGTTGGTCGACCCCGACGGCGCGCCCTCCGCGCACGCCGCCACCCTCGCGCTCGAGTACGCCCGCGAGGAGGGCGTGCTCATCGGCAAGGGCGGCCGCGAGGGCAACGCGCTGCGCATCGCCCCGCCGATGTCGCTGAGCGTCGCCGAGGCAGAGGAGGGGGCGGCCCTGCTCGAAGCCGCCCTGACGCGTGTGCAGTCCGAGGTCGCGGCGGAGTGGCAGACCTGACGTGCGGGCCGCAGCTCCCTTCCGGCGAGGCCGAGTTGTCCACTCCGGCTTCGCCGGAGCGCGCCCGCTTCACCGTGGAATCGTGAATACTGGCCCATGAGCTGACGCGCGGCACAACGGGGGAGGCGTCCGTGACCGTCGGGCAGAGACCAGTTGTCGAAGAACCGCGGTTAGCCATCCAGCGCCGGTCGTCCTCCCTGGGGTCGCGGCGCCGCTTCCTCGCCGCCTTCCTGCCCCTGTTGGCCGCCGTCCTGACGGGTGTGGCCGTGCTGGGCATCTCGGGAAACATCCTGGTGCCGTTCGAGCGCGTCACCACGCTCGAGGGCAAGATGGCGTCCAAGCGGGACTTCTTCGAGGACGAAGAGGTCCAGCGGATCCTGATGAAGTATCACCTGCGGGTCCACACCACCAGTTCGGGGTCGCGTGAGGTGGCCATCCGGGACATCGCCTCGTACGACTTCGTCTTTCCCTCCGGGCAGCCCGCCGGCGACCTGATCACCACACAGCGCGCGGCGAAGGGCCGGTACGCCAAGGTGCACCGGCCGTTCGTCAGCCCCATCGTGCTCGCCACCTACCGCGAGTACGCCGAGACGCTGCGGGACCGGGGAGTCGCCGCCCCGCAGGGCGGCACCGGTCAGGACCGGCCGCTCTACTACACCCTCGACATGAAGGTCTTCCTCGGGCTGATCGAGGAAGGCCGCAAGTGGCAGGATCTCAAGATCGAGGACCACGGGGTCACCAACGGGAACAAGGTCCTCGCCCAGACGCCGGATGTCTGCGGGACCAACTCGGGGGTCACCTATCTGGCGCTGGTCGCCTTCACCCGCAGCGACGGCGACGTGCCGGACACCGGCAAGGAAGCGGACACCCTCGGCCGGGACATCAAGCCGTTCCTCACCGGGCAGGGCCTGCCGCCCGACGATCTGTTCCGCACCTACACCTCCCCGGAGGGGAAGGGAATAGGCCCCGTGGTGGTGGCGTACGAGCACCAGTACCTCGCCTACCAGGCGCAGTTCCAGGCTCACGCGGGGAAGCTGGACGCCGACCGGGTGCTCCTCTACCCCTCGCCCCAGTTCGTGACCCAGCCCCAGTACATTGCGCTCACCCGTGCGGGGGACCGGCTCGGCGAGCTGATCACCCATGACCCCGAACTGCGCAGCCGGGCCATGGAACTGGGCTTCCGGATCCTCGACCCGACCGGGAAGGTCGCAGGCGACCAGCTGACGCGGTTCCTGGAGGAGCGCGAGATCCCGGTCCCCGAGATGGCGGGCGACACCAGGTCGGCCATGCCCAGGCTGGCCCTCCTGGAGCGGATGATCTCCATCGTGGGCGACTGCCCGCCCGCCGTGGCGGAACCGGGGGACCGGGGATGAGGGCAGGGGGGTTGCGCCGGCGCCCGCGGGCCGTCTTCGCGCTGTGCCTGGCATGGATGACGCTGGGCACGGTCCTCACGGCGTGCTCCACGGACAGCCCCGAGACCGCCACCCTGACGGTGCTGGCCAGCCCGGAACTCGCCGACATGCGGCCGCTGTTGGACGACCTCCGGCGCGACACCGGCATCACGCTGGAGCTCGACTACCAGAGCACCGTGGACGCCAGCACCGCGCTCGCCCCCGGCGACTACCGGCACGACCTCGCCTGGCTGTCCTCCGACCGCTACTTCCAGCTCAAGCTGAAGGAGGCCGGACAGGGCGCGGAACGGCCGCTGGGCACCAGCATCATGAAGTCCCCCGTGGTCATCGGCATGAAGCAGGAGACGGCCGACCGGCTCCGCCGCGGGACGCCCGGCGGCCAGATCTCCTGGGCGGACGCCGCCGACGCCGCGGCCGCCGGGTCGCTGCGCTTCGGCATGGCCGATCCGCGGCACTCCAACAGCGGCCTGGCCACGCTCGTCGGAGTGGCCACCGCAGCCGCGGGCACCGGCCAGGCCCTGCGTCCCGAGGACGTCTCCTGCGACCGGCTGCGCGGCTTCTTCACCGGGCAGCGGCTCACCGCGGACTCGTCCCGGCAGCTGACCGAGTCCTTCGTACGGCGCCAGGACGACCTCGACGCCCTGATCACCTACGAGTCGGAGCTGCTCTCCCTCAACGACAGCGGGAGGCTGCGCCGGCCGCTGGAGATCGTCTACCCGAAGGACGGCATGGTGCTGTCCGACTACCCCCTGCTGCTCCTCGACCCGGCCAGGCGCGAGGCGTACGACAAGGTCGTCGACTGGCTCAAGAGCGAACCCGCCCAGAAGAAGATCATGGAGCGGACGCTGCGCAGGCCGGTCGATCCCGCGCTGCCCCGCACCGCCCCCCTCCGCGACCCCATCGGCAACGCGCTGTACTTCCCGGACGACCAGAAGGTCGTCGACAGGCTTCTCGCCGACTACGGCGATCCCGGGCGGGACCGGCCAGCCCGGGTGGTCTTCCTGCTCGACTTCTCCGGATCGATGAGAGGCGAGCGCATCGCGGACCTGCGCGCCACCTTCGACGGACTCAGCGGGGCCGATGACTCCCGCTCCGGAAAGTTCGTCAGGTTCTACCGGGGCGAGAGGCTGACGGTGATGCGGTTCGGGGGGCGCGTGCTCGACGAGCGGAGCCTGACCTACGGCGGGCGGCGTGACCTGGACCGGCTCCGCGGATTCGTGGACCGTGCGGACTTCGACGGCAGCACCGCGATCTGGTCCGCGCTCGACCACGCCTACCGGAAGCTGTCGCGGAGTGTGCGCGACCATCCGGGCGAGCCCGTCTCGATCGTCCTCATGACGGACGGCGAGAACAATGACGGGATCGACCTCGACACGTTCATCCGCCGCTATCAGTCCCTGCCCGCTGCGGCCCGCGCGGTGCGCACGTACACCATCCGCTACGGCGAGGCGGACACCGGGGAACTCGACCGGGCGGCACGGAAAACCGGCGGTCGCATGGTCGACGCCACCGACCGCTCCCTCCTCAACGCTTTCAAGGAGATCCGTGGGTGTGCTCAGTGAAGCGTGGTGGAGCATCTGGTGGCCCTGGATGCTCCTGTGGTCGGCGACCGCGGCCGCCGTGATGGCGCTGGTGTACGTGACCGCCACATGGCTGTCCCGCGGCAGGCGCGCCCGGGACCAGAGAGTCACCGACAGCATCTGCTTCTACCTGAACGACGAACTGGTCATGGACCACTACCAGATGCGCGGCTACGCCCCGGCGCTCCGCAAGGAGGTCGAGCTGCGGACCAGTGACAGCAAGAACGCGAACATCCGCGCCGCCGTCTTCGGTGTCGGCGCGGGCGGCGGCAAGCGCGACAGCGTGGAGGTCGTCAGTAAGTACCTGGAGGTGGCCGAGCCCATCTCGGTGATCGGCCTCATCGTGGACGTCCTGGAGCGGAAGGACGCCATCGTCCACGTCGACCTCGTAGGCCGGGCCGTCAGACGGAACAGGGCGCTGGCCGACGAACTGGCCGCCCGTCCGGGACCAGCCGGGCGGGTCAGGGCCGTACGTCTGCAGGACATGGAGCCGTTCGTGCTGATCAGAGGACGGTTCCGGAAGATCGACGAAACCACCGAGAGCACCGTCTTCCTGGCACCGTACGGGGCTCCGGAGGACCCCGAGCACGGCCGCTGCCACGTCCGCCTCAGGTGCGCCACGGAGGGTCTGCGCAACGAGGTCCCCGCGGGTCCCTTCCGGGCGCGCTGCTTCGGCAAAGTCGAGAACTGGAACTCCGAGGAAGGGGTCCTTGAAGTGCTGGCCTTCGCCATCTTCCGGTGACCTTCGGCCGCCGGCGGGGTTGGGCCGGGCGGGTCCCCCGGCACGGGAAACGTGATGGTCTTCCGCGATTAACAGCGGCGGTATTGCCACAGTGGGTACCACCTTCTACGTTCGTCACCACGCCGGGGTCTACGTGCGTAGAGGTCGTGGCGGTGGCGCGTGAGCGCAACGCCTCCACACGCAACGGGCAGGCCCGGAGCCGACCGGAAGGAGTGGGAGCATGACCCGCACCGTCATCCGCGGCGGCCTCGTCATCACCGCCGCCGACGAGATCCACGCCGATGTGCTCATCGAGGACGGCAGGATCGCCGCCCTGGCCGCGCACGGCAGCGCGTACGGCGAGAGCTGGACCGCCGACCGTACGGTCGACGCCACCGGCAAGTACGTGATCCCGGGCGGGGTCGACGCCCACACCCACATGGAGCTGCCCTTCGGCGGCACCTTCGCCTCCGACACCTTCGAGACCGGGACCCGGGCCGCCGCCTGGGGCGGGACGACCACGATCGTCGACTTCGCCGTGCAGACTCAAGGGCAGGCGCTGCGCGCCGGGCTCGACGCCTGGTACGCGAAGGCGGACTCCAACTGCGCCATCGACTACGCCTTCCACATGATCGTCTCCGATGTCAACGAGGGCTCGCTCAAGGAGATGGACCTCCTCATCGCGGAGGGCATCACCTCCTTCAAGCTCTTCATGGCCTACCCGGGCGTCTTCTACAGCGACGACGGGCAGATCCTGCGGGCGATGCAGCGCTCCGCCGCCAACGGCGGGCTGATCATGATGCACGCCGAGAACGGCATCGCGATCGACGTCCTCATCGAGCAGGCCCTCGCGGAGGGCCGCACCGACCCGCGCTACCACGGCGAGGTGCGCAAGGTGCTGCTGGAGGCCGAGGCCACCCACCGCGCCATCCAGCTCGCCCGGGTCGCCGGAGCCCCGCTGTACGTCGTCCACGTCTCGGCCGAGGAGGCCGTCGCCGAGCTGGCGCAGGCCCGCGACAAGGGACTCAACGTCTTCGGCGAAACCTGTCCCCAGTACCTCTTCCTGTCCACCGACAACCTCGCGGAGCCGGACTTCGAGGGCGCCAAGTACGTGTGCTCGACGCCTCTGCGGCCCCGCGAGCACCAGGCCGCCCTGTGGCGGGGCCTGCGTACCAACGACCTCCAGGTCGTCTCCACCGACCACTGCCCCTTCTGCTTCGCGGGCCAGAAGGAGCTGGGCCGCGGCGACTTCTCCAAGATTCCCAACGGCCTGCCGGGCGTGGAGAACCGGATGGACCTGCTCCACCAGGGCGTCGTCGACGGGCACATCTCGCGCCGCCGCTGGATCGAAATCGCCTGCGCCACCCCGGCCCGGATGTTCGGCCTCTACCCGCGCAAGGGCACCATCGCGCCGGGCGCGGACGCCGACGTCGTCATCTACGACCCGCACGCCGAGCAGGTGCTGTCCGCCGAGACCCACCACATGAACGTCGACTACTCGGCGTATGAGGGCAAGCGGGTCACCGGCCGCGTGGAGACCGTGCTCTCGCGCGGTGAACCGGTCGTCGACGGGGGCGAGTTCACCGGCCGGGCCGGCCACGGCCAGTACGTGCCACGCGGTACCTGCCAATACCTGATCTGAAAGGGGGCCGCCATGGACTTCGGACTCGTCCTGCAGACCGACCCGCCCGCCTCCGCCGTCGTCGGCCTCATGCGGCGCGCCGAGCGCAACGGTTTCCGCTACGGATGGACCTTCGACTCCGCCGTGCTGTGGCAGGAGCCGTTCGTCATCTACAGCCGCATCCTGGAGCACACCCAGCGGCTGATCGTCGGGCCGATGGTCACCAACCCGGGCACCCGCACCTGGGAGGTCACCGCCTCCACCTTCGCCACGCTCAACGAGATGTACGGCAACCGCACCGTCTGCGGCATCGGGCGCGGCGACTCCGCGATGCGCGTGGCCGGGCGCAAACCCAACACCCTGGCCCGCCTCGGGGAGGCGATCGGCGCCATCCGCGACCTCGCCGAGGGGCGCGAGGCGAGGGTGGACGGCGAATCCATCCGCATCCCGTGGGTGAAGGACGGGAAACTGCCGGTCTGGATGGCTGCGTACGGGCCCAAGGCCCTCGCGCTGGCGGGGCAGAAGGCCGACGGGTTCATCCTTCAGCTCGCCGACCTGTATCTGACGGAGTGGATGGTCGGGTCCGTACGGGCCGCGGCCGCCGAGGCGGGCCGGGACCCGGACGCACTGACGATCTGCGTGGCCGCGCCCGCGTACGTGGGCGACGACCTGGCGCACGCGCGCGAGCAGTGCCGGTGGTTCGGCGGCATGGTCGGCAACCACGTCGCCGACCTGGTGGCGCGCTACGGCGAGCACTCCGACCTCGTACCGGAGGCGCTGACGGAGTACATCACGGCACGCCAGGGCTACGACTACAGCCACCACGGCAGGACCGGGAGCCCGTCGACGGACTTCGTGTCCGACGAGATCGTCGACCGCTTCTGCCTGCTGGGCCCGCCCGAGGCGCATGTGGCGAAGCTGAAGGCGCTCCGGGACCTGGGCGTGGACCAGTTCGCGGTCTACGCGATGCACGACGCCAGGGAGTCGACCATCGACGCGTACGGGGAGCACGTGATTCCCGCCCTTGCCGGAAAGTGAACGGTTCCCCGGACGGATGGCCCTGACATGACCGACGCCCCGCCCGCCCAGCCACCTGCCGCCATACCCCAACTCACGCACGCCGACGGCCGGGTGGAGCTCCCGCCGGACATGCGGCTGCCCGACGGCCCCTTCTCGAACGACGATCTGCGGCCCGTCCCGGTCGCGGACCGGCACTGGACCACGTACAACTTCGCAGCGCTGTGGGTCGGCATGGCCCACAACATCCCGTCCTGGACGCTGGCCTCCGGGCTCGTCGCCCTTGGCATGGACTGGAAGCAGGCCGTCCTCACCATCGCCCTCGGCAACGTCATCGTCCTCTTCCCGATGCTGCTGACCGGGCACGCTGGACCCAAGTACGGGATCCCGTTCCCCGTCCTGGCACGCGCCTCGTTCGGGCTGCGCGGGGCCAACCTGCCCGCGCTGATCCGGGCCGCCGTGGCGTGCGCCTGGTTCGGCATCCAGACCTGGATCGGCGGCCAGGGCATCTACATACTCCTCGGCAAGCTGTTCGGCGGCGGCTGGGCGAGCGCCACGGAGGTCGGCGGCTACCCGTGGACGCTGTGGCTCTGTTTCGTCGTCTTCTGGGTGGTCGAACTCGCCATCATCTACCGGGGCATGGAGACCCTCCGGCGCTTCGAGAACTGGGCCGCGCCCTTCGTGCTCGTGGGCGCGGTGGTCCTGCTGGTCTGGATCGCGAACGAGGCGGGCGGCTTCGGACCGCTGCTCGACCAGCCCTCGAAGCTCGGCTGGGGCGGCGACTTCTGGAAGGTCTTCTTCCCGTCCCTCATGGGCATGATCGGCTTCTGGGCCACGCTGTCGCTGAACATCCCGGACTTCACCCGCTTCGGCCGCGGCCAGCGCGCCCAGGTCTGGGGCCAGTCCCTCGGCCTGCCCACCACCATGACCGCCTTCGCGCTGCTGTCCGTGCTCGTCACCTCGGGTTCCCAGGCCGTCTACGGCGAGGCGCTGTGGGACCCGGTCGCCCTCGCGGGGAAGACGGACAACGCCTTCGGCCTGCTCTTCGCGCTGGTGACGGTCCTCGTCGCGACGATCTCGGTCAACATCGCGGCCAACGTGGTCTCGCCCGCGTACGATCTGGCCAACCTCGCCCCGAAGGTCATCAACTTCCGTACGGGCGCGCTGATCACGGGCGTCGTCGGCGTGGTGATCTTCCCGTGGAAGCTGACGGCCACCCCGGAGCTGTACATCTTCACCTGGCTGGGCGTGGTCGGCGGGCTGCTCGGCACGGTCGCGGGCATCCTCATCGCCGACTACTGGATCGTCCGGCGCACGGTCCTCGACCTCGCCGACCTCTACCGGCCCGGTGGCCGCTACTGGTACGCCGCCGGCTGGAACTGGCGGGCGATCACGGCCTTCACGGCCGGCGGCGCCCTCGCGGTCGGCGGCTCGTACTCCGCCCCGGGCAAGGGCCCGTTCCCGGAGGACGGCCTGATTCCCCTCCTCCAGCCGCTCGCCGACTACGGCTGGGCGGTGGGACTGGGGACGTCGCTGGTGCTGTACGCGGTGCTGATGCTGCCGCGGCACACCACGGCAGCACGGTCCTGACCGCCCAGTCCTGACCGCCCACACCCGTTAACCTTGTTACTGCGACGACGGCGCCCTCAACGGACGCCGTCGGCCGAGCTGTTCTGCTCGGCGGCTCAGCGACCGGCCGCAGGAGCGCGGGCCGCGAGGACGGGGATGGAAGCGATCTTCTCCGCGTCCAGGTGCTCCCACACCAGTCCCGCCGGGCGATGCGGAGACCGGCATGTGATGACCTCATCGGGGGTGACGATCAGATCCACCCCGAAGTCGTGGCCAGTGGCCGGTAGCTCTTCGTCCAGGACCTGCACGGCATGGACCGTGGTCACCACCACGGTTCGCGAGCTGATCAGCCCGGCCTCCATCAGAAAGGCGAACTCCAGATCCGAGTACCCCGCCCCCTTGCCGATGCGTACGCCGGACCGGTTCACCGCGACACTGCCGACCACCACCATGTCGACGGGCCGCAGAGCTTCCACGTCCACCTTCGGCGCGACCGCCGCAGCGACCTTGCTCGCCGCAGCTTCGGCAGGCGGGACTGCCAGCGCCGCCGGGTCGAGGAGGTAGAACGGGTGAGGGTCGGCGAGTTTCGGCACGGCCATGAACACCGTCTTGCCCTCGACGAGCGCGCGGGCGCGTACCGGAAGCTGCACTTCCATCAGGGCCATGAGCCGATGCTGGGCCGAGGGCATCCGGCGGTCGTGCGACGGTCCTCCCTCAGAGCTCCGCCTGGGCGGTGCCTCCAGCCGCCCTGTCGAGGCAAGTGACCAGCAAGGATGAATCATGTCGGCCTGCCGCTCAGAGTGTCCCCCAGGATCTTGGCCTTCGGTCTCCGCCGATGGTGACCTGCCGCGTCAGTCATGCGCCTGGATCCCCGTCTGGGGCGCCAAGATGCAGGCGGGCCCAGACCGTCTTGCCGATGGGGGTGCGGGGGTGGTGGCCGGTCTCTTCAGTCAGACTGGCTACGAGCTGGAGGCCGCGGCCATGCTCGTCGTCCGTGTGGGAATCGACGGGTCGTGGCGGGCGGCCGCTGGCGTCGGATACCTCCACGAGGCAGTTCGCTCCGTCGGCGGTGAGGCACATTTCGAAGAGATGGCCTGGTTTCCGAGCGTGCAGTACGGCGTTGGTGGCTAGCTCGCTGCAGACCAGGATCACACGCAGGACGTCGTCTGAGCTGTAGCCCCAGCTGGTGAGCGTCTTGCCGACCAGTCGTCGAGCCAGGGAGACACACTTGGGGTTCGAGGCGAATTGCATCTTCCACCGCTGTTCGGTCGCCTGGTCGTGCGTTGTCGTCGGGTGCATCGCGTCCCCTTGTCGTTGGCGGTACGGGGACAGCTGATCGCAGCGAGCGATTACGGAATCAGGTCAAGGTGATTACCCAACGTGGGTAAGATCTAGGGCGATTGAGCCTCACGGCCGATTCGCTGCTCACTTGAGGAAGGGGCCGTGGTGTCTGGATCGCAGTCGCATCAGGCGCTTCCGCCCGACTTATTGGCTAGCCCTGCGTGGCAGGATGCCTGCCGCGCTCGCGACTTCAGCCGCATCTTCCGCCTGGTCAAGCTCAAGGCCGGGATCTACCCTTCGCGGATCGCGGCCCTGTGCGGCATGACACCCAGCCGCGTCGGCGAGATCATGACGGGCCGCCGTGGGCTGGCGCACATCGACGTGATCGAGCGCGTTGCTGACGGGCTACGGATCCCGGGCGCCATGCTCGGGCTCGCGCACCGCCCCTGGGAGATCCCCGCCCCCGTCCGTACACACGACCGCGCCCCGGAAGCCGAATCGGAGCCCCCGCACGTACAGAGCGCCCACAGGACCCCGTTCGGCGAACTGGATGATCTGCTCGCGCTGGCCGACGGGCAGGTCACCCGCTCCACCCTCGCTGCACTCCGCTCCTCCGTGGAGGACTACTGGCGTCGCGACGACCAGCACGGCGGAGCGTCCCTACGTCCCGCTGTCGTTGGACACTTGCGCTACGTCGAGCAGTTGGCGCGCAGTGCCGAGGGGAGCCTGCTGAGTGATCTGCAGTCGCTCGCCGCCGAGCTGGCCCGCCTTGCCGGGTGGGCGTACTTCGATGCGCGCCAGTACAGCACCGCTCGCACCTACTTTTCCCAGGCCCTCAAGCTGTCCCACGGACAGGGTGACCGGCTGTTCATGGCCAATGTGCTCTCCTGCATGAGTCTTCTCGCCACTTACGACGGCAACCCCTCTGACGCTGTCGCCCTCGCGTGCAAGGCCCAGGACGCTGCCCGGGCGGCGGACGAGCAGCCGCTGGTGATGTCCATGCTGCACATGCGCGAAGCCTTCGCGCACGCCGCCCTCCGCGACGCCCCCGCCTGCCACCAAGCCATCGACCGCTCCCGCGATCAGTACGAGCGATCGCGCGGCCGCGAGGACGCGGCGCCCTCCTGGGTGCGCTACTTCGACGAGACCAAGCTCATCGTCGACACGGGCATCGCCCTGGCCCGCCTCGGCCAGGCGTCCCGCGCCGAACCGCTCATTGTCGAAGGGCTGCGTCGTGAGAAGGCGGCCCAACAGCGGGGACGTGCCTTCCACGCCTTCTGGCTCGCCAGCACCCAGCTCCAGCAGGACAAACTCGACCAGGCTTGCCACAGCGCCGGACTCGCTCTCGACCTGACCGCCGCCATCGACTCGCCCCGCGTGGCGGGCCATGTGCACGAATTCCACCGCCGCTTGGCTCCGTACGCCCGCGAGGCGCCGGTGATCGCGTTCGATCAGCGGCGGCGCGAAGTGCTCGGCTGACCACCTGCCTAGCCGACGCGCTTCGCGGCCTCGTCGAGCAGCAGATAGAGCAGCCCCACAAGCGTGCCGCTGCTGACGATCTCCCGGCGGTCGATCATGCCCCGGACCTCGGAGAGCGGGATCCACTCGATCCGGTCCGCCTCGTTCATCTCCGTCGGCGGGCTCACGTACGTAGCGCCGTCCGCGCGGAAGACATGGTGCTCGGAGTCGGTGATGCCGTTCGCGGGCTGGGCGTACACCAGTGGCTTCATCGCCGCCGCTCGCCAGCCGGTCTCCTCCTCCACCTCCCGGGCAGCGGCCTGCTCGGGCGTTTCGTCGCCCTCGATCAGGCCCATCGGGAGTTCCCAGCCCCACGTGTCGGTGACGAATCGGTGCCGCCAGAGCATCAGGACCCGATGCTGGTCATCCACCACAGCGGCCACGGCGAGGTGCCGCATCCGTACGACGTGGTGCTCCCAGCGGCGGCCGTCGGGTTGCTGGACATCCACGAGCCACAGGTTGACCCACGGGTTGCTGTAGATCTGACGTTCGCCATGGACGGTCCACTGCATGAGCCAACTCCCTCTCGCCAGTGCGGACTCCAGCATGTCACTCCGACGAGAATCCGTCCGGATCGCGCACGCCACCCGGCCCGGCCAAGGGCGACCGTGGCCTTCGCGGCGGGTGACGTCCTCGCGATCGGCGGCTCGTACTTCCGCCCCTGCGAGGGCGGACCTAACTCCCTACGCCGCGGGGAGGTCCGCCCACCGCGTGATGCCGCCGGGGTGGATGCGCACGCCGCAGCGGGCCGACAGGGCGGTGACGATGGCGATGCCGCGGCCGTGCTCGTCCGGATGGCCGTTGGCGTGCCCGGGAAGCTCGCCGCATTCGAAGCACTGATCACAACCGAGCTCTGGCTGCGCCAGCACCGCACAAAGGCGGCCGCCCATGGGGCATGGATCGAAGCGAACCATCACCCCGTCAGGGAGCCGGACACCCCGGATCGCCCCTTCCACGTCACCCTTCGCGTTTGAACCCAAGGAACCATCAATGCCCGACGCAATCGACCTCGCTGCCGATGTCGTGCCCGCCGCCCGCTTCCACGGCCCCGACGGGCGTGCAGTACGCCCCTGCACCCCCGCGGCTGTCACCCAGCGCCACCTGCGGATGCTAGCTGTCCCTCCTGGCGCCAACGTCCTTGAAATCGGCACGGGTTCGGGCTATTCGGCTGCCCTCCTTGCCCATCTCGCCGGGCCCACCGGTCACGTCACCACCGTCGACATCGACGCCGACCTCTCCAGGCGTGCCGAAGCGCTTTTCGCCGAGCACGGACACCAGGTCGCGGCAGTGGTCGGCGATGGTCTCCTCGGCCATCCGCCGCGCGCCCCGTATGACCGCACTCTCGTCGGGACCACCCCGCCCGCCATCCCCGATGCGTGGCTCCAGCAACTCACGCCCGGCGGCGCGCTGCTGACCGGTGTGCGTCTCTCGTCGCTGCCCGGCGCCTACGCGATCGCTCACGTCACGGTCGACGCCGACCACCAGCCGCACCGGTAACGATCCACCATGGCGGCTACACCCCCATGACGGCCCTAGGCATCCCGACGACGGGCGCCCAGGCCAAGGCCCCAGGGCAGCCGCACCTGACCCTCACCACGCTCACCCCCGCGAACCGCGAGGGTGCGAACTCCCTCCTCTCCGGCCTGAGCGACAAGCCGCACACCGAGCCGACCCAGGCGCCAGGGGATGAGTACTTCCACTTCAAGAACTGGCTCATCGGCACCAGCCCCGAAGGGCTCCTCGAAGCAACCCTCGATGACGGCGTCGGCATCGGCGTTGGCTCTTTCGCCCCCGACGGCACAGCCCACGCAGCCCTCGCCACGGAGCAGCTCCTCATCGCAGACCACCCCGAGTCGCCCGCTCTCGAAGTTCTTCGCGCCCTGATTCGCCAGTGGTGGCAGGAAGGAGCCCCCCGTACCCACGAGCTCCGCGGTCGACTCGTCCGCGACGGTGACGCCTGGCACATCCGGATCGCCCGTGCATAGATTTATGCGGCAGCTGCGGTGGCACCGGCCACGTCCGAGCTGTGACTGAGCGCTTCAGTTGTCGGGTCAGCGGCTGAGTTGGCGAGCCTGAGCGCAACGGGCACCGTAGCGCTGGGGGGTGTCGGCCACGGGTCCTCGGATGCCTCGGGAGGCCGCGGGGGCGATGAGTGGAACACTCACCTTCGGCGAGGCAGGCTGTACCCATGCGGACGCTCTTCCGCCCAGCTCCTACGCCGGGAGCGGGCGGTCACAGCCGGGCCCTTTTCCGAGTCGCGCAGTGCGTGCCGTTCGTGATCATACTGCTCGGGCTGGGGATCGAGCTCTCGCCTGCGCACGATATCTACACCGGCCCTCTCCTCGTCGCGATGCCGGCGCTGGCTTCGTTGACGATGGGCCCGAAAGGCACCCTCTCGGCAGCGGCTGGAGCCCTGGCCGTCAGCCTGATCACCACCACCCTGCACGAGGCGTGGGGTGGCATGCTGATCTACAGCAACCTCCTGGGCCTCCTCGTGGTGTCCGTGGCCAGTGTCATCACGAGCAAAGCTGTGCGCACGCGCAGGCAGAGCGAGCTCACCCAGGTTCGCCGGGTCGCCGTGGCAGCACAACGAGTCCTGCTGCGGCCTACACCGGCCCGGCTGGGCCCGGTACGGGCAGCCAGCATGTACCTCGCGGCTGAGACCGGAGCGCAGATCGGCGGCGATCTGTACGAGGCCGTACAGACCCGGTATGGGGTCCGGATGATCGTGGGGGACGTCCGCGGCAAAGGGCTGCCTGCTGTGCGTTTGGCCGCAGCCGTGCTGGGCGCCTTCCGGGAGGCCGTGCACTATGAGGACGACCTCGTGGAGGTGGTGAACCACTGCGCGGCTGCGCTGCACCGGGAGCGAGCCGCGCCGGGGGCGGTCGACCAGGACGAGAGGGAAGACCCGGCGGAGGATTTCGTCACTGCGCTCGTAGCTCAGGTGCCCGACGGCTTCGAAGTCCAGGTGGTCAATCGCGGCCATCCGCCTCCGCTGCTGCTGCACCGGGGCAGGGTTCACGCCCTGATGCCCAGCTCACCACTGCCACCCCTGGGCCTGGACGACTTCATGACCGGTCCTCCCGCCAAGGCGGAGAGCTATCCGCTCGCACCCGGTGACCGTCTGCTGCTGCACACCGACGGCGTGATCGAGGCCCGCAATCCTGACAACGATTTCTTCGCCTTGCCCGAGGCCATGGAAGCGGTGCACACCTGCACCCCGCCGCAGTTCCTGGAACAACTGCACCAGGCATTGATCCGTCACGCCGGGGGCCACCTGGCGGACGATGCGGCGATGCTCCTCGTCGACCGGCTCGACGAAGAAGAAGCAGACAACGAGCAGTCGGCGCAGCTCCTGCTTCCTGAAGTGACAGACCGAATTGATCTTCCGGCCACGTCCTGAGCGCGGTGCTTGGCGAAACCCGGCGACTGAAGCGCTCAGTCACACGAGCCCGAACTCGCAGCGCGACGCCGTCTCGCCTCGCCGTGCGTTCTACGCCGCGGGGAGGTCCGCCCACCGCGTGATGCCGCCGGGGTGGATGTGCACGCCGCAGCGGGCCGAGAGGGCGGTGACGATGCCGATGCCGCGGCCGTGCTCGTCGGGGTCGAGCTCGTCGGCCGGTTGTCCGGCCGGATGCGCGGGTCCCGCGTCGGTGACTTCGATGCGCAGGGCGCTGCGCCCGTCGATCCAGGTCCAGGACAGTCGTAGCGCGGTCGGGGGCAGGGCGTGGACGACCGCATTGGTGAGCAGCTCCGAGATCACCAGGAGCGCGTCATCGGCGACGTCCTGGGACAGGTTCCACCCGGCCAGGACCGTGCGCACGCATCGGCGCACGGCCGAGACGGCTCCGGGGGCATGCGGCAGCGGACAGACGTGCTCCGCGCCCTCCTGCGGCGTCGTATGGAGCTGTAGTGCCATCTGCCCTCCTTCCGTGAGCCTGCCGAGTGGTCGTGGGTCGACGCAGATCCCCGAAAGACTATGGACGGCACCTGAGAGGGTCAATGAACGGGGGTCGACATTATCGAACGCGCCTTTCGGGCGTGCGAACGATTCGGAAACAGTGCGTGATGCCGACCGGTGATCGCGGTACTAGGATCGCTGCATGGCCGGCCCGGTCCAGTCCATCGAACGGGCGGCGGCGATCCTGCGTCTGCTCGCCGGCGGTCCCCGTCGGCTTGGGCTGGGCGAGGTGGCGGCTGCGCTGGGGCTCGCGAAGGGAACCACGCACGGCATCCTGCGCACCCTGCAGCACGTGGACTTCGTGGAGCAGGACGAGGCGACCGGAAAGTACCAGCTCGGAGCGGCCCTGCTCCACCTCGGTACCAGCTATCTCGACGTCAACGAGCTGCGGTCCCGCTCCATCAACTGGGCCGACGCCCTGGCCGCCCGCAGCGGGGAGGCGGTACGCCTGGGTACGCCCCTGGAGGGGAAGGTGCTCATCGTCCACCATGTCTTCCGGCCGGACGACACCCTCCAGACCCTCGACGTGGGCTCGCTGCTGCCGCTGCACGCGTCCTCGCTCGGCAAGGTGCTGCTGGCCTTCGGGAGCACGCCCGTGGAGCCGGTGCTGGAAGCCGGTCTCGAGGCGTACACCCGGCACACCCTGGTCGCCCCGGAGGGTCTCACCCGGGCCCTCGCCGAAATCCAGGAGCTCGGGTGGGCCGCCGAGGTCCAGGAAATGAGCATGGGCGATGCCGGCGTCGCCGCGCCGATCCGGGGGCACGGCGGCCTCGTGGTGGGCGCCATCGGAGCATCCGGCGCGGTCGAGCGGATCTGCGACTCCCAAGGCCGTCCCCAGCCCGCCCTGGTCACCCTGGTCCGCGATGCCGCACGGGCGGTCTCCCGAGACCTGGGGGCAGCCCGCTGGTGAGCCCCACCGACCTCCTCGAACGCATCGGAAGGCAGGCACCTGATCATGGTTGAACGGTATGTGATGTCCATCGACCAGGGCACCAACTCCACTCGATGCATCCTGTTCGACCACGGTGGGCGACTGGTGTCGGTCGCCCAGCGGGAGCACCAGCAGCACTTCCCCAGGCCCGGCTGGGTCGAGCACGACGCCGTCGAGATCTGGCGCAATCTGCAGCGCGTGGTGCCGCAGGCGCTCTCCGGCGCCGGCGTAGGCGGCGACGAGATCGCCGCCGTCGGCATCGCCAACCAGCGGGAGACGACGGTGCTCTGGGACCGGATGACGGGCGCCCCGCTGAGCAGGGCGATCGTCTGGCAGGACACCCGTACCGCCGCGCACATCGAGAACCTGAGGAACGACCCCGGGGACGACTTCTTCCTTCAGCGCTGCTGCCTGGCCCCCTCGACCTACTTCTCCGCCCCGAAGATCCGCTGGCTGCTGGACCACGTCGAAGGGCTGCAGCAGCGCGCCGAAGACGGCGAGGTGCTGTTCGGCACGATGGAGAGCTGGGTGATCTGGAATCTCACCGGAGGCCCGGACGGCGGCCTGCACATCACCGACGTCACCAACGCCAGCCGCACCATGCTGATGAACATCCGCACGCTCACCTGGGACGAGGAGCTGCTGGATTTCTTCGGCATCCCCCGCGCGATGCTCCCGGAGATCCGGCCCTCGTCCGAGAACTACGGCGCCGCCCGTGCCGTCCTCCCCGGTGTCCGCATCACCGCCGCCCTCGGCGACCAGCAGGCGGCCCTGTTCGGACAGACCTGCTTCGCCCCCGGCGAGGCGAAGTGCACTTATGGAACCGGCAGCTTCCTGTTGCTCAACACCGGCACCAGCCTCGTACGGTCCCGGCACGGACTGCTCACCACGGTCGGCTACAAGATCGGCGACCAGCCCGCGGTCTACGCGCTGGAAGGCCCCATCGCCGTCACCGGCTCACTGGTCCAGTGGTTCCGCGACCGTCTGGGACTGATCAGCAGCGCCCCCGAGATCGAGACCCTCGCGCGCACCGTCGAGGACAACGGCGGCTGCTACATCGTCCCGGCGTTCTCCGGCCTGTACGCGCCCCACTGGCGCAGCGACGCACGCGGCGTCATCGTCGGCCTCACCTCGTACATCACCAAGGGACACCTGGCCCGAGCCGTCCTGGAGGCCACCGGCTGGCAGACCCGGGAGGTCGTCGATGCCATGAACGCCGACTCCTCGCTCGCCCTGAAGGCGCTCAAGGTGGACGGCGGTATGACGGCCGACAACCTGCTCATGCAGTTCCTCGCCGACGTGCTCGACGTGCCCGTGGTGCGGCCCATGGTCGCCGAGACGGTGTCGCTGGGCGCCGCCTACGCCGCGGGGCTCGCCGCCGGCTACTGGCCGGACCTGGAAGTCCTGCGCCGCAACTGGCACCGGGCGGCCCAGTGGCTGCCGGACATGGACCCCGAACGTCGGGAGGCGGAGTACGACAACTGGAAGCGAGCCGTCGAGCGGGCGCTGGGGTGGATCAGGCAGCCGGGGGCGTCCTGAGCTTGTCGAAATGGGGGCGAGCCGCATCTGCTCGCTACGGCACCCGCGCCGTCCACTCCTCCGAGGTGAACTTCTCCGCCGCGAGCCGTTCCGCCCGCGCCAGCTCCTCCGCCGTGACCTTGCCGTCGGTGAGGCCGTAGCGGTCGCGGAAGGACTCGGTCAGCCGGTCGATGACCGCCGCGCGGGAGAGGCCCGTGCGGCGGCGCAGCGGGTCCACGCGCTGCTCCGCGCTCCGCGTGCCCCGGTCGGAGAGCCTCTCGCGGCCGATCCGCAGCACCTCGAGCATCTTGGCGGCGTCGATGTCGTACGCCATCGTCACGTGGTGCAGCACGGCCCCTTCGCCCGCCACCACCCGCCTCTGTGCCGCGCCCGCGATCTTCCCGGCGTCGGTGGCGATGTCGTTCAGCGGCCGGTGCCGGGCCTGGATGCCCATGCCGCCGAGCGCGGCGAGCACCCAGCGGTCGAGACCGGCGTAGGAGTCGGCGAAGGACAGCCCGCGGACGAGCGCCCGGGTCGCGTACAGCGAGTACGTGATGGTGTTCTCCGGCTCGACGAACATCGCGCCGCCGCCGCTGATCCGCCGTACGACGGTGATGCCGTGGCGCTCGGCGGCCGCCGGGTCGATCTCGTTGCGCAGCGACTGGGAACTCCCGATGACCGCAGCGGGGGAGGCCCACTCCCACACCCGCAGCGTCGCCGACCGCCGCGCCATGGCGACCTCGAGGGTCAGCACCTCGTCCAGGGCCATGTGGAGGGCGGGAGACTGCGCGCCCTCGTGGATGAGCTGCCAGTCGTAGTCCGCCCACGGCATCTCGTACTCCCCGTGCACGGCGCGCCTCCATCCGCAACCACCGGCCACCACCGGTCGCCTGCCACCGCCGGTCCACCGTACTCCTCAGCCGCCAGGCCGTGGCGGGCCTGCCGAGCGGACGCAGGAAGGCGACCGGCTCGGTGACGTCTGGTACGAGCCGGCGCTCTCGGCGATCGGCGGGGAACCAGGGATCCGCCGGGATGCCTCCTACGCCAGGGGGAGCCCGGCGGGCCGGGGCGCGGTGACCGCATCGGGTCGGACCGGGTCGGTCCGGACCGTATCGGCCCGCGTCTGGCCCGGGATCGCCGTCTGGACCGCGCCGACGTCCATGACGGTCTCGGTGACCGCGATACGGCCGCCCAGCCTCGGCGGTTCGAGCGGGCCGGGGTGGCCGGTGAGCAGCATGCGCACGGCGGCCCACGGCAGGTTCACCCCGGTGAAGGCGGTCTGGAAGATCCCGCCCGAGGCCCTGGGGTTGGCTTCCAGCAGGACCGGTCGGCCGCGCCACTGGCGCAGCTGGACGTTGGAGAGGTACGCCAGCCCGAAGTGGCCCACCAGGCGCCGCGCGATGGCGGTCACAGCGGGGTCGTCGAGCAGGTGCCGATAGCGGCCGTCCTTGGACCTGGCGATGCACGTCACCATGGAGCCGCCGGGGGCGGAGAGGCAGTCGATGCTGACCTCCGGGTCGTCCAGGTAGGGCATCACGATGAACTCGGGCACCGTTTCGCCCCGGTCCGCGGCCCGGTTGAGCGCATCCGCCACGGCGCCGACCGAGGCGAGAGGGCGCGCCGGTGCCAGCAGGTCCTTCATGTGCAGGGGCCCGTCGTCCAGGATGCGGAACCCGAACGCGGAGTACTCACCCGCCGGTTTGATGCAGGCTGTGCCGCCGCCCTCGGTGATCTCGCGCGCCGCCGAGCGCAGCCCGTCGCCGTCCGAGACCACCAGCCACGGCGGCACCGGGACGCCGGCCGCCCTGGCCACCTCGTACGTCCTGGCCTTGTCGGTCAGCACACCGACCGCGGCGGCCGGTGAGCACATGAGCCGCGTACCGGCCTGGGCGAAGGCTTCGGCGTGCGGCGCGAGTGCATCAAGGCGCCTGGGCGGGATCAGGACGTCGATGGCGTGCCGGCGGCAGAAGTCCAGGGCGAACTCGGCGTAGGCCTCGTTGCTCACGCGGTGGGGTTCGACTTCGCTCACGTCGCAGGCGGCGAGCGCCGGAGCGAACGGGCTGATGTTGGTGCCGTAGACGTGCACCTCGGCTGCGTCGGGGTTCTCGCGGAGCATCCGGATCACCTGGGTCGTGGCGGCCCCCGCGCTGCTGAGCCAGATACGAATTGCCAGCGGAAGGCTCCCCTCGCCACAGGGCGACACAGCCCTGCGGCGCGGCGGACCAGGCCGCCGGGCCGGAGAAGACACGCCGGTGCCAAGGAGTCCGCGACCTGCACGGCTGTGCGCGATCACGTGTGTGTAAGGCGGATGATAGCCCGGATGGGGAGGGGGATTTCTACGGCCTCAGGAGGGCTTTTCCGCGGCTTTTCCGGGGCCCGTTCTCCGGCCGGTCGACGGCCCTGGCGGAGGCGCCGCCAACCGGCCCGTGCGCCGGGCGAGTTCGCTGATCCGTACACCGTCGAAGCCGAAGACCGCGCTGCGGACGCGGTCCTCGAGCGGTGCGGTCCACTGCGGCGGGATCGCGGCCGCGCCGCACATCACCCCCGCCACAGACCCGGCCGTCGCACCGCTGGAGTCGGTGTCCAGGCCGCCGCGGACGGTGAGGGCGATCGTGGCGGTGAAGTCCCCTTCACCGTAAAGGAGTCCGGCCGTGAGAACGGCGGCGTTGGGGACGGTGTGGATCCAGTGGAGGTGGCCGGTCTCGCGGTCCAGCTCGCCCAGGGCCGACTCCCAGGTGAGACCCGCGTCGTGGAGGGCGGCCGTGCGCCGGACCGTACGGGCGAGGCGGCAGCCCGGCGGGATGTGCTCGAGCGAGACCTCGAGGGCGGCGCGGACCGACGGGGCCGTGAAGGCGGCGGCGATGAGGGCGGCGGCCCACATGGCGCCGTACACGCCGTTGCCGGTGTGGGACAGGACGGCGTCGCGGCGGGCCAGGCCTGCGGCGCGGCGCGGGTCGCCGGGGGAGGTCCAGCCGTGGATGTCGGCGCGGATGAGGGCGCCGATCCACTCCTGGTAGGGGTTGTCGACGGTCGCGGCGACCGGCGGTTTCAGGCCGCGCGCGAGGTTGCGGTAGGCCGCCCGCTCGGCCGTGAAGGTCTGCAGATAGGGGAGGCGGAGCAGCCACAGGTCGCCGACCTGCTCCGTCGTGAAGTCGAAGCCGTGGGTCTCCAGCAGGTGCAGGCCGAGGATCGAGTAGTCGACGTCGTCGTCGCGGGAACTGCCGTGGATGTTGCCGCGGGTGCACTCCGGCCACTCGGGGCGCAGCTCGAACTCCGCTGGGTCCAGCGGAGTTCCGGGCGGCGGCCCGGGGATGTAGTCGGTGAGCGGAAGCGCGTCCATGCGGCGCAGGTAACGGTCGATCCGCTGCCGCGTCCAGTGGTCGCCGCGCTCGACGGGCTTGCCGAGCATGTTGCCCGCGATCCGGCCCAGCCAGCCGCCGAGGATCTTGTCGTCCAGGTCCTGCACGGGGGCGGCGGCGGTGCGTTGCGCTGTCATGTGTCCGGTCTACTCGACGGAGCTGCGGGCGGACCGCATTTCGACAGCACGGCCGGGAGGAGACACCGTGACCGGGCGCCGACCGAGCCCGCCCCCTCGATCGTACGTGCACCGGCTCATCGAGGGACGCCCCGAACTGGCACAACGTCAGCTTCCCCGGCTCGTTCTTCCCGCGCGGGATGCGGCCGGGCTCCGTCACGGTCGAGGGCCGGGCGGGGGCCGAGGTCGTCGAGGGGCTGCGGAGCCGAGGCCACGAGGTGACGGTCGGAGAACCGTGGTCGGAGGGGCGGCTGTGCGCGGCGGCCCGCGACCCGGAGACGGGCGTGCCGGCGGCGGCCGCGAACCCGCGGGGCATGCAGGGGTACGCCGTCGGGCGCTGACGGCGTACGCGGTGCGGGCGGGGCTCCGGACAGGGCGTACGCGTGCGGGCGTACGCGTGTGCGCGGTGCTCCGGACGGCCGTACGTGTGCGGGCGGGGCGTTCACCCGCAGGTCACCGGCTGTCCCGCTGCGCGAAGGGAAGGGTTTCGGCGGTGCGTGGTTCGATGGGGGGATGATCGATGATTTCGTCTCCGGGCCCGATGCGGGCCGGCACCTGTCCGATGTCGAGGAAGCGGTGCGAGCGGCGGCCGCGGTCGAGGTGATGCCGCGCTTCCGGCAGCTCGCCGCGCACGAGATCGTCGAGAAGAACGGTCCGCACGACCTGGTCACGGTCGCCGACCGGCTCGCCGAAGAGCACCTGACGGCCGCGCTGACGAAGCTGCTGCCCGGCTCGGTGGTGGTCGGCGAGGAGGCCGTCCACGCCGACCGGGGCATTCTGGGCGTGCTGAGCGGGGACGCGCCGGTCTGGATCGTGGACCCGGTCGACGGCACACGGCAGTTCGTGCACGGCGACCCCGGCTTCGCCACGCTCGTCGCGCTCGCCCACCGCGGCGAGCTGCTGGCCTCCTGGACGCACGCCCCGGCGCTGGGGCTGATGGCGGTCGCGGTGCGCGGCGGGGGAGCGCGGCTGAACGGAGAGCCGCTGCACGCGGGCAGCCCGGAGCCGGGCGCGGTGCTGGAAATCGCCACCTCCCACCCCGACTTCAGCTCGCTGGAGGAGGACGAGGCGTTCGCGCGGCTGGTGGTCAGCGGTGTCGCCCCGCGGCCGTGCGGCTCGGCGGGGCTGGAGTACCTGCACGTGGCGCAGGGCGCCCTGGGAGCCGTGGCCTTCGGCTGGGAGAACCCGTGGGACCACGCCTCGGGGCTGCTGCTGGTCGCCGAGGCGGGCGGGGCGAGCGCGACGGTCGCTGGCGAGCCGTTCCGGATAGCCGGGGGGAACGCGCTCCCGTTCACGGCCGCCCGTGACGCGGCGACGGCCCGCCGGGTCCTCGACCTCCTCAAGGGCGCCCACCTGGGAGGCGAGCCGGCCGCCCACCCGGGCGAGGGCCCCTGGAACGACCAGCGGGGGACGGGCGCGTAGAGCGTGTGGAGCGTATCCCCGAGGCTGACCGAAGAGACGGAACCTGGGCCTTCTCGGGCAACCGGACGAGACGGTCGCGGTGGGCCGGGGCCAGGTGGAGATGTGCCGCGGCGAGATTCTCCTCCAGGTGGTCGATCCGGGCGGTGCCCGGGATCGGCAGGATGACCGGGGAGTGGCCGAGGAGCCACGCGAGCGAGACCTGCGGGGGACGCCGAGTTCGGCTGCTACGGCGGCGATCTCGGCCGTCGCGCCCGACACCGCTCCGGCGACCGGCCGCCACGGCAGAAACGCGATCCCCGCCGCCTCGCACGCCGCGAGCACGGGCTCGTGCTCGCCGGCGCGGGTCCGGGTCAGGTGGGGGCGACCACGGACCGTACGGCTGCGATCAGCCCGTCCGCCGCGTCCAGCGCCGCCGCGAGCGCTTCCGGCGTACGGCCCGGCGCCGCCAGCAGGGCCGCGGCCCGCTCGCCGAAACCCGGCGGCGCATCGGGCAGCGCCGCGGCCGCGGCCAGCGCACCCTTCTCGTTGAGGCACCACACTTTGTGGTGGGCGTACAGAGCCTGGCAGAGGACGCCGACCGCCCGCGACAAGCCGAGCGCCACGTGCAGCACGTCTCCGGCGCGCGCCGACTTCCGGGCGGTGGCGACGGAGAACTCCGCCTCCCACGCTGCCCCGGCGGTCAGCGCGGCACGCAGCGGTTCGGGGTAGCGGCGCGTGCTCTGCCGCAGCGCGGTCAACTCCCCGGCAGGGTCGGCCAGTACGCGCCCGAGCGCGACCTCGCCCGCGTACGCCGGGGACCAGAAGCCGAGCGGATGACCGGCCTGCACGCCGACCTCGTAGCGCCCCTCCCGGCACTCGGCCCACACCCGCTCCACCCGGTCCAGATCGCGCAGGATCCAGTCGATCCGCGCCCCGCCGACGGTCAGCCATGCCCCGCCGTTCACCCACGGCCCCCACCCGCCCGGGCCCGCGACCTCGACGGGCTCCCCGGTCACCTCGGCGGCGAGCGCCCGCAGCGCCTCCAGGTCGGGCTCGCCCCGGTAGTACACGCCGAGGTCCCAGTCGGAGTCCGCTCGGTGCGTGCCGCGCGCCCGGCTCCCGCCGAGCGCGACGGCCCTGACGCCGGGGATGCGGACGAGCCGGTCTGCCATGGACCGGATGACCGCCTCTGCGGGCGACTCCGCCTGCGCTCCTGCCCCCGATCCAGGTCCCGATCCCGGCCGTGGTCCCGGTCCCGGTCCCGGTCGTGGTCCCGGTCCGGGTCCCGGTCCCGGTCCCGGTCCCGACCCCGATTCCGTGCTCACCGCGCCGGTTCCGGCGCCTCGTCCGCGGTGCGCAGGCCGAGCGCGCTGAGCCGCTGCGCGGCCTCGGCGTCCTGCCCGGCGTCCTGCCCGGAGTCCGCGCCGCCGCGGAGCTCGGTGAGGCGCTGCCGCCCCGCCCCGGAGCGCTCGCCGAGCAGGACCGAGCCCACGAGGACCTCGAGCATGACGGCGTCGTACGCGTCCGAGGTCCGCCGGTGGCGGCGTGGGTCGCCCTCGACCAGCGCCCCGGAGATGATCAGCCCGTCGCCGTGCCGGCCCTGGCCGTCCCCGCTGTCGGCTCCCGGAGCGGGAGCGAACACGGCCTCGTAGATGCGGTGTCCCGTCCAGCTGCTGTGCAGGAAGAGCCGATTTCCCTCGGCGAAGGCGTTCCACCGCTCGTCCATGCCCTGGGCGCGGTAGCCCAGCTGGATGCGGTCCCACTCGGCGGCTGTCCAGACGCGGGCGGGGAGGAGGGGGAGAGCGACCGCCTTCGAAAAGCCATGCAGCTTGCGGAAGTCGGTGCGGACAATGCGTTCCATGAGCGAAGAGGGTAAGGCTTTTCCGGAGTCCGTCAGTAGCTCTCCGACATGGGCCGTTACGCCTGTCCGGAATCCTCCCGTAGGCTCCCCCGCGATCTTCGCCCGGGGTGGCCGCGCCGCAGACCACGGCCGCAGGACCGGGCGGATGGGACGACCGGATGGGACGACCGGATGAGGACGGACGCAGGAAGGCCGTCACATGCGCCGCATATCCTGGGCGAAGCCCCGGCGGCCGCGCGAAGCGGCCGGCTTCGGGGACCGGCCGTCGGAGGACGAAGGAGTCTCGCGGTGCCGTCGATGCTCGATGTGGTCGTGGTGGGGGCCGGGCCCAACGGGCTGACCGCCGCTGTCGAACTCGCCCGCCGTGGCTGCGCGGTGGCGCTGTACGAGGCGGGGGACACGGTCGGCGGCGGCGCCCGCACCGAGGAGCTCACCCTCCCCGGTTTCCGGCACGACCCCTGTTCCGCCGTCCACCCCTTCGGCGCGGGCTCGCCCGCCTTCAACGCGATGCCGCTGAGCCGCTACGGCCTCGAATGGGTGCACGCCGAGCTGCCGATGGCGCACCCCTTCCCGGACGGCACCGCCGCCGTGCTCGCCCACTCCGTCGGCGAGACCGCCGCCTCCCTGGGCAGCCGCGACGCGGGCACGTACCGCCGCCTCGTGGCCCCCTTCATGGGTCACTGGGATGCGCTGGCCGCGGACTTCCTCCGCCCCCAATGGCTCGGCCTGCCCGGCGACCCGGCCCGCTTCGCCCGCTTCGCGTTCCTCGGCCCGCAGCCGGTCGCGCTGCTGAACCGCCGGTTCCGCGACGAGAAGGCGCGCGGGCTGCTCGCCGGGCTCGCGGCGCACGCCGTCACCGGGCCGGGCAGCCTCACCACAGGCGGGCTCGCCGTGATGTTCGCGCTGGCCGCGCACGCGCACGGCTGGCCCGTGGCGCGCGGCGGCTCGCAGGCCATCTCGGACGCACTGGCCGGCTATCTGCGCGATCTGGGGGGCGCGATCCACACCGGCACGGTGGTCAAGCGCCTGGACGAGCTGCCGCCCGCCCGCGCGTACGTCTTCGACACCTCGCCCACCGCCCTCGCCCGGATCGCCGGGCTCGGCAACGCCTACGACCGCTTCCGTTACGGCCCCGCCGTCTTCAAGATCGACTACGCGCTCTCGGGGCCCGTGCCGTGGACCGCGAAGGACGCCCGCCGGGCGGGCACGGTCCACGTCGGCCCGTCGGCCCGGGAGATCGCCACGGCGCTGAACCGGGCGGCGCGCGGCCAGGCGCCCGAGGTGCCGTTCCTGATCACCGCCCAGCCGACGGTCGCCGATCCGGGCCGCGCTCCGGAGGGCAAGCACATCTTCTGGGCGTACGGCCACGTCCCGAACGGCTGGGACGGCGATGCGACCGACGTGATCGAGCGTCAGATCGAGCGCTTCGCGCCCGGGTTCCGGGACCTGGTGCTCGCCCGCGCCGTCGCAGGCCCTGCGGAGCTGGCGGACCGCAACGCCAACTACGTCGGCGGCGACATCGCCTGCGGCGCCTTCGACGGCCTCCAGTCGGTGCTGCGCCCCAAGCTCGCCCGCGTCCCGTACGCGACGGCCCACCCGGCGGTGTTCCTGTGCTCCGCGGCGACCACCCCGGGGCCGGGGGTGCACGGCATGTGCGGCCACAACGCGGCGCGGGCGGTGTGGCGCAGGTTGCGCGTGGCCGCGCGCACCTGAGGCGGCGACAGGCCTCGCCGGGCAGCGGCCCCGAGCAGGCCCTTACGCCGCCCGCCCCAAGTCCGCGAGCACATCCGCCCGTACGGCCTCGGGCTCCGTGCCCAGCCGCCGCAGCACCCCCGCCGTAAGCCGGTCCTCCGGATCCAGCAGCCCCAGCAGTACGTGTTCGGCGCCGATGTGACGGTCCTTCATCGCGAGCGCCTCGCGCAGGGACCGCTCCAACACCCGCTTGGCGCGCGGGGTGAACGGAATGTGCCCCGCGCGTTCGCGGCCACCGCTCCGCCGGCGCCGCCGGAAGGGCAGGATCCGCCGCGGCCCGGGTTCCTCCCGGTGCGGCGGCGTGTCGAGGGCGCCGGGCCCGAAGGTGTCCTCGGCGCGGCTGCGCACCTCATCCAGGTCGATGCCGAACGCCTTCAGGGCCTCCGCGTCATCGGTCCCGATCCCGCTGCCGCCCCGGCCGACGACGGCCTCGACCGCCGCCAGGCACGTCTCGGCGGTGATGCCCCGGCGGTCCAGCGCGGCCGTACCCAGCGCGCCGGGCTGCGACACCACGCCGAGCAGCAGGTGCTCGCTGCCGACCCAGGTGTGCCCGAGTTCCCGGGCCTCCTGCTGCGCCTGCACCACAACCGCGCGCGCCTGCTTGGTGAATCGCTCGAACATGCCTACCTCCTGGCGTGCTTCTTGTGGACGGCCTGCCTGCTCACGCCCAGCGCAGCTCCGATCTCCTCCCAGGACCAGCCCTGCCGCCTGGCGCTGTCGACCTGCAGCGCCTCGAGCCGCTCGACCAGCCGCCGCAGCGCGGCCACCGCGCGCAGGCCGACCTGGGGATCACGGTTCATGGCGGCCTCGGCGGCGTCCACGGCTTCTCTCGCGTCTGCTCCAGCCATGCTGTCAACCTAAGATGACAGCGGGGGGCTTTGTCAACCTTCATTGACGCGGGATGGTTGCGCGGGCACCGGGCTACGGCCAGCCGTCGTCCCCGGTGACCAGCGCGGCCAGCTCCAGGTATGCGTCGAGAGTCCGGGGCTGCAGCCGGTCGAGGACCAGCTCGCCGCCCGCCCCGAGGTGCTCGTCGTGCGGCACCGTGACCACAGCCCGGCAGTGGGCCGCCACATGGGGTACGGGGCGCTCGTCCCAGGTCCGGCCGTGACCAGTGACGACCGTGATGCTCTGCCGCAGCAGATTCTCGTAGCCGCAGGAGATCATCCGTTCGACAGTCGACCATCCGCTGCCCGTGCCGTCCCGTCCCGGTGCGGTGACGATAATGAGCTGGTCGGCGAGATCGAGGCCGAGTCCGTGGCCTGGGCCGAGGAAACCGCTCACAGCGTGCTCGGACAGGTCGCCGCCCAGGTCAATGAGGGTGATGGGGTAGTGCACGCCGAGCATGCTCAGCAGACGGCGGTAGTCCTCGCCGCTCAAACCACCGGAATCCCCCAGGGCACTGTCGGGGGCCAGAACGTCGAGTCCGTACCGGCTGCGTGAGGTGAGCTGGCGGATGTTCGCGTAGGTTCCCAAGGCCGGGATCGCGCTCGCCACTTCGTGGAAGTACGCGCGCGTCTGCCGGCGCATTCTTCCACGGAGGGCGGACGCCGTGGAGCCGGTGTCGACCGCGATGGTCCGGTGAGCGCGCTCCGAGGCGAGGATGGAACCGAGGACGGCGATGGTCGCGGTCTTGTCGACCTGTCCGTCGAGGCCGGCAACCGCAATGCGGTGAGGGGTGGGCAGCGGCGACCGGATCATCGCGAGTCGGCGCTCGCGCGCCGGCCTGGCTTCCCCGATCCCGAATCGCGAGGCCCAGCCCTTGAGGCGGCGGGCCACAGGTCCGGGCTCGACCGCCATTTCCGCCGGGGGCGAGGGTAGCTCAGGAGGCCGTGGTCGCCGGGGCGGAGGCCCGATGAACTCAGCCGCGGGCGGAGGCGGCGGCGGAGCACTCCCGTACAGCCGGAGCCCGAAGGTCTCCGCGACATCCTGCGCCGTGGGCCGGGAGGCGGGAGTGGCGTGGAGACAGGCTACGACGACGCCGTGCACCCGTTCCCACTCCGGCCCCTGCCATCTCGGCAGGGCGAAGGCGTGACTCTGGCCGCCCTTGGGCCACCACCGGTCGGGGGCGCCGCCGCCCAGGGCGAGGAGAATCAGGCCCAGCGCGAAAACATTGCTCTCCGCGGTAGGAGGCCGCCTGCGGGACAGCGTGGACGAGCGGCCGTCGATGACCGTCGTCTCCCAGCCGGTGAGCTTGGCGATGCCGTCGGCGACGAACACGGTGTCGCTGGTCAGGTTGGAGTGCACCATGCGCCGGCCGAGGCACACGGTCACCGCGTTCGCGACGCTGGCGCCGATCTTGGCGGCGGTGACGGCATCCAGGTCCCCGTGCGTGCCGGCGAGGAGACGCGTCAGGCTCGAGGCAGGTGAGCCGTCGGAATCGAGGAGGAACTCCTCGGCGATCCACGGTGGGTCGTCATCGAGACCCTGCCCGAGCAGTTGGGGCGCGTGGCGGCCGTCCATCCGGCGCAGCGCCTCCGCCTGCGTACGAATCCGTTTGACGGCCGAGCGCGAACCCGAGGGGCTCGCCAACCGCACCAGCACGGGCTCTCCGTCGGGCCCGTCGGCCAGATACGCGTCCGAGCCGGACCCGGCGGGCCCGCGCAGCTCGTAGCGGCCCAGCGACTCCGGGATCCCCGCTTGCGGCGGGGCCTGATGGGGACCTGACGGTGCCCCGAACCGTGCCGACAGATGGCGGCCGACCCCGGCGAAGGCGCGCTGCCCGGCGGGAAGCGACTCGGTCCCGTCCGATCGGGCGAGCCAGGCAGGGAAATCCGGTGACCGGCCCGCGAGTTGTTCGAGCCGCCGCCCTACGTGGCGTCCGGTGTTCATCAGCTCGGCGGTCGGGACCGCGTCGAGCAGTGCTCCTCGGGCCGCTTCCGTGAAGTCGAAGACGCGGTGCTGCAGGGGCAGCGGCCCCCTGGCGGGAGACCCGACAGCCGGATGCATCAGGCCGCCCAGGAAGACCTCTGCCAGGTGGCCGGTGTCCGCACGCCACGGAACGGCGGACTGCACCAGCCGCATGACCGGTAGGGATACGGGCGCGACCGCCGACAGGTGAGCAGCCAGCCGGAAAGCCTCCGGCGAGGCCGCGTCCCGGAAGTGCTGCACCTGCCGCACCTCGTCGTCGGCGGTACGGATTTCCGCGCGGTCACGCGTGCCGGAGCGGCGGAGACCCGGGTTGCCGAGCAGCGGAAGCAGCGCACCGGCGCCACGCGAGCCGAGGAGACGAGCCCACGCCCCCATGGGCCCCGGACTCGGTTCGAGCACCGGAACAGGCACCGGCAGACCGTTGAACTCCGCCAGTTCCGCCGGCAGCACCGGATCCGAGGCCGTCCAGTCGACATTGGCCGAGCCGCGCCGCCGGCTGGTGACATGCCATCGCTCCGCCCGCAGGCCGGAGCCGCTCCACAGCCGGCGCGGCAGCGCATGCACGACCGCGGTGGGCCCGCAACACGCCCATCGGACCAGCGCGTTGTGCATCCTGCCGTCCCGCCACGCCGCGCCCATTCCGTCGCTCAGCACCAGGACCAGCGTCCTGCCCGAGGGATCCGCCAGCAGCTGCGGCGGCAGCGCAGGCGCATCCGGGTCGAAGGGCCGTCCGCGTACCAGGGGGGCGTTGCCGCCGCGCGTGTGCAGACCGTAAGTCCGTACGACCCGGAAGGCCCCCAGCCGCTGCAACATCGTGCGGAGCTCGGCAGCCAGCCGCTGCCACAGGAGCATCGACATGCCGTCGTCCACGACCAGGGCGAGGTCCAGCCAGCGTTCCCGCGCAGGCCGCAGCACCACGTACGGCAGCCCGGTCTCGGCGTGGCTCGCCGCGGTCGCCTCTTCGTCGAACTCCAGCCGGGACACGCTGGGCCGGTGCTGCTTGAGGGCACGGAGGGCCCGGCCGACGGCCAACTCACTGCCCAGCGCCTTCCCTTCGGGAAGGCTCACCGGCACGGCTCGCGTGCCCGCGGGCTCCGATGGGGCCCGATCGGACGGGGCGGGACCAGTTCCTCCCCGGGCCGCGTACAGATCGGTCGCTGCGGTCCTGGGGGCCGGCCGTGCCGCCGACGCGGGGGGAGTCGGAGTGCTCCGCTGCCTGCCCCTCGGCCCGGACGGCTCCGGGGGCCCGGCCGGTTCGGCGGGCTGAGGTGACGGCCCCGGTGCGTCGAGGGGGCGAACGGACCTCGGTGCCGGGTTCAACGGCAGCCCGGGCCGGCGGCTCGCCGCCCGTGTCAGCGGGGCGTCCCCGTCCCCGGCCGGGATGAGGCGGGCCAGCCACAGGGCGTCCAGCAGCTCCTGATGAGAGAGGTCGACGCCGCTGTCCCCGAGGACCGCACGCACGTCGGTGATCAGCCCGCCCGCGCCCCCCACGTACTCACACCGCCCCGCCCAGCCGGTGCAGCACCGCGTCCAGCAGCCCGTCCGCGTCCAGATCCACTCCCCCCGCACGCAGGAACACGGCGTTCAGCAGCTGATCGGTGGCCAGCTGCCCCGGCACGCGCCGCTGCAGGAACGCCCGCAGCAGATCGTCCACCTCCGCCATCGCGTCCCCGCCGAGGTGAGCGGTGACGATCGCCCTGAGCCGGTCCTCGTCCGGGGCCGGCAGTTCCAGCTGTACGCAGCGGCGCAGGAAGGCCGGAGGGAAGTCGCGTTCCCCATTGCTGGTGATGACCACGACCGGGAACTCGCTGCAACGCACCCGTCCCCGTACGACAGTGGCCTGCTCGTCGGCCCGCGCGGTCAGCACCTCGACGATCGACTCCTTCTCGGGGAGCCGTGCGAGCTCCGGAATCTCGAACTCCCCCTCCTCGAAGACCGTGAGGAGATCGTTGGGCAGATCCACGTCGCCCTTGTCCAACTCGTCGACCAGCAGCACGCGCGGCCGCTCACGCGGCACTAGCGCCGTCCCCAGCGGGCCGAGCCGTACGAACACACCGATGGAGGGCTCTTTCTCGCTCCGGTCGCGGCTCAGCGTGGTCTCCCGGAGCCGCCCGATCGCGTCGTACCGGTACAGCGCTTCCTGCACGGTGGAGCGGCTGTTGACCGGCCACCGCAGCACATCGCCCAGACCGAGCTCGTGGGCGATCGCCTCCGCCAGCGACGACTTGCCGGTGCCGGGATGCCCGGTGACCAGCAGCGGCCTGCGCAGATGCAGCGCCGCGTTCACCACATCCGCGTGCTGCCGCGAGATGAGATACGGCGACGGCAGGCGGCCGTCCGCCGCCGCCCGTTCGCTGAATCGCCGCCAGGGCGGCGCCTCGGGTAAGGGCACCACACGGCGCTCGCCGTCGCCACGGAACAGCCGCCACTGCGCTTCCGACGTCATCGGACCCTCCGTCCGGATTCATGCCTCGGGCGATCAGAGATCGGTCGGGTCTGCCAGCTCCAGCTGCGGCATCCGGCGGTCCGCATCGGCCCACGCAAGCACCGGACGGCCCACGAAGCGCTGCGGCTGCCGCAGGCGCCTCGCCCGGTAGGTGCGCACCGCCTCCGGCAGCCGCCGCGGTGGAATGCCCGCCAGGGACGGGACGGCATCGGAGGACGGGTCCGTCGTCCTGTCCCACAGGACGACCGGGATACCCATCGCCAGGCAGAGCTGGACGATCTCGATGCGTGCCTGCGGCGGTACGTCGTCGATGCTGACCCGTGCCGCGTCGAGCCGCTCCATGAGCAGCCCGTACACCTGGTCCTTGGCGCCCGTCGACCGGTCGATGTGCACCGTCGCCCCGTCGTCCAGCCGCCGCCAGCGGTGCCGCCACGACGCCTTGTACCGCTCGCCGCCGCGCTCGACGAGCTCCGGGCAGTTGACGATGAGCGGATACTCGGCGCCGAGCACGCCCGGCAGGAGACCGGCAGGCCCCGGCCACTCCCACTGATCGACGGGCAGTTCCAACGCATCGCGTTCCACGAGCACTTCGATGAGGGGACGGGGGCTGTCGGGCGCGGCCCGGTGGAGCGGTTCGAGCACGCCGAGAATCTCCTCGGCGGCCTCCGGGGCGGTGCGCGTACGGTCCGGGTCGCCGGAGACGCGGCGCGGCCCCGCTCCCTCGTCGCACCAGATCTGCACCCGGTACCGGTCGGCACCGTCCCGGTCGCTGTGCGCGGCCAGATGCACCAGCACGCGAGCCGCCGCCTGCCGGTGCCCGTTCTGCCGGGCCGCCCACTCCTCGGCATCCGCCCGGCGCTCCTTGAGCGCCGAGTCATGAACGCCCAGGCGCCCGGCGGTCGCCGCACTCCACTTGCGCAGCTCCTTCTGCTGCTGCGGTGGGCAAACGGCGGCCACGAACTCGACGGCGCGCAGCAGACCCGGGACTCCGGACGTGCCGTCCGGAACCGGCTGGCTGTCCCTCTGCAGGGCCTCCAGGTGGTCGACCACCGCCGCGATCCGGGCGGACCGTTCGGTGCCGTAGCAGTGCGGGGAGCTCTCGGCCGGCTCGGCCCCACACAGCCCCGAAGGCAGCCCGGTCAGTGGCAGGGCGGCGCGTACGGCCGAGAGGAGGCGCGCCGCCGCATCCTCGGGCAGAGTGTCGAGGACCTCCGTCAACTGCCGGTGTTCGCGGGGTGAGAGCAGCGTCGCCGCGTCGGACAGTCGTCCGACGGCGAGCAGCTCCGTCACCGCTCGCGGAGCGGTGGCCTGGAGGATTTCGGTGAGTGCGGGAATGGCCCGCTTCTCGGTGGCGAGCAGCCGCGCGAACTCGTCCACCGACGGCAGGTTGCGGCCCTGCGGGTACGCCGCCCCGCACCGCTGCGCGACCGTCCGTGCGCAGTCCGCCCGGTGCGCGGGGTCGGGCAGAGCGCGGCCGAGGATGTCCGCGAGGTCGCGCCGGATCGCGTCCGGCGGAGCCGGGACACTGGGGCCGAGCCCCTCGATGATGTACTCCCCGCCCGCGCGCACCAGTTCCTCCTGGATGCGTTGCCAGGGAATGCCCCAGCTGCGGCGGGCGACATGCTGGGGCGAGTAGGGCTCGAGAACGCCCGTGAGGGGGTCGTGAGGAGGCGTCAGCGTTGCAGCGACGAGGCCGACCACAGCGGCGTCGCCGACCGACCACAGGGGACCGCCGCTGTACCCGTGATCGATCGCCACCCCGGTCGGCATGCCGTCGACATAGCCGGTCCTGCCGTCGCACGAGGTCACCCGGCCGTCGGCGACCGTGGCAGCATGTCCTCCGCCGTGCCAGGCTCGTACGGTCTGTCCCTCGGCCATCGGCTGCCAGCGCGGCGGAAGGACCGTCGCGGGCAGGTCCTCGGCCAGCTCGAGCACGGCCAGGTCGCCGCTCCACTCGACAGCGCCCGCGGTACAGGAAGGGCCGGGCGGAATCCAGACCACGGGCCGGGCCGTGGTCTCGTGGAAGCCGCTCGGGTGGAGCACGAGCACGCGCACTGCGGCAGGCGCCGGGTCGTCCGCGGCTTCCGGCCGGTTCCCGAGCGCGCTGTTGACCACATGGGCGCACGTCAGGAGGCGGCCGCCGGGCAGCAGGACGCCCGATCCGGCGGCGCGGCGACCACCGCGGGGCAGGATCGACACAGAGCTTGGGCGCGCCAGGAAAGGCACGGTGTGGAAGTCCTCCACGGCTCAGTCCGTGCGGGCCGCGTCCGTAGCCGAGGGCAGCCGCCAGGTGGCCGAAATGGTCATGCTCGCCTGGCCGTTCGCACCGACGATCCCGAGCTTGAAGTCCTGGCCGATGTGTACGCCGAACTGCACGCTGATCTCCTGGGGCGGGTCGGCCGCGGTCGCGACCGAGTCGTGCACCTGCTGCAGCAGCGGCCCGAGCGGTCGCAGCGCCGAGCGCATCGTGTCCGTGGCGAGAACCGCTGCGGCCTCGCTGCGGCGCCCTGCCGGGACCGCGCCGGCGATGCCGTCGGGCAGATCCTGACCAGCGGTGTCCGCAGGGGCCGGCGGGCCCGCGGGGCGGGCGCCAACCGCTTGCGCGACTCCCGGTTCCGGCGGTATGCCCACGGGAGCCAGCTCCAGGCGTACGGATGTGTCATCGGCCAGGAGCATCTCGGCGTAGTGCGTCACCGCACACATGATGCAGATCAGCACCCCGCCGGTCTCCCGTTTGCCGCAATCGGATCACACCCGATGCACAGCGCTCGGTTCGACATCGATGTCGGATTCTCGCCAGCCCCGCCCACCCCCCGTACCCGATGCTTGGACCCATGCACACCGACACCGACCGGTGCGTACGCGCCGTCCAGGCGAAGGACGCACGCTTCGACGGCTGGTTCTTCACCGCCGTCCTGACCACCGGCATCTACTGCCGCCCGAGCTGCCCGGTCGTGCCGCCCAAGGTCGGGAACATGCGCTTCTATCCCAGCGCGGCCGCAGCGCAGCAGGCCGGGTTCCGGGCCTGCAAGCGCTGCAGGCCCGATGCCAGCCCCGGCTCCCCGCAGTGGAACGAGCGCGCCGATCTCGTCGCCCGCGCGATGCGGCTGATCGCCGACGGCGTGGTCGACCGGGAGGGGGTGCCGGGGCTCGCCGGGCGGCTCGGGTACAGCGCGCGGCAGATCGAGCGGCAGCTGCTGGCCGAGCTGGGCGCGGGCCCGCTCGCGATCGCCCGTGCACAGCGCGCGCAGACCGCCCGGCTCCTCATCGAGACCGGCCAACTCCCCATGGCGGAGATCGCCTTCGCCGCCGGCTTCTCCAGCATCCGCACCTTCAACGACACCGTGCGCGAAGTCTTCGCTCTCTCGCCGAGCGAGCTGCGCGCCCGCGCCGCGCGCGGTACGAGCGGCGACGGCCGTACGGCGGGCACCTCCGCGACCGGGACGATCTCGCTGCGCCTGCCCTACCGGGCCCCGCTCTGCCCCGACAACCTCTTCGGGCACCTCGTCGCCACCGCCGTCCCCGGGGTCGAGGAGTGGCGCGACGGGGCGTACCGGCGCACGCTGCGGCTGCCGTACGGGCAGGGGGTCGCCGTGCTGCGCCCCCAGCCGGACCACATCGGCTGCCGGCTGGCCCTCACCGACCTGCGCGACCTCACCATCGCGATCAGCCGGTGCCGCCGCCTGCTCGACCTCGACGCCGATCCGGTGGCGGTGGACGAGTTGCTCAGGGCGGATCCGCTGCTCGCGCCGCTGGTCGGCAAGAACCCCGGCCGCCGGGTGCCTCGGACGGTCGACGCCGCGGAGTTCGCCGTGCGGGCCGTCCTCGGCCAGCAGGTGTCGACGGCAGCCGCCCGTACGCACGCGGGCCGCCTCGTCCTCGCGCACGGCGAGCCCGTCGACGACCCCGCGGGCGGACTGACCCACCTCTTCCCCGGCCCCGAGCAGCTCGCGGCCCTCGGCCCCGGGCAGCTGGCCCTGCCCCGCAGCCGCCGTACCACGCTCACCAGGCTCGTCGAGGCCCTCGCCGCCGGGGACATCGTCCTCGGCGCGGGCAGCGACTGGGACGAGGCCAGAGCCCGGCTCGCCGCGCTGCCCGGGATCGGACCCTGGACGGTCGAGGTGGTCGCCATGCGCGCACTGGGTGACCCCGACGCCTTCCTCCCGACCGATCTCGGGCTGCGGCGCGTCGCCCAGGAGCTCGGTCTGCCGTCGACGCCTGCCGCCCTCACCGCGCGGGCCGCGGCCTGGCGGCCGTGGCGGGCGTACGCCGTCCAGCACCTGTGGGCGACGGACGACCACCCCATCAACCACCTGCCCGCCGTCTGACCGGAGATCTGCCCGGCCGACGATCCGACCGTCGAGGAGCACGCCATGCCCGAGCGCACCCACACCGTCGTCGACAGCCCCCTCGGCCCGCTCACACTGGTCGCCACCGGCGCGGTCCTCAGCGGTCTCTACATGACCGAGCAGCGGCACCGGCCCCCGGAGGACACCTTCGGCACCCCCGACGACGCGCCCTTCGCCGAGGCCGTACGCCAGCTGGGGGCCTACTTCGCGGGAGAGCTGACCACGTTCGACCTGCCTCTCCGCCTGGACGGCACGCCCTTCCAGCAGCGCGTCTGGGAGGCCCTGCGGCGGATCCCGTACGGCGCGACGGTCTCGTACGGGCAGCTGGCCGACCGCCTCGGGAACCCGTCCGCATCGCGCGCCGTCGGCCTCGCGAACGGCCGGAACCCCATCGGGATCATCGTTCCCTGCCACCGGGTCGTCGGCGCGAGCGGCAGCCTCACCGGCTACGGCGGCGGGCTCGACCGCAAGCGCCGCCTCCTCGACTTCGAGTCCGGGACGGAATCTCTCGAGGGATTGCTCAAGACAGGGCAGTGACCTCGCCGGAGTCGTTGCCGAACTCGGCAAAGGAGTCGGGGACTTCACGGTGGGCGACGAGGTTCTCGGGTTCACCCACGGGCGGGCGAGTCAGGCCGAGTTCGTGCTCGCCGACGCCCGCGACCTCATCCACCGCCCGGCGGGCGTCTCATGGGACGTGGCCGGGGCGCTTTCGGTCGTCGGGACGACGGCCTACGCGGCGGTCCGGGCAGGAAATTCCGATCGCCCGGACCCATCCCCTGGACGAGGTCCAGGACGCCTTCAGGGAGCTCGAAAGGCGCCACACCCGCGGCAAGATCGTGCTCACGCCTTAAGGCACGTGCGTGCTCCCCCAGCCAGCGGTATCTGGGGGAGCGGGGGACGGCGGGTCAGGGGAGAAGCCGCTCCAGGAGGGCGGGCAGGGCCGTCCCGATCGGCTCGCGCACCACCTCGTCCGCCACATCGTCGTACGGCGTCGGCTCGGCGTTCATGATGATCAGCCGTGCGCCGTGCTCCGCCGCCAAACCGGCCAGCGAGGCGGCCGGCTGCACCTGGAGGCTCGTACCCACCGCGATGAAGATCTGGCACGCCTGGGCGATGGCCATGGCCTGCGCCAGCACGTCCGGGTCGAGCCGTTCGCCGAACATCACCGTCGCCGACTTGAGGATTCCGCCGCACTCCCGGCACGGCGGGTCGTCCTCGCCCGCCGCCACCCGGTCGAGGGCCTCGGCCATCTCCGAGCGCGCCGTGCAGCGCGTGCACATCACGGCCCGCGCCGTTCCGTGCAGCTCCAGCACCTTGCGGGGCGGGAGCCCGGCGAGCTGGTGCAGCCCGTCGACGTTCTGCGTGATCACCCGGACCGGCACCCCTGAGCGCTCCAGCTCGGCCACCGCGCGGTGCGCGGGGTTGGGCTGTGCGCGGAGTGCCGGGCTGTTCCGCCGCATCTGCCAGGAGCGGCGGCGGATCTCCGGGTCGGACATGTAGTACTCGTACGTCACGAGCTTCTCGGCCTCCGGGTCACGCCGCCACAGGCCGTTCGGACCGCGGTAGTCGGGAATCCCCGAGTCGGTGGAGATCCCGGCACCGCTGAGGACCGCCACGAGGGGCTGCCGGGAGCCGTTCCGCGCGCTCGTCTCGCCGCTGCTCATGCGGCGAGCGTACGCACGGGGGAAGGCCGGGGCGAGCAGCTTTCCCGGAGCCTTGCCGCTGCCCGGCGCCGCTCGGCGCATCGCTAGCGGGACGCGACGCCGAGCGGCGGGTATCCGTTCTCCAGCTCCGCCGGACCCGTGCCGCCCGCCAGCGCGCCGAGCGCGGCGCGGACGCGGCGCCCGAGCCCGCCGTCGAGATAGCTGTAGGCCGCGTCCGGGTGCACCAGCTGCCAGGACAGCAGCTCGGCCTCCTGGAGGCGGATGGCGGTGAGCTGGGGCTCGTCGAGCACTCCGCCGTCGTAGAGGTACGACACCAGCGGAGGCCTGGCGGACCCGGGTACCCAGTCGACGGCGAGCAGCGGCCCGAGCTCGACGTCGAGTCCGATCTCCTCCGCCGCCTCGCGCCGCGCGCCTTGCCGCGGTGTCTCGCCGTGGTCGGACTCCACGGTGCCGCCGGGCAGGATCCACTTCCCGTCGTTCCGGTAGTTCGGCTCCACCAGCAGGATCCGGCCCTGCGCGTCGCGGAAGATGACGCCCGCACCGGCGAGAACTCTCGGCAGTCCGGCGATGTATGTGGCGTAGTCGTCGATGGTCACGGCCGCGAGCCTAGCGCCCGCGCCCGGCACCGGCGGATCGCTCTGGTTCGCCCCGTTCACGCTGGGCAGTGCGGTTCACCTCCGGATAGGGTCGCAGCGGCGCGACTGCGTGTTCGATAGCGAGGGGTAGTAAGTGGCGGACGCAGCAGTTAAGGAAACCGGGCGCGTGCTGATCGCCGCGGACAAGTTCAAGGGCTCGCTCACGGCCGTAGAGGTCGCCCAGCGCGTCGCCGCCGGGCTGCGGCGGGTGGCCCCTGGCGTCCGCGTCGAGTCGCTGCCCGTTGCCGACGGTGGCGACGGGACGGTCGACGCCGCGGTCGCCGCCGGGTTCGAGCGCCGCGAGGTACAGGTCACCGGTCCGCTCGGCATCCCGCTCACGGCTGCGTACGCGCTGCGCGACGGCACGGCCGTCGTCGAGATGGCGGAGGCCTCCGGGCTCCAGCGCCTGCCCGCCGGCGTCTTCACGCCGCTCACGGCGACCACGTACGGCACGGGCGAGCTGCTGCGGGCCGCGCTGGACGCGGGCGCGCGCACGATCGTCTTCGGCGTCGGCGGTAGCGCGACGACGGACGGCGGCGCAGGCATGCTCGCCGCGCTCGGCGCGCGCTTCCTCGACCGCGACGGCGAGCCGGTCGCGCCCGGCGGCGGCCCGCTCCGCGAGCTCGCCACCGCCGACCTCTCCGGCCTCGACCCGCGGATCGCCGATACGGAGATCGTCCTCGCGAGCGATGTCGACAACCCGCTGACCGGGCCGAAGGGCGCCGCGGCGGTCTACGGCCCGCAGAAGGGCGCGAGCGAGGAGGATGCCGAGCTGCTGGACGCCTCGCTCGCTCACTACGCGCGTGTTCTGGAGCAGGCGATCGGGCCGGAGGCCGCGGCGTACGCGCAGTCGCCCGGCGCGGGAGCGGCGGGCGGCATCGGCTACGGCGCCCTGATCGGGCTCGGCGCGAGCTTCCGACCGGGCATCGAGGTCATGCTCGACGTTCTGGGCTTCGCGGCGGCACTGGAGCGGGCGGACCTCGTCATCACGGGTGAGGGCTCGCTCGATGAGCAGACGCTGCACGGGAAGGCTCCGGCGGGGGTTGCGGCGGCGGCGCGGGCGGGTGGGCGGCGGGTGGTCGCGGTGTGCGGGCGCCGCGGCCTGTCCGACGAGGCGCTGGAGGCCGCGGGCATCGCCCGCGCGTACGCCCTGACGGACCTGGAGCCCGACCGGGCCAGGTGCATCGCGAATGCGGGCCCCCTCCTGGAGCGCACCGCCGAGCGTCTGGCAACAGACCAGCTGCGCTAGCCCCTGCCGGTGTGTGGGCATTCGTTGCGCTGGGGCGGAACGGGTGGGCACACACCGGCCACCGGGCCGCATTCGGCGACGATGCGCCGACCCCCGTCTTAGGTTCCCGTCTCATACGCGGCTGCACGCCGGTGGCCCCGTTGTGCCCACCCGTTCCGCCCCGCGGAACGCATGCCCACAACGGGGAGAGGGGCCCGGGCTTTCGCTCGGGCCCCTCCTCTGCGCGCTTTCCCGCCGCGGAGCGGCTACGGCAGCTGCGCTGCCCGTGCCTCGCGGCGGTTGTCGCGGAACGTGTTCACGCGGCGAGCCGTGGCGAACAGCGGGATCACCGCGCCCATCACCAGCTGCAGGGCGCAGCCCGTCTGCAGCAGCAGCTGTCCGCCCGGCGCGTCGAAGGCCCAGGCGGCCAGCATGCCCATGCTGAGCACGATCCAGCCGAGCATCGCCACCGCGAGCCGCCCCCGCGGCTTCGGGTACTCGACCCGGCTCACCATCAGCCACGCCACCCCGATGATCGCCAGCAGCGTCGGGATGAAGGGAAGCTCCAGCAGCACGATCGAGACGACCGTCAGCGCCCCGAAGGGGCTGGGCATCCCCTGGAAGATGCCGTCACGCAGCGTGACACACGAGAATCTCGCAAGCCGCAGCACCACCGCCAGCAGCACCACGATCGCGGCCAGCGCCGAAACCCGCTGGTGCGCGTCGTCGGCGACCATGCCCCAGACCAGTACGAAGTACGCGGGCGCGAGCCCGAAGCTGATCAGGTCGGACAGGTTGTCCAGCTCCGCGCCCATCGCCGAGCTGCGCAGCTTGCGCGCCACGAGCCCGTCGAAGAGGTCGAAGACCGAAGCCAGCAGCATCAGCATCACGGCCGTGGCCGCGCTGTGCCGGGCCATGCCGCCGTCCTCACTGCCCGTGAGGTGCGGGATGAGGACGCCGGTGGTGGTGAAGTACACGGCCATGAAGCCGCAGGTGGCGTTGCCCAGGGTGAGGGTGTCCGCTATCGACAGCCGCGTGGACAGCGGCATGTCGTCCATCTCGTCGGAGTCCGCCTCGACCTCGGGAACCCAGGCGCCGGAAGCCTGCGCCTGAGGCTCGGGATCAATCACGGTCAAGGCGAGTCACCCCCGCGATCGTGGGCTGCCCGACATCGACCGCCACGTCGACACCGGCCGGGAGGTAGATGTCGACGCGGGAGCCGAACCGGATCAGGCCGATCCGCTCGCCCTGCTCCACCTTCGTACCCTGCGGCACGTACGGCACGATCCGCCGGGCCACGGCACCGGCGATCTGCACCATCTCGATGTCGCCGAGCTCGGTGTCGAAGTGCCAGACGACCCGCTCGTTGTTCTCGCTCTCCTTGTTGAACGCCGGAACGAAACCGCCGGGGATGTGCTCGACGGACGTCACCGTGCCGGCCAGCGGCGCGCGGTTGACGTGGACGTTCAGCGGACTCATGAAGATCGCGACGCGGGTACGTCCGTCCTTCCACGGCATGATGCTCTGCACCACACCGTCGGCCGGCGAGATCACCCGGCCCTGGGTGATCTCGCGCTCGGGGTCGCGGAAGAACCACAGCATGCCCGCCGCGAGCGCGGTGGTGGGCACAGCGAGGGCGGCCCAGCGTCCCGAGCGGCGGGCCCGGGAGAGGCTGAGGGCCGCGGTGGCCACGGTCGGGAGGAGCCACGGCGATGCTCCGCGCGCGAGGCGGACCCGGCCGCGTGGTGCAGAGGATTGGCTGTGGGGCATGGATGACCTTCGTAGCGGATGATGCCGCGCTGCAATGGGGGACGGCGGCTTTCCGGGATGCTATCGGTAACGCGTGGCAACTGGGCAAGCCAGCAGCCGAGTCGGTGCCCGAAGACCGAAATCCGGGTGTGATCTTGTTCTAGATCTTCCCGAAGGAATTGCCCCAAAGCGGACAACTATCCCTGGAATCGGTATTCCTCGAGCAGCCGGCGACCAATGATCATTTTCTGAATCTCGGCGGTACCTTCACCGATGAGCAGCATCGGTGCCTCGCGGTAGAGGCGCTCGATCTCGTACTCCTTGGAGAAGCCGTAGCCGCCGTGGATTCGGAACGCGTCTTCCACGACCTCTTTGCAGTACTCGGAGGCGAGGTACTTCGCCATTCCTGCCTCGAGGTCGTTACGCTCCCCGGAGTCCTTTTTGCGTGCTGCGTTCACCATCATGGCATGGGCCGCCTCGACCTTGGTAGCCATCTCGGCCAGCTTGAACTGAATGGCCTGGTGCTGGGCGATCGGCTTGCCGAAGGTGTGACGCTGCTGGGCGTACGAAACTCCCAGCTCGAAGGCGCGCTGGGCGACACCGCAGCCTCGCGCGGCGACGTTGACACGGCCGACCTCGACGCCGTCCATCATGTGATAGAAGCCACGTCCGGTTTGCCCGCCAAGCACCCGGTTTTCTGGGATTCGCAGACCATCCATGATGAGCTCGGTGGTGTCAACCCCCTTGTAGCCCATCTTCTCGATTTTCCCGGGGATGGTGAGACCCGGCCGGACCTCGCCGAAGCCCGGCTCCTTCTCGACCAGGAAGGTCGTCATCGACTTGTGCGGCGCCGTGCCCTCGGGGAGCCCCTCGTCCGTCCGGCACAACACCGCCACCAGTGTCGACGAGCCGCCGTTGGTCAGCCACATCTTCTGGCCGTTCAGGACGTACTCGTCGCCGTCCTTGACGCCCTTGGATGTGATGGCCGACACATCCGAGCCGAGGGCCGGCTCCGACATCGAGAAGGCGCCGCGCACCTCGCCGAGCGCCATCTTTGGCAGGAAGTAGTCCTTCTGCTCCTGCGTGCCGTGCTGCTTGAGCATGTACGCCACGATGAAGTGGGTGTTGATGATGCCCGAGACGCTCATCCAGCCGCGGGCGATCTCCTCCACGCACAGCGCGTACGTCAGCAGGGACTCGCCGAGGCCGCCGTACTCCTCGGGGATCATCAGTCCGAAGAGGCCGAGTTCCTTCAGGCCTTCGACGATCTGGGCGGGGTACTCGTCGCGGTGCTCCAGCTCGGTCGCGACCGGCAGGATCTCCTTGTCGACAAAGTCACGCACGGTGGACAGGATCTCCTGCTGGATGTCCGTCAGCCCGTGGGTCTGCGCGAGGCGGCTCATCTCTACTTCTCCTGGGGGTTCTTCGAAGTGTCCGGCAGCTCCGGGCGGCCGGGCTGCTCGCCGCCGCGCTCCTTGATGTACGTCTCGGTGGGGACCATCACCTTGCGGCGGAACACGCAGACCAGCGTGCCGTCCTGCTTGTACCCCTTGGTCTCGACATAGACGATTCCGCGGTCACTCTTGGACTTTGACGGCGTCTTGTCGAGCACGGTCGTCTCGCCGTAGATCGTGTCGCCGTGGAAGGTCGGCGCCACGTGCCTCAGCGACTCGATCTCCAGGTTGGCGATGGCCTTCCCGGACACATCCGGCACGGACATGCCCAGCAGAAGCGAGTAGATGTAGTTCCCGACCACGACGTTCTTGCCGAAATCGGTGGTCTTCTCCGCGTAGTTCACATCCATGTGCAGCGGATGGTGGTTCATCGTCAGCAGACAGAAGAGGTGGTCGTCGTACTCGGTGACCGTCTTCCCGGGCCAGTGCTTGTAGACGGCCCCGACCTCGAACTCCTCGTAGGTGCGTCCGAACTGCATGGTGCTCAGGCCTCCGGGATCTCGAACTTGCTGGTGCGCTGCATGCCGGCGGCGCGGCCCTTGCCGGAGATGACCAGCGCCATCTTGCGGCTCGCCTCGTCGATCATCTCGTCGCCCAGCATCGCAGAGCCCTTCTTGCCGCCCGCCTCGGAGGTGAAGTACTCGTACGCGTCGAGGATGAGCTCGGCGTGGTCGTAGTCCTCCTGGGAGGGCGAGAAGATCTCGTTGGCCGCCTCGACCTGGCCCGGGTGCAGGACCCACTTGCCGTCGAAGCCGAGGGCCGCGGCGCGCTGGGCCACCGCCTTGTAGCCGTCGACGTTCTTGATCTGCAGGTAGGGGCCGTCGATCGCCTGGAGGTTGTGCGTGCGGGCCGCCATCAGGATGCGCATCAGGATGTAGTGGTAGGCGTCCGCCGGGTAGCCGGGCGGCTGCTCGCCCACGACCAGCGACTTCATGTTGATGGATGCCATGAAGTCGGCCGGGCCGAAGATGATCGTCTCCACGCGCTGCGAGGCGGCCGCGATCGCGTCGACGTTCACCAGCCCCTTGGCGTTCTCGATCTGTGCCTCGATGCCGATCTTGCCGACCTCGAAGCCCATCGTCTTCTCGATCTGGGTGAGCAGGAGGTCGAGCGCGACGATCTGCTCGGCGTCCTGGACCTTCGGCAGCATGATGCAGTCGAGGTTCGGGCCAGCGCCCTCGACGACGGTCACGACGTCGCGGTACGTCCACTCCGTCGTCCAGTCGTTGACGCGCACGACCCTCGTCTTGCCCGTCCAGTCGCCCTCGTTGAGGAACTTCACGATGGTGTGCCGCGCCTCCGGCTTGGCGAGCGGAGCGCACGCGTCCTCCAGGTCCAGGAAGACCTGGTCGGCGGGGAGGCCCTGCGCCTTCTCCAGGAAGCGCGGGTTGCTGCCCGGCACGGCGAGGCAGGAGCGGCGCGGCCGCAGGCGGTTGACGGGGCTGGTCATGCGGGGACCTCCAGGGGGTCGAGCTTGTTCGCTGTACGGATCTCGTCGACGATACGGCCGATGATCTCCGTGATACCGAAGTCCTTCGGGGTGAAGACGGCCGCGACTCCGGCCGCGCGGAGCGCCTCGGCGTCGGCGGAGGGGATGATTCCACCGACGATGACCGGGATGTCCCCGGCGCCGGACTGACGCAGCCGCTCCAGTACGTCCGGCACGAGCTCGGCGTGCGAGCCGGACAGGATCGACAGGCCGACGCAGTGCACGTCCTCGGCGACGGCCGCCGAGACGATCTGGTCCGGCGTCAGCCGGATGCCCTGGTAAATCACCTCGAACCCGGCGTCCCGGGCCCGTACGGCGATCTGCTCGGCGCCGTTGGAGTGCCCGTCGAGGCCGGGCTTGCCGACCAGCAGGCGCAGCTTGCCGCTGCCAAGCTCGTCGGCCGTCCCGGCGACCTTCTCGCGGACGGAGGCGAGCGGGCTGCCCTCCTCCGCCGCGACCGCGAGCGGCGCGCTGCTGACGCCCGTAGGAGCCCGGAACTCGCCGAAGACGTCCCGCAGGGCCCAGGCCCACTCGCCGGTCGTCACGCCCGCGCGGGCGCATTCGAGGGTGGGGGCGAAGAGGTTGGTGTCACCCGCGGCCGCGGCCTTGAGCGCCGAGAGGGCCTCCTGCGCGCGTCCCTCGTCGCGGTTGTCGCGCCATGCGTGCAGGGCGGTCACGACCCCGGCCTCGTTCGCCGGATCGACCGTCATGATCGCGGTGTCGAGGTCGGCGGTGAGCGGGTTGGGCTCGGTCGACTCGAAGCAGTTCACACCGACGATCTTCTCGTCGCCGGACTCGATGCGCGCCCGGCGCTCGGCGTGCGAGGACACCAGCTGGGCCTTGAGGTAGCCGGACTCGACGGCCGCCATGGCGCCGCCCATCTCCTGGATCCGGTCGATCTCCGTCAGGCACTCGTCGACCAGCGCGTCGACCTTGGCCTCGATGACGTGCGAGCCCGCGAAGATGTCGTCGTACTCGAGCAGGTCGGACTCGTGGGCCAGGACCTGCTGTATGCGCAGGGACCACTGCTGGTCCCAGGGCCGGGGCAGGCCAAGCGCCTCGTTCCAGGCCGGGAGCTGGACGGCACGCGCGCGTGCGTCCTTGGAGAGGGTGACGGCCAGCATCTCCAGGACGATCCGCTGGACGTTGTTCTCCGGCTGGGCCTCGGTCAGGCCGAGGGAGTTGACCTGGACGCCGTAGCGGAAGCGGCGGTGCTTGGGGTTCTCGACGCCGTAGCGCTCGCGGGTGACCTGGTCCCAGATGCGGCCGAAGGCGCGCATCTTGCACATCTCCTCGATGAAGCGGACGCCCGCGTTCACGAAGAAGGAGATCCGGGCGACGACGTCCCCGAACTTCTCCTGCGGGACCTGCCCGGAGTCCCGTACGGCGTCCAGCACCGCGATGGCGGTCGACATCGCGTACGAGATCTCCTGCACCGGCGTGGCCCCGGCCTCCTGCAGGTGGTAGCTGCAGATGTTGATCGGGTTCCACTTGGGGATGTGGGCGACCGTGTACGCGATCATGTCGGTGGTCAGGCGCAGCGACGGGCCGGGCGGGAAGACGTGCGTTCCGCGCGACAGGTACTCCTTGACGATGTCGTTCTGCGTCGTCCCCGACAGCTTGGTGATGTCCGCGCCCTGCTCCTCGGCGACCACCTGGTAGAGGGCCAGCAGCCACATGGCGGTGGCGTTGATGGTCATCGAGGTGTTCATCTGCTCCAGGGGGATGTCCTGGAACAGCCGCCGCATGTCACCGAGATGGGAGACCGGGACCCCGACCCGGCCGACCTCGCCGCGGGCGAGGATGTGGTCGGGGTCGTAGCCGGTCTGCGTCGGGAGGTCGAACGCGACCGACAGGCCGGTCTGGCCCTTGGCGAGGTTGCGCCGGTACAGCTCGTTGGACGCCTCGGCCGTGGAGTGCCCGGCGTACGTCCGCATCAGCCACGGACGATCCTTCTGACGCTCAGTCATGCGGCTCGCTCACACATTCCGGAAGCGGTTGATGGCATCGATGTGCTTCGCGCGCATCTCCTCGTCGCGCACGCCCATGCCCTCCTGCGGGGCCAGGCACAGCACGCCCACCTTGCCCTGGTGGAGGTTGCGGTGCACGTCGTACGCGGCCTGGCCGGTCTCGTCCAGGGTGTACGTCCTGGACAGCGTCGGGTGGATCTTGCCCTTGGCGATCAGGCGGTTGGCCTCCCAGGCCTCGCGGTAGTTGGCGAAGTGGGAGCCGATGATCCGCTTCAGCGACATCCACAGGTAGCGGTTGTCGTACTCGTGGTTGTAGCCGGAGGTCGAGGCGCATGTGACGATCGTGCCGCCCTTGCGCGTGACGTACACGGACGCGCCGAAGGTCTCGCGGCCCGGGTGCTCGAAGACGATGTCCACGTCCTCGCCGCCGGTCAGCTCGCGGATGCGCTTGCCGAAGCGCTTCCACTCCTTCGGATCCTGGTTGTGCTCGTCCTTCCAGAACTTGTAGCCCTCGGCGTTGCGGTCGATGATCGCCTCGGCGCCCATCGCGCGGCAGATCTCCGCCTTCTGGTCACTGGAGACGACACAGATCGGGGTGGCGCCGCCGGCCAGCGCGAACTGCGTCGCGTAACTGCCGAGTCCGCCGCTCGCGCCCCAGATCAGAACGTTGTCGCCCTGCTTCATCCCGGCGCCGTTGCGGGAGACGAGCTGCCGGTAGGCGGTGGAGTTGACCAGGCCGGGGGCCGCCGACTCCTCCCAGCTCAGGTGCTTGGGCTTGGGCATGAGCTGGTTGGACTTGACGAGCGCGATCTCCGCCAGGCCGCCGAAGTTCGTCTCGAAGCCCCAGATCCGCTGCTCGGGGTCGAGCATCGTGTCGTTGTGGCCGTCCGCGGACTCCAGCTCCACCGACAGGCAGTGCGCGACGACCTCGTCGCCGGGCTGCCAGGCGTTGACGCCGGGCCCGGTGCGCAGCACGACGCCCGAGAGGTCGGAGCCGATGATGTGGTACGGGAGGTCGTGACGCTTGGTGAGCGGCGACAGCTTGCCGTACCGCTCCAGGAAGCTGAAGGTCGACACCGGCTCGAAGATCGAGGTCCAGACGGAGTTGTAGTTCACCGAGCTGGCCATGACGGCGACGAGTGCCTCGCCGGGCCCGAGCTCGGGCACCGGCACGTCGTCCACGTGCAGGGACTTGCGTGGGTCCTTGGCCCGGCTCTCGACTCCGGCGAACATCTCTGCCTCGTCCTTGTGGACCGTGACCGCCCGGTACGACTCGGGGAGCGGCAGGGCGGCGAAGTCGGCAGCGGTGCTGTCGGGGGAGAGGATTGCGTCCAGGATCTTGTTCATGGTGGGCCTCCGGCGAAGCGTTGCGGAACGCTTGAGGGAACGCTGGGGTCTTTGACGGTTGGTGCTGCGTGCCGTCGGTTCGGCGCAAGGTGTTGCTTGGCTGCGCGGGGTGGCCGCGGTGGGTCCCGCCGGACGGAATCCGGGGGATGTGCCTGTGACGCAGGCGTCCGGGCGCGCAATAGGCTTGCGGGGACAGCCGGGCGCAGGTGCCTTCACTCCGCGCCCGGCCGCCCGGACCCCTTCAACGTATGGCACGCCGTGCCACTCGGCAAGACACTGCGTGCCAACAATTTCTCTCAGATGTCATCCCGCAGGTACTTATGAGCAACAACGGCCGCCCCTCCCGGGGCGGCCGTTGCCGACAGTGATCAATCGCGTGCCGTCAGTGCGTATTCTCCAGCGGCGGGGCGCCGATGCCCGCCGCGACGGCGCCGAGCGGAGCCGTCGGAGTGAGCGCGGTCAGCCGCTTGGCCGGATCCCGCCCGGCGGGACCGCACGCCCGCCCGTGCTGCGAGCTCACTTGTCCTTCAGGGCCCGCTCGATGGTGCGCATGACCTCGCTCAGAGGGGCGTCCGTTCGGGCCACCGTCACCAGCACCTCGCCCTCCGCGGACACCGATGCCGCGGGCCCGCGGTCCGCCGTGGGCCGGCCCGCGCCTATCCCGGTCCCGAAGGTGTCCCGGACGATCTCGAAGGCGTGGTCGAGCTGGGCCTCCACATCCCCCTGGCCGCCGCTGCGCAGCCAGCGCCGCAGCACGTGGTTGTGCGCCGTGACCACCGCGGAGGCCGCGACCTCGGCGAGCAGCGGGTCGTCGTCGCCGTCGCGGTGCGCGCGCTCGTCGAAGTGGCCCAGCAGATAGCGGGTGAACAGTCGCTCGTAGCGCGCGACGGAGGCGATCTCGCGCTCCCGCAGGGTGGGCACCTCGCGGGTCAGCCGGTACCGCTCCACCGACACCGCGGGCGAGGCCGCGTACATCCGCATGACCTCCTTGATGCCCCGGCAGACCGTGTCCAGCGGATGCTCATGGGGCGGGGCCGCCTCCAGTACCGCCTCGGCCCGGACGAGCGTGTCGTCGTGGTCGGGGAAGATCGCCTCTTCCTTGGAGCGGAAGTGCCGGAAGAAGGTCCGCCGCGCGACCCCTGCCGCGGCGGCGATCTCGTCCACCGTCGTCGCCTCGTACCCCTTCGTCGCGAAGAGCTCCATCGCCGCGGCCGCCAACTTGCGGCGCATGGTCAGCCGCTGGGCGGCTGCGCGGCGGCTGCCCGGGCTCTCCGATGGCTCCACAGGAGGGGTACGAGGGGACTTAACGGGCTGGGACATGTGGGGAACGTAACACGATGCGCTGACACCGTGCGGGGGCGGACTGCCAACGGGGTCCAGCAGACCGCCCCACGCCGCGTCCCCCTCAACGCCGGGCATACTCGCGGAAGCCGCGCCCCGTCTTACGGCCCAGGCAGCCCGCCGCGACCAGGTGCTCGAGCAGTGGCGCGGGCGCAAGGCCCGGGTCGCGGAACTCGCGGTGCAGCACCTGCTCGATGGCGAGCGAGACGTCCAGGCCGACCACGTCGAGCAGCTCGAACGGGCCCATCGGGTAGCCGCCGCCGAGCTTCATGGCGGCGTCGATGTCGTCCAGCGACGCGTAGTGCTCCTGCACCATCTTCACCGCGTTGTTGAGGTACGGGAACAGCAGCGCGTTGACGATGAAACCGGCCCGGTCGCCGCAGTCCACCGGGTGCTTGCGGACCGCAGCGCACACCTCGCGGACGGTGGCGTGGACGTCGTCCGCGGTGAGGACCGTACGGACCACCTCGACCAGCTTCATCGCGGGCGCCGGGTTGAAGAAGTGCATCCCGATCACGTCCTGCGGCCGCGAAGTGGCGCGGGCGCAGGCGATGACGGGCAGCGAGGAGGTCGTCGTGGCGAGCACGGCGCCCGGCTTGCAGACCTTGTCGAGCGTGCCGAAGAGCTGCTGCTTGACCTCCAGGTCCTCGGCCACCGCCTCGACGGCCAGGTCCACGTCCGCGAAGGCGTCGAGCGAGCCCGCGGGCGTGATCCGGCCCAGCGCCACGTCCTTGGCCTCCTCCGACAGCCGCCCCTTCTCGACCGACCTGGCCAGCGACTTGGCGATACGGGCCTTCGCCGTGTCCGCCTTCTCCTGGCTGCGGGCGGCGAGCACCACGTCGTAGCCGGCCTTGGCGAAGACCTCCGCGATGCCGCTCGCCATGGTGCCGGAGCCCGCGACGCCGACAGCGGTGACCGTACGGCTGCGCGCGGCGGCACCGGCCTCGACCGGGGTCTCGGCGTCCGGCACGACGGTCCCGCTGCCCGGCGCCTCGTACGTGTAGAAGCCGCGGCCCGACTTGCGGCCGGTCAGCCCGGCCTCGCTGAGCTGCCTGAGGATCGGGGCCGGGGCGTTCAGGCGGTCACCGGACGCCGCGTACATCGCCTCCAGGACGGTGCGGGCGGTGTCGATGCCGATCAGGTCGAGCAGGGCCAACGGGCCCATCGGCAGGCCGCAGCCGAGCCGCATCGCGGCGTCGATGTCCTCGCGGGTGGCGTACTTCGCCTCGTACATCGCGGCGGCCTGGTTGAGGTAGCCGAAGAGCAGTCCGTCCGCCACGAAGCCGGGCCGGTCGCCGACCGCCACCGGCTCCTTGCCCAGTTCGCGGGCCAGCGCGGTGACCGCGGTGACGGCGGCGGGCGCGGTGAGCACCGAGGAGACCACCTCGACCAGCCGCATGGCGGGCGCGGGATTGAAGAAGTGCAGGCCCAGGACCCGTTCCGGCCGGGCGGAGTCGGCGGCGAGGCGGGTCACGGAGAGCGCGTTGGTGCCGGTCGCCAGGATGGTGTCGGGCCGGATGATGGAGTCGAGCGCCGCGAACACCTCGTGCTTCAGCTCGTAGTGCTCGGGCACGACCTCGATGACCAGGTCGGCGTCGGCCGCCGCCTGGAGGTCGGTGAACGTACGGAAGCGGGCGAGGACATCCTGCCGCTCCTGCTCGGTGAGCCGCTCGCGCTCCACGGCGCGGGCCGTCGAGGCTTCCAGGGCGGTCGCGGCCTGCATGGCTGCGGCCTCGCTGATGTCGATCCCGATGACCTCCCGGCCTGCGCGGGCCAGCACCTCGGCGATGCCGGTGCCCATCGTGCCGAGGCCGACGACGGCGACGGTGCTGAGGGTGGAGGGAGTGGAGGCGGGATCCGGGGTGGACGGACGAACCATCGCGGGACTCCTGAGGGTGTTCCCCGGGCACCGCGGCCGCGGGGAGAGTGACGACTGAGGGGTTTTCCGGGTGCGGATAGGGTCCGGCTGCGCGAACGCGCTCACCGCGGAAGGGGGTTTGCCTGATGTGGGGCTGCACGGCGGGCAGCGATGCCCGGCGAGAAAGGCGGCCGGCCCTGTCCCGAGGCCATGCCGTACTGCGTGCGTGTTGTGTGTGCAGAACCGACTGCACGAGGCGGCTGCGTCACCAGGCCGCCCGAGCGGGTGTGCTCGTACCAGGAGCTTAACCCGTGGGTAACCAAATCCGCCAGAGGAACTTGGGCGCGGTCGGCTGTGGCGCGGGCCACGCGGGGGAGGAGGACTGCATGGAAGCGGGTGAGGGGCACGGCATGGGGACGGAAGGCGCATTCCGGTCGCTGGTGGAGCGGGCGCAGGGGGAGGCCGCGAGACGGGGGGAGGGGGCGGAGTACGAACGACTGGCCGCGCTTGTGGAGGGCAGATCCGCGGTGAACGAATCTGTGGGGGAGGGGCCCGCGGGGAACGGATCTGTGGGGAACGGATCTGTGGGGAGTAACTCGGCCGGGGGCAGCTGCGCGGGGGGAAGTCACGCGGCTTGCTGTGGCGAGCTGGCACGTGTGCTCGCCGAGTCCGGGCGGCCGCTGTGGGCGCGGGAGATCGCGGCCTTCGCGCTGGGGTGTGCCGGGGACCGGCGGGCGTTCGAGACGCTGGTGCTGCTGCTCAACCACCGGGATCCGCCGCGCTGCGCCACGGCTGCCCACGCGCTGGCCCGGCTCGGCGACCCGCGTACGGCCCGGGCCGCTGCTGCCCTCGCCACGAATCCGCTGCGCACCGCGTACGCCCTCTACCCGGTCCGGCTGCTGACCGAGCTGCGCGCGCCGGAGTCGGTGCCCGCGCTCATGGCCACCCTGGAGCGGCTGCTGGCGGACGGGGGACCGTACTGGCAGGTGGCCCTCGCCTGCGTCGAGGGCCTGGGCGCTCTCGGCGACCCGCGAGCGATCCCTTCGCTGACGGCCGCCCGCGACCACCCGCGCCTGGCAGCGGCGGCCGCTGCTGCCCTGGCCCGGGTGTCGGGCGGACGTTGACCGCGTTCAGAGCAGCGTCAGTTGGGTCGGGGGCGGGAGGACCGGGTCGGGGTCGGGGTCGGGCGGCTGCGGGATGCGGCGGGCGTCGCCGGGGCGGGAGGGCCCGATGCCGAACTCGGTCGCGTACTCGTGGACTTGGCGGGTGATCCGCCGCTGGTACCACTTCGGGGCATACGCCCCGCCCCCGTACATCGTCTCGTAGCGCCGTACGAGATACGGATGGTGCTGCGCCAGCCAGGCCATGAACCACTCCCGCGCCCCGGGCCGCAGATGGAGCGCCAGCGGTGTCACCGACGTGGCGCCGGCGGCCGCGATGGCCCGGACCGTCGCGCGCAGCTTCTCGGGTGAGTCGCTGAGGAAGGGGATGACCGGCGCCATCAGGACGCCGCACGGGATGTCGTTGTCGGTCAGGACGCGGCAGACCTCCAGGCGGCGCTCGGGCGACGGTGTGCCCGGCTCGACCGTGCGCCACAGCCCGCCGTCCAGGAAGCCCACCGAGACGGACACGCCGACCTCGGTCACCGCGGCGGCCTGGCGCAGCAGTTCGAGGTCGCGGAGGATCAGCGTCCCCTTGGTGAGGATCGAGAACGGGTTCGCGTAGTCGCGCAGTGCGGCGAGGATGCCCGGCATCAGCCGGTAGCGGCCCTCGGCCCGCTGGTAGCAGTCGACGTTCGTGCCCATCGCGATGTGTTCGCCCTGCCACCGGCGGGAGGCCAGCTCGCGGCGCAGCAGCTCGGGGGCGTTGACCTTGACGACGATCTGGGAGTCGAAGCCGGTCCCGGTGTCGAGGTCCAGATAGCTGTGCGTCTTGCGGGCGAAGCAGTAGACGCACGCGTGCGTGCAGCCGCGGTACGGGTTGATCGTCCACTCGAACGGCATCCGGGAGGCGCCGGGCACCCGGTTCACGATCGTCCGCGCACGGATCTCGTGGAACGTGATCCCGCGGAACTCGGGGGTGTCGAAGGTACGGGTCACCGCGTCGGTGCCGAAGAGCGCGGGCGCCGCCGTGGTCGCGTCGCCCGCCGCCAGACCGTCCCAGCGCATGGCGCCTCCCTCTTCCTTGCAAGCCGTTCCTTGCACATCCGTCACGCTAGAACACTTATTCGAATGACGCCAGACGGTATCCCGTAACGGCTCACGCGGGGACCCCGATTTGGGCCGGGGGAGCGCCGGTGGTTGGCTTGGCGGGCAGGACGCACCGCAGGTCACAAGGACCGGCGAGTCGACGGAAGGAAGAACGATGGCGCAGGTAGAGGCCACGACGGAGCGGATCGTCGCGGCGGACCCCGAGACGGTGTTCCGCGCGCTCTCCGACTACTCCGGCACCCGCGCCAAGCTGCTCCCCGAGCACTTCAGCGAGTACGAGGTGCGCGAGGGCGGCGAGGGCGAGGGCACTCTGGTGCACTGGAAGCTCCAGGCCACCAGCAAGCGGATCCGCGACTGCCTGCTCGAGGTCTCCCAGCCGACCGCCGGGCAACTCGTCGAGAAGGACCGCAACTCCTCCATGGTCACCACCTGGACCGTGACCCCGGCGGGGGAGGGCAGGGCGAAGGTCGTCGTCACCACCGTCTGGAACGGCGCGGGCGGCATCGGCGGCTTCTTCGAGAAGACCTTCGCGCCCAAGGGGCTCGGCAGGATCTACGACGCGGTGCTCGCCAAGCTCGCCGCCGAGGTGGAGAAGTAGGCCGTCGGTCTCGATGCCGTCGGCATCAATACGGCCTCGGTCTCGGTGGGGCCTCGGTCTCAGTGAGCATCACGAAGCCCCGGACGCAGGCAGTCCGGGGCTTCGTGATGCTCACCGGCCGCCCGCCGATGATGACGCTGACGGACGCGCGCGGAGAGGTCGTGGCCACGGTCCTTCAGGTCGCGGGCGGCGGCCGCATGGAGCGGGACCTCCTGCTCGGCCACGAGGACTGAGAAAGCTGAGAGGACGGAGGGGACGGAGAGGACTGAGGAGACCCAAGGCGGCCTGCGCGACTTGCGCGAACGGCACGCGCTGCACCCTTACTCACCCGTACCGTGGTGACGGTGCCGCGGATCATGCGGCAGGGAAGGAGCCTCCCGGCTATGGACAGTGGCATTCCGTCGCAGGCACCGGCCGGTCCGCCGCAGCCGAGAGCCCTGTCCGGAAAAATCCCGCTCGCTGTCGTCGTCGTGGACACCAACGGCCTCGTCTCGCACTGGAGTTCAGGCGCGCGGAGGCTCTTCGGCAGCACCCGTGAGGAAGCCGTCGGCGTGCCCGCCGCGGATCTCCTGCCCGTCTCCGGCGCCCTCGACGCCGAGCAGGGCGGCTTCGCCTCGTACGAGGAGGGGGCCGGGCCCGGGTTGGGGGACTCGCTCAGCGGCCGGATGTCGTACCCGGCCGCGGGCCGGGCCCGGATCTCCGACACCGGCGCCGGCCCCTCCGCGCGCGTGGGCGAGGAGTCACTGGACGTGCTGTGGTGGGCGTACCCGCTGATCGGCCCCGGCCCCGAACGGCTGCTCGTGCTCGCCGCCGGCACCCGCGGGCTGTGCGGGCCCGGCGGGCCGTACCACGAGAGCCAGGAAGCCGGGGAGTGCTGCCCCGGCGAGAGCATCGCACCCGGCTTCGCGCTGCACACGGAGTTTCCCGGCGCGGACGAACTCGCCGGCAGACTGCCGGAGATCTTCCCCAGCATGAGCGTCGCCCAGGGCACCCGGATCGCCGCCCAGGTCCTGGAACTCGGCTATCCCGTACTGGAGTTCAGCCGCCACGACCGGGTGCCCATCACCCCTGACTGGGGCGTGCCGCGGCGTGCCGGGCGCCCGCGCAGGCCGCAGGGTGGCGACCCCGCTGCCTTCGTACCGCCGTCGCCCGGCTCGGACACCGGCCCCGAGGAGGACCTCGAGTACGCGGCGGTGCGCGAGCGGCTGGAGTTCCTCAACGAGGTGAGCAGCGGCATAGGCTCCTCCCTCGACCTGGCCAGGACGATCCGCGAGGTCACCAGCGCGGCCGTCCCCCGCTTCGCCGACTTCGCGGGCACGCATCTGCGCGCCCAGGTGCTGGCGGGTGAGGAGTTCCCCGACGGCGTGCCGGACGTGACCACCATCTGGCACCGCGTCTGGGTGGAGCACAACGACGAACCGGGCCGCTGGGACGACACCGTGCCGGTCGGGGAGGCCATCGCCTTCCCCGAGCACACGCCGTTCTTCCAGTGCATGGTCACCGGGGAGCCGGTGCTCATCCCGCGGATCAGCGACGAGCTGGGTGCAAGGATCTCCGGCCAGTTCGAGAAGCGGGACCTGCGGCCGCTGATCAACGGGCGGTCGATCCTGATCGTGCCGCTCAAGGCCCGCGATGTCGTCCTCGGCTTCATGGTGCTGCTGCGCCGGGCCGACCGCGAGCCGTTCAACGACATGGACCGTACGACCGGCGCCGAACTCGCCGCCCGCGCCGGGCTGGTGCTCGACAACGCGCGCATGTACACGCACCAGGAGAACGTCGCCGAGACGCTCCAGGACAGCATGCTGCCGCAGGTCGCCCCGCGCCTGCCGGGCTGCGACACCGCCACCCGCTACCTGCCGGGGACACGGCTCGGACGCGTGGGCGGCGACTGGTTCGACACCATCAAGCTGCCCGGCTCGCGCACCGCGCTCGTCGTCGGCGACGTCATGGGCCACGGCCTCAACGCGGCCGCCATGATGGGCCAGTTGCGCACCGCCGTGCAGACGATGGCCGCGCTCGACCTGCCGCCCGCGCAGCTGCTGCGCAATCTCGACGATCTGGCGCAGCGGCTCGGCGAGCACTACCTCGCCACCTGCCTCTACGCGGTCTACGACCCGATCCGCTCCGAGCTGCTGATCTCCAACGCCGGGCACATCCCACCCGTACTCGTACGGGCGGGGGACGGGCGCAGCGAGCTGCTCGAGGTGCCCACGGGCGCTCCGATCGGGGTCGGGGGAGTGGCGTTCGGGACGGCCAAGGTGCGGGTGGCGCCCGGCGACCGGCTCATCCTGTGCACGGACGGGCTGGTGGAGGTGCGGGGTCAGGACATCGGGGCGGGGCTCGCGGCCCTGTGCGAGTCCGCGGCGCACCCTGCGGCCTCCATGGACGCCGCCTGCGACACCATCATCCGCGCGCTCGCTGCCTCTTCCTGGGACGAGGGCCAGGGCGGCCGCAAGGACGACGTCGCCCTGCTCATGGCCCGGCTGAACGGGATCCCGCGCGAGCAGGTGGCCGCCTGGCGGCTGGGCACAGACCCGCGGGAGGTGGGCCGGGCCCGGCGGATGGTCCGCGAGCGGCTCACCGACTGGGGCCTGGAGGAGGCCGTCGACACCGCCGAGCTGCTGGTCAGCGAGGCCGTCACCAACGCGGTGCGGCACGCCTACACCGAGCAGGTCGAGCTGCGGGTCGTACGGACGGACGCGCTCCTGTGGGAGGTGTCGGACGACGACCGCGCACTGCCCGTGCTGCTCGACGCGGACCGCGCGGACGAGTACGGGCGCGGGCTGCGGGTGCTCGGCTCGCTGACGCGGGAGTGGGGGACCAGCTCATCGGCGCGCGGCAAGACGGTGTGGTTCGAGCAGTCGCTGCCGCGCCCGGCGAGGCCGGCGACGCGTGCCGGCACGAACAGCCGGTGAAGTATCGCTACAGCCCCTTGCCGGGCCCCCTGCCCTGGCAGTAGAAGATCTTGACAGCCCGTCAGTGGATCGTGGGGAGCGCACTATGAGCGTGTCGCAGCAGTACAGGGACGCCTGGGAGGGCTACTGGAAGGACACCTCCAGTGCCTCGGGTGAGGCGATCTGGGACTCCGAACCGAGCCTCACCGCGATCCCGCACATGGAGCTCTTCGCGCCGCACGCCGTCGCCTCGCTGCCCGTTGTCGACCTGGGCTGCGGGAACGGCACGCAGACCCGCTACCTCGCCACCCGCTTTCCGCGGGCGATCGGGGTGGACCTCTCGCACACGGCGATCGAGCACGCGCTCCGCGCCGACACCGAAGGCGTCGCGGAGTTCCGGCAGCTCAGCCTCACGGACGCGGATGGCGTACGGGAGCTGCACGAGCGGCTCGGCGACGTCAACGTCTATATGCGCGCCGTCATCCACCAGAGCGAGCCGCAGGACCGGGCGCGTGTCGCGGCAGCGGTGGCGGCGCTGGTGGGATCGGCCGGTCGGGCCTTCGTGGCGGAGCTGACCTCGGGGTCGCGGGCGGTGCTCCAGAAGGCGATGCAGTCGCCCGGCGGTCCGCCGCCGAAGCTCGGCAAGGTCTTCACGCACGGGCTCAAACCGGCCGACGCCGACGACTCGGAGGTGGAGCGGCTGCTGCGGGAGGCGGGGCTGACGGTGCTGGCGCAGGGTGCCACGGTGCTGCCGCAGACCGAGTACCTCGCGGACGGCACGCGGATCGATCTTCCGGCGCAGTGGCTGGTGCTGGGCCCCGCGGGCTGACCGGAGCAGGGAATGGCACGAAGGGCTGGACGATGTGAACCTTCGTGCCCGCACCGCCGTTGAGTAGATGCCGGATCAGTCATCCCCCCAAGACCGGCACCGGCCCGGCGGCCGGCTCCAAGAGAGCTTGCCGCCGGGCCGACTTGTATGGGGGTCGTAGCGCGGGCTTGCGCCCCCTCACGTAACAGGACGGTTCCGTTCATCCGGGGCCGGCAACAAGGGACCTGCCCCGTGAACCCGCTGTCTCTGGAATGCCGTTTCGGAGGTGAATGCGCCAAGCACAACGCCGAAAGGGCACACAACCATGTCACTCAACCGCTCCCGCAAGATCGCCGGACTCGCCGCTCTCGTCGTCAGCGGGGTGCTCCTCACGGGATGCAACCCCTTCAGCGACGAGCCCGACGCGGCCGGCACGTCAAAGGCCGCGGCCTCCAGCGTCGACTCGCCGGAGTCGGACAGCCGAGCGGACGGCGTGGTCACCGGCACCCTGACCTATATGGCGCCCGGCAAGCTCGAGGTCGACGGCCGTCCTTTCTACGTCGCTGAGGACACCGAGATCTGGGGTTCCGGCCTCATCTGCGGTGACCCGGCGGGACAGGCCCTCGACGCGTGCACCGCCGAGGAGCTGGAAGCAGCCGCCAAGAAGGGCGGTGCCGAAGCCGAAGTGGAGATCCAGAAGGGCACGGCCGTCAAGGTCACCGATCAGTACAGGAGTGACAACCCGTCCGAGGTGGACGAGGGTCACGTCGCCGGCGCCGATGGCGGCACCGACTCTTCAGAGAACCCCGCCGGGACCGACCGCGGCCAGGCCAGCGGGGCGGACGGCGGCAACGACGCGACCGCGGACAACCGCGCGGACGGCACGGTCACCGGTGCCCTGACCTTCATGGCGCCCGGCAAGCTCGAGGTCGACGGCCGCCCCTTCTATGTCGCTGAGGACACCGAGGTCTGGGGGGCAGGCGACATCTGCGGTGACGGAGAAGGACATGTCGCCGACGCGTGCACGGTGAAGGAGCTGGAAGCAGCCGCCAAGAAGGGCGGTGTGACGGTGGCCGTGGACATCAAGAAGGGCGTCGCGAACGTGGTCCGCGAGCAGTGACCTGGAGTCATCCTCAGGCTGAGGCCACTGACCCGCTTGTGTGAGTCCCCCCGGTGAGTCCCACCCCCGCGTGACCCGCAGGGTGGGACTCACGGCAGCGCGGCAGGTGCTCAGGCTCGTCGTTGGCCGCACGGCCTAGGAGAAGGGACCGCTTCCGCGGCCTGGTACGTGATGCGACCCCAGCTGCCGCTGCGGCGCAGGGTCAGTCCCATACGGGCCAGGTACGGTTCGAGCCGGACGAGCCGAGCTCGTAGCGTGGGCCGCCGCAGTGGCTGGTCGGACGTGCCCAGCAAGAGGCGGAGATCGTGGCAGCACCACGGCCGGCGGTCCCGGACCAGCAGACGCAGCAGAAGCCGCTGCGTACTGTGCAACGGACCCGCGGCGCTGTGCAACGGGCCCGCGCACGCCGGCGGGCCGGGTGGATCCGGTGACGGGTCCGCCGGAGTGGCCGTGAACCAGCGCTGTTCAGCGGTCAGTCGGGCGGTCAGCTCCCGGATCGGCATGTTCCGTTCGAGGACATTCGCTGCGCCGGCCCTGAGCAGCCCCAAAACGTCGGCACCGCTCGGTACGAGCGCGATCACCGGTGAGAGCCTGCTCAGAACGCTGGTCCGCCGGCCGAGGTCCGGCAGCCAGCGAGGGTGTGGCACGTCCAGGATCACAAAGGGCACCGAACTGTTGAGGAGTTGAAGATACGCTTCGGACGAGCCCCACCCCTCGAGCATCGGCGGCACCATTCCGGCAATGCGCACATTCCGCAACAGCGGTCGGGTCGCCGAGTGGTCCAGGGTGATCGTCAGAGCTCTGCTGTTCAGTCGGCCCGGATTCCCGAAGTGAACGGTGGAGTTGGGCACGGGTTGCATCTATCGACCTTCCGTGTCTTCCGACCGCACCGCGATGTCTCGTGCACTGGTGATCCTGTATGTCCCTTGCTGTCAGCGGCCCGAGGAACCGTGGCGACTGATCGCGCGGGTCGTTCCCCCTCTGCGCTGCGGTCGGTGAGGGTTCGGGCCGCCGGAATGGAAGGTGGTGACGTCGGCCGCTGTCAGTGGAGCTTCGCGGTGCCACCGCCGTGGACCGGCAGGCCCGAGGCCGAAACTCTCAACTCTTGGTGCCTGCTTGCATCGGCGAAAGTCGCCTACTGAACCCCCGTCTAACGCGCGGGGCTTGGGGTGCCCCGGGGTGGGGCGGCCGCCTCGAGCAGGGGTGATGACGCGTTTTCCGGCTGGTACAGGTCCTTCAACTGCCTGCGCGAGGTGACACCGAGTTTCTTGAAGATGCTGCGCAGGTGGGCATCGATCGTGCGCGGGCTCAGAAAGAGCCGGGTACCGATCTCCTTGCTCGTCGCACCCGTGGCCACGAGGCGAGCGATGGTGAGCTCGCGCGGAGTCAGCTGTTCCAGTTTGTCAGGGGTGCGCCGTGTGGCCTTCTCGCCTGTCGCGCGCAACTCGGCGGCGGCCCGGTCGGCGAACGCCTCGGCCCTCATCGAGTCGAACAGCTCGTGGGCACTGCGTAGGTGAGTGCGAGCCTCTCGTCGTCTGCCGTGTCTGCGCAGCCACTCGCCGTAGAGCAACTGTGCCCGGGCGTGCCAGGTGCGGTCGCGGCTGTCGCCGAGCCGCTTGATGGCCTCGTGGTAGTGAGCGTCGGCCCGGTCGTCCTCCGCGATGAGCGCAGCGGCGCACTGCTCGATGCCCTCGCCCCACCCGGTCCGGACCGCGGATGTACGAGTCCTGAGGGCCTGGTGGGCCGCCACCGCAGCATCACGTTCGCCGCACCGAACGGCCGCCTCGACCAGCTCGGCCAGCGCAAGGCCAGTGACGGCCGGGTCCCCATAGGCGCTCGCCGTCCGTGCGGCCGCCAGCGCGGCCGCGTATTCGGCTCTGCCGTTGTGGAGCAGGGCGGTCGCCCACATGCAGAAGGCGACCTGCAGCCCATCGCCGCGCTGGTCCGCCCCGTGCGCCATCGCCCGGATCCGCTCGGCCGCCCCGGGCTCCGCGCGCAACGCCGCGAGCTGCGCGCAGGCGTACGTGAGCCGGGTCACGCCGGTCACCTCGACGAGCGCCTCCATCTCGCCCAGCGCCGACAGCGCGGCCGGAACATCGCCGGCCCGCACCGAAGCGCCGGCCAGCGTGGCCAGGCCGATGGGGAGTGCGAGGAGCGAGCCTGCGGCGCGCGCCGTCTCCACCTGCCGGGCGGCGATCCGCATGTACGCGTCCAAGTTCCACAGTTCCATGGCCAGCAGTGAGCCGAGCCACGGCCGGCGCACCCAGACGTCCGCGTCGGCATCGTCGATGATCGGCTCGAGCTTCGACACGCCCCTCTGGTAGTCGCCGGTGAACAAGTCCAGCACGGCCTCCAGCACCAGATCCACGGCACGCGGCGGCACAGGCGCAGGCGGCGCCGCGAGGGCCGCGCGAAGGGTGGTCATCATCCCGTCCCCGACCCGGCCGACGAGCATCCCCGCCTCGACCGCGTCCAGGTAGTACTCACGCGCCAGTGCGGGATCGAGCTGTGCGACCCGTTCGGCTGCCCGGAGCAGCAACAGGGGAGCCTCACTGCCACGCTCCAGGCTGAACGCCATCTGGCCGCGCAGCAGGTCGACTTGGGCTCGCTGCCGCACGCTGAGGGGACTGTTCTCGACCGTGCTCAGGAGACTGACAGCGTTGTCCACCGCGCCGACTTCGAGTTTGGCCCGTGCTGCAGCGAGTGTTCGTGCGGCCCGTCGGCCCGGGTGAGCAGTGAGCGCGGCCGAGCGCTCCAGGAAGGCCGCCTCTGCGGCGATACCTCCGCGGGCGTGCGCACGATCCGCGGAGCGTACGAGTGCGTCGCCGATGTCCTCGTCCGGTCCTGGCGTCGCCTGCGCGCGGTGCCACGCTCTGCGGTCCGGGTCGTGGGCGGGATCGGTGGCCTCGGCGAGGGCATGGTGCGCCCGTCGCCGGCCCTCGATGGAGGCGGCTCGGTAGGCCGCCGATCGCACGAGCGGATGCCGGAAGTGGATGCGGGTGCCCAACTCGATGAGACCGGCGGCTTCGGCGGGTGCCGCTGCCGTGGCCTCGATGTCCAGCACCTCGGCCGCTCGCCACAGCAGTGCCGGGTCCCCGGTCGGCTCGGCGGCCACGACCACCAGGAGTTCCGCGGTGCGGACCGGCAGGCTCTGAAGGCGCTCGCGGTAGCTGTTCTCGATCCTGCTCGGCACCGGCATGGTGTCGGGCAGCCCGAAGCCGCCCGCCAACTGCGCCGGTCCCATGCTCTTGGGCAGTTCGAGAAGTGCCAGTGGGTTGCCGTGTGCCTCGGCGAGGATCCGCTCACGTACCCCCGCGTCCAGCGGAGCACGGAACTCCGAAGCCAGAAGCTCCCGGGCGGGTGCATCGGCCAGGCCCTCGACCCGTAGGTTCGCAAGCCCTGTGAACGCGTCCTCGGCCTCGTCGCGGTGGGCGATGACCAGGACGATCGGTTCGGCCGCGATCCGCCGGGCGACGAAGCCGAGGGCCTGAGCCGATGCCTGGTCGAGCCACTGCGCGTCATCGATGACACAGAGGAGGGGTTGCTCCGCCGCGGTCTCGGCAAGCAGGTTCAGCACTCCAAGGCCCAGCCGGAACTGGTCCGGGACAGTGCCGCATGTCTGCCCGAATGCCACGGACAAGGCCTCGCGCTGCGGCTGTTGAAGATTACCCATCCCTTCCAGCATGGGTGCACAGAGCTGGTGCAGTGCCGCGAACGCGAATTCGGCCTCGAACTCGACGCCGGAGGCTTCCAGGGTCCGGAAGCCGGCGGACCGCTCCAGGAGTTGTTTCAACAGGGCGGTCTTTCCGATTCCCGTTTCCCCGAGCAGGACCAATGACCCTCCGCGCCCCTTACGGGCCGAGTCCAGGAGTCGGTCGAGCTCTTCAAGCTCCTTCGCCCGGCCGTGCAGTAGCGAGGTACGTGTACAGCTGGCTATGTGCATGAGCGCATCTTAGGGACGGCCCAAATGGCCGCCCACGATTTGCCGAGGGCGACCCGCCGACTGTGGGGAATACGACAACCCGCCTGTGTTCGCCTTTCACTTCGGCCTCGTGGGGTGCACCGGTCGGAGCCGAGAAGGCGGGCCCGGTCCATCGGCCGACCGCCGCGGGCTCCTGCGCCACACGATACGGGCCCTCACGCCACACGATACGGGCATCCCAACTACCCAATCGGCTGCCCGTATGCGGCAGACAGAGTGGCGGATCCGCGCTGAACTGGGAACATTCAGCGGCCCGTTCGGGCAGAAGCGGTCATCGAGGCAAGCCAAACGGAGGTCGGGGCGGCGGTGGATTCCCCCTACGATGAGCAGGGGGGCTCATCATGAGGTCGAGAAGCGGCTGTGAGAACGACGCGGCTACCGCCGCCGAGTTCCGAACGGGTTTCTGCTTCTGCTCGGCTACCGGGCCGGGGGCCCGCGCCGTCTGATCACGGACCGCCGCAGCAGTCTCCTCACCTCATTCTCCGGAGACCTGGCAATAAAGGAGCCCAGGAGATCGCCAAGGGTTTCGGACCTGTCGGCCCGAATGCAGCGGTCGCCCGACGTCAAGGTCCAGGGCGCTTCTTGTCCTTCCGGTTCTCCTTCCGTCGGTTCCCGGTCCCCCCACACGTTCGGAGCAGGCAGCTCGAACTGACCGTTGCCGGACGATCAGGACGGACGCAGACAGGAGCGCGACGATGGAGATCACCGTCATCGGGGGCGGGCGTGTCGGCACCGGGCTGGCGCGGCTGTGGAGGACAGCCGGGCACGCCGTGACGGTCCTGAGCAGTGAAGGCGGGGATGCCGCTGGAGCGGACGTGGTCGTGGTGGCCGTGCCCGCTCCTGCGGTCTTCGAGGCGCTGGGCAGGGTCTCGGGCCTGGCGGGGCAGGTGACCATCGACACCTGTAACGTCTTCGGCGGTCGTGATGAGGAGTTCCCTTCGCTCTCGCATCAGCTCAAGTCGATCATTGGCGGGGCGACGGCCAAGGCCTTCTCGACCAACTTCGCTGCCGATTACGACCGCGTCGGTGAACAGCTCGTCAGACCGAGCAACCTCTTCGCCGCCGAGCCGAAGGCGCGGGAGATCGCCGAACGGCTGAGCCACGACGCCGGCTACGACCCCGTCTTCGTCGGCGACCTCGACCCGGGCGCGCGGCTGCTCGAGGACAGCTTCGGGCTCACCCGGGCCCTCGCGCGCCAGTTCGGGCATTTCTTTTACCGCTACGCGCGCCCCGGTGCCCTTTGACCAACACCGGAGGGGCTGGGAATTCGGCAGGAGACCGTCAATTCGCGCACGTACTCGCGCACGTACTCGCGCACGTACTACGCCGTGCGGGCGCTGAAGGCGGGCCTGGCAGCCCGAGGCGGGACGGACGCTCAGTACCCCCTGCCGCTGATTACCCCCTGCCTCCGATTTAATCCCTGACTCCGATCGAACCGGCGGACCCATCTGTTCGTGGTACGGGGTGGGTTCGCTGGTTCGCCTTCCCCCATCCGCCTTCGGCCGACGCGACAGGCTCACGGCCGAGCCGGAGTCCTGCGTAACGGGGCATGTGATGGGGACCGCTTCGGCAGTGTCCGGCCACCAACCGGACGAGGGGAGGCCCTGCGGACGACCCGCCAGCAATTCCTCACCACAAACGAGAGGCGCCTCCATGACGTCAAACCCCAAGCCCGGTTCCCACCGTGATAAGCCTCGGCTTTCCCGTCGGGGGGTGCTCGGAACCGCCGGAGCCGTGGCTGCCGGAGCCGCCCTGACGCCTGCGGTCTTCGCTGCTGCGGGTGACGCGACCGATGCGACCGGGGAAAGTGAGGGGGTGGCCGAACTTTCCACTAAGGCAGGTACGCAGAACAAGACCTTCCCGAAGACGAGGAGCGCCCTCGCCAAGGGAACCGACGCGGTTGAGACCGCCTTCCCCGTTAGTTACGTGGGCGTGCGCTGGGCCGGCGAGGATCAGGGCCCCGCCATTCGTTTCGCCGATGCCGACGGGAGCCCGGGCGAGTGGCGGGAACTGCGTGCGGGGTGCGCGGCCGTTAACGGCGTCGGGACGGCGCTCGTACCCGCTACGGCCGCAACCCGGTACCAGATTCGGGCCGCCGACAGCACAACGGACGTGCATTCTCTCGCGCTTGACACGAAGGACGGACCTGGGCAGGCCCTGAAGGTTCCGACCAGCCCGACCCGGGTGCGAGGCCTGGAGTACCTCTCACGGGCGGCGTGGGGCTGCGATGAATCCAAGCGATTCAAGCCGGACGGAACCGAGAACTCGCCCCCGGAGTACTACCCGGTGCAGACCATCACGGTCCACCACACCGACACGCCCAACGATGACCCGGACCCTGCCGCCACGGTGCGGGCCATCTACGAATTCCACGCGATCACCAACGACTGGGGTGACATCGGCTACCACTTCCTCATCGATGAGGCCGGTCGCATCTACGAAGGGCGCTGGTCCGGCACCGATGGAATTCCCGCGCATGACGCGGAGGGCAAGGGCGTCACAGCCTTCCACACCGAGGGCTTCAACTCCGGCAACATCGGCATCGCTCTCATGGGCACGCTGGGCGACCGGGGCCCCACGGACGACGCCCGCTCCTCCCTCATCGAACTGATCAGGATCCTGTCTCGCTCTCACGGCCTGGACCCCCGGGGGAAGACGACATTCGTCAACCCGGTCAACGGGGTGAAGAAGGACGTGAACATCGTCAGCGGCCACCGCGACTGGCTTCAGACCGACTGCCCCGGTGGAGTTATGTACGGCGAGCTGGAGGCCGTCCGAGCGGCGGCGTCCTTCTCCCGGCGCCGCTGAGCTCGTCCTTCTGCGGTGCGCCGGTTGCGTACGCGGGCGGCCCAGCACCGAAGGAGCTGGGCCGTCGCGCGCACCCACGGCCGCAGCCGCAGAGACGCGGCTCCAGCCGCGAGGGTCGCCGAGGATGCCGGAGATCGCGCAACGAGCCCATCGCGCTTGGGAAGACGTGGTCCTGAACTGCACCAGGATCTTGGACCCGGTGAACCATCTGCGTGGATCTGCGTTATGGAGGGATGGCATGTGTGCACAAGCGGCCTCCCGCGGACGGCGGCTTTCCGTGGTTGCCCTCAGTGGTCGAGCGGCAGGTCATCGAGCACCAAGCGGAGAGGGGAGAGGCGAGGACCGTATGAGTGAACGGACCCTGGAACCGCTCGGGAGTGGGGGAGTCGGGGAGAGCCCCGAGAGTGGATGGGCGGCGCCGGTCGCACCGTCGCCGACAGTCATCACCCCGTCTCGCGCGTTCGATGCCGAACTGCTGGAAGACGCCTGGTGAGACTCTGGGGCCGAACGCCTTCGCGGCTCGTCGATGAGACGCCCGGCAGCGATGATGTGACGGCGGCGGGCCTTTACTCCCAGCCGCGAGTAAGGCTCGTCACCGACACGGTGGGGAGTGTGCTCCTCGTCCGTACCTCTCGCGAGGACCCGCCCGGCCCCGGCGACCTGGCCGAGCTGGCGGGAGTGCTGGCGCGCAGCGATACCGAGACGGTGACGGTCGTCGCCAGTGTGAGCCGGAACGCGGTTTCCTCGCTCTGGGCGCGGCTGGGGGAATTGGTCCCTTCGGCGCGCGCCGCTGGTGCGAGGTCCGTGCGGCTGGTCGTGTCCGGAGCCGGAAGCGGCAGTCCGGACTCGCCGGCCGCGGCGTACGAGCTGGCCGACGCCTGGGAAACGGACGTCCTCGCTCCGGACGGGAACGTGGTGATCGTTCCCGGCGGAACGCTTTTCGTCCCGGGATCCGGAGACCAGTCCCGCGGCTGGCGGCGTTTCACGCCACGGGGAGAGTCGGTGTTCCTGGGGCCGCGCATGCCCGAGCCGTCCTGGCAGAGTGCCCTGGGCGTACTGCCCGCCCGTACCCGTAGCAGATGTGTCGTGGAGCAGATACCGGCGGGGGTGCTGATCCGGCCTCTGCAGGCGCCGTCGGGCGGCCCCGACGACCTCGGGGACGCCCTGCATGTCGACCACCTCCGGCCGACCGTGCTGGTGGGCGTCCCCGGCGCGCCCACCGTCCCCGCCATTGCCGTCGCCGAGGTCCTTTCCGCCCTGCCCGCGGAACTGCGCCACAGAGTCCGCCTCGCTCCGGGGGCGGGCGTGGATCTGTTGCCGCTGGGGCAGCAGGTCGCGGACCTGCTGGGCATCGAGGTGGAGGTGCTGACCGGGCTCCCGGTGGTCGTCGAGGACGAGTCGCCGCACGGGGGGGCACCAGAAGTGCGGGTGGTACTCGTCGGCGACGATGGCCAGTTGACCTGGCAGCCGTTCGTACAGGCGGTGGCCTGCTCGCCCGCTTCGGCGACGGGGGAGCGGAGCGGTCCGCGCCTGCTGGCCTGGTACCCGCCGATGCCCGGCTGGGACGGTACGGGTAACGGGGCCGTCCAACTCACCGACTCCTGGCAGGTGTTCGTGACGCGGGCCGGGCTGAGCGTCGAGACCGCGGGACATGAACGGCCATCGCCGGACGGACGCGCGGTGGACGTCGAGCGGATGACCATCGAAGTCGGCACGCCGGGCGGGCCCCTGGACGTCACGGTGCTTCCGGCCCTGGCCCGGCTCTTCGACGGGTTGGGGGCGGAACTGCTCGGCGGTGCGGTGATGTGCGTGCGGGGTTTGTGCGGCCAGGACGTGGTGTCGGAAATGCGTACGCTCGCGGACCGCTACGGCGTGTTCCTGCCGGCGCCGGGTGCGCCGGGTGCCAACGCGCCGCCCGCGCCCCGAGGCGAGGTGTGAACCCCCACGCCGTCAGAGCCGTTGCGGTGGCGAAGCCGGGTCCGTGCCATGGGCCCGGGGAGCAGGAGAGGCCGCCGCGGCCGTGGTGCGGCGATGCCCCGGGCCAGAAAGGCAGGAACCGATGTCCGACGAGCGCTCGTCACCCGATGACCCGCCGCGTACCGAGCCGGCGTCCGGCGGGCCCCAGGTAGCGCCTGCCGCGCGCCGGGTCCGGTTCCGCCGGCCCGTGTCACTGCCCGCGGCGACGGCGAACGCCGGTGCCGCGCTCGCCGAGGATGTGGGGACAGCACAGCCGCAGGCCCCGGCCCCGGTGAGGCGTGAAGCGGGCGTCCCACCGCGGGGAGGGGCGCGCCCGTCCGGAGAACGGCCTGGCGACGGCGGGGCCACTCGCCCCCCGTCCGCGACGTCCGCGCCCGCCTCCACGTCCGCGCCCGCCTCCACAGGCGCGCCCGCCTCCATTTCCGCGCCCGCCTCCACGTCCGCGCCCCCCACCACAGGCGCATCCACCTCTGCCGCCGCCTCCACTTTCGCCTCCGCCGCCACTTCCACCCGGGCCAATCCGCTCCCACTCCCCGGACCACCGGCCAGGTTGGGCGGGAAGAGCGGCTCCTCTCAGTCCGACGAGGAGTACTCCTCGACCGCGTTCTTCAAGAAGCCGTTGTTCGTCGCGGCGGCCGTCGCCGGGGTGGTGCTGATCGCGATTCCGATCACGGTGGCCGCCTCGGGTGGCGATGGCGGTGAGCAGAATGCCGCCGCCTCGAAGAGCAAGTCGCCGCAGACGCAGCTCCCGGACCGCCCTCACACCCCCACGCATCCCAGCGTCCTGCCGTCCGCATCGACCTCGCGCAAGCCGTCGTCCTCGCCCTCGCCGTCAGCCTCGGCTTCAGCACCCAAGGAGAAGCCGGAGCCGACGAAGACGAAGGGCAGCGACGAGAAGCCCGGAGGCGGCGGGACGGTCGGCGTCCCGGATGGAAAGGTGCTGATCGAGAACAGGAAGACCGGTATGTGCGTGGACCTTCCCGGCGAGGGCAAGGGCAAGCCGGACGGCCCGGTCGTGCAGAACACCTGCCAGCGGTCGGGCACCGGCAACCAGCAGTGGACGGTGGACCTCAGCCAGAAAGGCGCCGGTCTACGCGGTGCCGACCTGTACCTGATCCGCAACGTCATGGACGGCCTCTGCCTGGACCTGGCCGGCTACGAGGCCCGTCCGGCGACCTCGCCGGTGACCGAGTACCACTGCGACGGTACGGATAACGACAATCAGCTGTGGTGGTTCGACGAGCGGTCCAACGGGACGTACTGGATTCGCAACCACAAGAGCAGCAACCTGTGCCTTGACGTGCGAAGTGACAGGAAGCCTTCCGCCGGAGCCCCGCTCACGATCTTCCCCTGCAACGACGCCGACGACCACCAATGGAGCATGGGGAGCGGCTGAGTCCGCCCTGAGCCGGCTCCGCGCGGGTGCCGGTGGTCCGGCGTCGGGGCCGGTGCAGGGCTCTTGCATCCGGCGAAGGGGCCCATCGGGTCGCGTAGGGCACCCATGGAGCGGTGGCAGTGACCTCCCTGCCGTAGACCGGCAGAAGCACATGATGCGTCCACAAGGTCAGCTGCCGAAGCGCCTGCATGTATGCGGGGCCGTCCAAGGGTGGGACTGAACCTTCTCGCCCTGTGCCCCGTTGCGGTACGGGTGGCGATCAGCTCGTGCCCCCGGGGTTTCTCCCGGGGGACCGTTCACCGCCCCATACGTGTCGCGACTCGGACTTGTGAGCGTCCTTTGACAGCAACGGAAAGTGTCGCCCCCGCGCTCGATACGACCGGGGTCCCGCGGCGTGTCCGCGAGCTCGACGTCCTGAGAGGCTTCGCGCTGCTCGGCATCCTGCTGGCCAACGTGCAGGTCATGGCCGACCCCTACGCCGGTTCCGGAGGCGACCCGTTCGCCTCGCCGGTGGACCGGGCGGCCGCATGGATGGTCACCGCCCTGGTCGCCATGAAGTTCTACCCGCTCTTCTCCTTCCTCTTCGGCTACAGCCTCACCCTGCAGATGAGCGCGGCAGAGCGGGAGCGAGCCGCCTTCGCGCGGCGCCATCTCCGCCGCCTCACCGGTCTCTTCCTCCTCGGCCTTGCTCACGCGGTGCTGCTGTTCGTGGGCGACATCCTGATGGCCTACGCCGTGCTGGGACTCGTGCTGTTCGGCGTCCGCAATGTCGCGCCCCGTACCGCGGTACGGGCGGCGCTCTGCCTCCTCGCCGTGCTGAGCGCCGCGTTCATCGGCGTGGGTCTGCTACAGCTTGCCGACGAACCGACGCCGACGCGGGAGCTCGTGACCGAGGCCGCGCAGCACGTGGCGGCGTACCGGGGCGATCCGTTTGCGGTGATACACGCCAATCTGGAGCAGTTGCCCGAGATGGTCGTAGGCACGCTCATCATGGGAGCCGACCTGATGGCGGCATTCCTGATCGGCCTCGCTGCGGGCAAGCGCCAGGTGCTCGCCGGGTCGGACCGGTACCGCGGCTCGATGGTGCGGATCGCGAAGTACGGCCTGGCGGTCGGCCTGCCCGGAAGCGTGTTCATGGCGGTCTGCCTCAACGGGCCCATGGATGACCGGTGGTCCTACATCGGCACGGCCGCCGGGATGCTCACCGGCCCGGCACTGACCTCCGCTTACGCCTGCGGTCTTGTGCTCTTCCTGAACACGGCGCGAGGCCGGTGGGTCGGGGCCGCGCTCGCCCCCGCCGGGAGGATGGCGCTCACCAGCTACCTCACCCAGTCGCTGGTGATGGCGTTCGCCTTCACCGGCTATGGCCTCGCGCTGTACGACCGCGTCGGCACGGTGGCGCTGCTGGCCGGTTGCGTCGTCTTCTACGCGATCCAACTCGCCCTCAGCGCCTGGCTGATGCGCCGTTTCCGGTATGGGCCCGTCGAATGGCTGCTGCGCGCCATCACGCTGGCCCGCATTCCGTCGCCTCCATGAACGGATCGCGCCCAGACCGCACCACCGAACCTTCATGACCCGGCTTCCGCCGCCGCCCTTGTAACAGACGTCTGACGGAGCAACCAGGAGGAGGAAAACATGCCACCACCATCATCCGGAGGTCAGTTCGACTGGGTCCGGGACAACCACGAACTCGTCTCCACCGTCCGGGATTTGATCACCCGGGACCTGAAAGCGGCGGGCCTGCGGCGGGACGAGAGAAAGTCGCTGGAGAAATACGTCCGGGACCAGACTGCGCCGTACCTGGCGGGCCCCAACCGTCTGCAGCGCAGGCAGCCAGAGTCCGATGGGACACAGCCCGGCCGCCGGTCGGGCACCGGAGCGAGTGACATCGCCCGGCTGATCCGTCGGCTGATGAATCGGACAGGGGACACGCAGCCGTCCGGAGACGCCCCCATCTCCGACGTGGTGGCCGAAGCCGTGAACGGGAAGGGAACGCGGCGCCAGACGGAGAGGGAGCAGGTGATCACCGTCGCGGCCGCACACCTGGTCAACGACATCCTCAACAGCAACAAAGCTCTCCAGAAAGCGCTGGCCGATGACCGAAATGAAAGCCAGGCCCTCCTCCGCGTCGGCGGCTTGATGCCCCCGCTCACCAGCTCTCGCTTGAACGGTTCCGGCGTCGGTGCTGCGTTGGACGGGCCTTCTCCTCACGAGCCGCTTCCGTACGGAGAACTCGTCGAGAGAGGGGTGCGTTCGGAGCCCGGCGTAGATGCCGGTGCCGGGGTGAACACCGGGCCGGATATGCCGCAGTCCGGCAACGGCGCGTTCGAGATTTTCCGGTCGGACTACTCCGAGCAGGCTCCGTCGGTCCCGCGCAGCGCCCCGGATGCCCCGCAGAGTAGCGTCCAGGGAGTGGGTGGTCCCGGTCCTCATGTGCCGCCGTTCCACAACGACGAGGCGCCCCCCGTACCGCCGAAGATTCCCCACGGCTCCAGCGCGGCCGTACACAACTCGGATCCGGCCCGGCGTCCACCGTCAACGGCCGAGGCGGCCTCTTGGAGAAGCTCGGCAACCGTCCCCGAAGGAAACGGGCCATCGGCGGTGAGCAAGGCGGTCCAGGTCCGCTATTCCGGGCCTTACAAGCCGCAGGTAGTGCAGGTGGTCAAGTCCAAAGGTTCCGCCCCGGGAAGGTGACAGCAGATCCCGGTGTGCGTGCGAGCACGAGGAGAGGAGCCCGAGGATTCGGGCCCCTCTCCCTCGCGCCGTCGATCAGCGGTGGGACCTGGCGTTCTGCTCCACCCAGTCCACCGCTTCGGTGTAAACCCCGCCCCCCGTCGGGCCACTGGGGCCACCGGTCCGCTCCGTCGATGCCCACTCCCATGCCTTCGCCGCCCGCTCCGTGATCGCCGCCACCTCGGCCTTGGCCGCCGCGGAGATCGGGCCCGCGTTCGGCTCCTTGTACCAGGGCCGGAGCTTGATGAGGGCAGGCCGTACACCCGTGGCGAGCAGCAGGGCGGTGCCCTTGGGGAGAGCACGGATCTTGTCCGGCGGCAGCACCTGGTCCTGGCGATAGGAGATGGACCGGGACGTCCCGTCCTTGCTCTTGGAGGTGCTCGGTGTCTTGACGTCGTGCTGGCCGACCAGCTTGGAGATCTTCTCCACGAAGTCCGCGTCGTCGAGGCCCGCGCCCAGCAGTTTGATCGTCGCCGCGCTCCACAGCGCGTCCATACCCGCCTCGCCCCACACTCGGCTGCCCTGACGGTAGCTCTGCAGCAGAGTGACGACGTTGATGCCCCGGGAGCCGAAGTGGCTGTAAAGGTCGGGCAGATCGGAGATGCGGCAGACGTTGGCCGCCTCGTCGAGGACCGCCGTCATCGGCGGGTCGAGCCGGCCTCCCATGCGCTCGGCCGCGACCACCCCCGCGCGCATCGTCGCGTCCGCGATACCGGCGATGACGCCCGCCGCCGAGCCGCCGCCGTCCTTGGACAGCAGGTACAGCGTGTCCCGTCCGAGCACGTGCTCGTGCGGCTTGAACTGCGGCAGGTGGGGATCGCGGGTCACCCAGGCGACGATCTGCGGATCCAGCAGGCAGGCCACGCACTGCCGCGCGGTCTCGTAGATGCCGTCGCGGGTCTCGACGGCGCCGCGCACCGTTCCCTGCAACTGCTCGGCCAGCGCTGTCATACCGGCGTCGCGCAGCAGGTCGATCGGCGTACGGTCCGCGGGGTCGGCGAGCCAGGCCAGGAGGTCGACGACCGACGCCTTTCCGCGTGCGGCGGCGTGGAACAGGGCCGTCAGGGTGTTCTGCGCGGCCGAGATCCAGAAGTCCTTCTGGGACGAGTCGTCGTTGACCGACGCCACGAAGTGCCCGGCGAGCCTGCGGGCGCCCTCGATCGTGACGCACTCGGCGAGCATGTCCCACCACATCGCGCGGGGCGTGTGCGCGATGCCCTGCGGGTCGAACGTCCAAACCGTGCCGGCCTTTTCGCGCTCGGCCCGGGTCACCGCGTAGACGTCCGACTTGTTGGAAGTCAGCAGGACCGCGCCGCGCGCCCGCAAGACCCGGGGGATCGCGATGCCCGTGGACTTGCCCGCACGGGGGGCCATCAGGTCGAGTTCCACGTCCTCGTACGAGGAGCGCAGCTCGGGCCCGCCCGGTTCGAGGTCGCCGAGGAGGTTGCCGGTCTCGTCGGGGTCCAGATGGTCCATGCCCTTGAGCGAGGGCCGCAGTTCGCGGGCCCGTGCCGCGATGCCCTTGGGGGCGAGGGCGGCCATCTCGCGCCGTCCGGCGAGCCCCTTGGGCCGGGAGAGGTGTTTCCGCACCCTTCGCAGGAGCACGACGGCCAGTGCGGCGAACGCGCCGAACACCCCCGCGATGCCGGCGAACACGGCGGCGGGCGACGCCCCCGGCCACAGTGTGCCCGGACCCTTCGTGCCCAGGGAACCGAACGTGCTCAAGGTGAACGGCGGCGGGTGCCAGCCCGCGCCGGACAGCGCGGCGCCGAGCGTTCCGCCGAACCAGACACCGCCGAACACCACCATGGCCACCGCCGCCACGGCCACGATCGCCCACGGCGCCAGGTCACTTCCGTACATCCGTGCCGTGGCTCCACCCGGCGCGCTCATGCGGACCACCTGCTCTCCGGCTCCGGCTCGGGCACCTGCTCGTTCGGGGTCCAGCGGGTGTTGGTGTTGTGCAGGTCGCGCTCGGTGTCGGTGATGGCGACCTTGATCGGGATACCGGGCCGGCCGCCGACCTTGATGAGGAAGCGGCCCCGGCCGGGCGGTTCCTCGTGCTCTCCGCCCGCTCCCCAGCCCGGTGGCGAGGACCAGGAGGAGACGAGTTCGATCTCCCGCTGGGACAGGCCCACGACGCGGCCCAGTTCCTCCATCTCGGCCCGCGGCAGCCCCGCGCAGACGACCATGCCCGCGCGTTCGACGAAACCCCGCGCCTTGGCCCGGTCCGCGTCGGTGCCCAGGGCCTCCGCGTCCTTCAGGGTGTGCGTGATCTTGGCGTCGCCGAGGCCGAGCGAGCGGTTGAGGCGGGTGAGCGCGTCGATCCGGTCGACGATGCCCGAGGCCGAGCGCAGCGGTCGCCACAACTCGTCCAGCACGGTGAAGAACCAGCGCCGGGGCGTCAGCCCGGCGTCGGCCAGGGCGTGCGACGCCGCGACCGTGCCGAGGCCGTCGGACCACGCCGCCAGCATCGCCGCGGCGGTCAGTTGGGTGTCCGCCTCCCCGATCCGGGAGATGTCGATGCACACCGCGGGTGCGCCGGGATCGATCCGGGTCGAGGTCTCCGAGGCGAACGTGCCGCCGAGCGGCCCGTCGAGGATGCCCAGCAGCGAGCGGTGCAGGGGATCGACGGCATCCCGGTAGCGGGTGTCCTCCCCCCGGTCCAGGGTCACGGCGCGGACCCGGTCGGGACCTTCGCTCAGGACGGCCAGCAGGTCGGGCAGCAGGGGTGCCCGGCCCGGCGCGGTGCGCTCGCGCAGGTGGTGGAGCGCCGCGGACAGCACGGACTGCTCGTGGTCGTCCATGGGGCGGCCGCGGACGATGGTGATCAGCGCGGCCACCATGTTGAGCACCCGGCCGTGCGTCTCGGCCATCAGCACCTGGCCCGCCTCCCCGCCGATCCGGGCGGCGGCCGCGCCCATCGCGCCGGGGTCGAGCACGTTGATGCCGCCGACACCGCGCCCGACGGGGATCACCTGGCCGCCCAGCGCGCGCACCGTGTCCGCGTAGTCCGGCTTGAGGTCGCCGAGGACCAGCGGAACGACTCCGGTGGCGGACAGGCCGATGAGCATCCGGTTGACCAGGGTGGACTTGCCCAGGCCCGGCATGCCGAGCATGAACAGCGACGGGTTGGAGATGTACCGGGCACGGGTGAACCACGAGAGCGGGTCGCCGCACACGGTGGCCCCGGTGAAGATGTGCTGTCCCAGCGGCACGCCGGTCATCGGCGCGCCGGAGCCGGCCGCGAACGGCCACAGCCCGCATGCCTGCACGGTCGTCGCCCGCCACATGGTGGGCGGGTCCATGCTGCCGACCTGCCCGCCACCGGGCCCCGGATACCCTCGTATCGGCGCCATCCGCTCCCTGGGCTGCGCCTTGGGCTTGGACTTGGACGTGGACTTGGCGCTCTTCTTGCCCGGGCTCACAGCGCCTCCTGCAGCTCGTGCGGGACCAGCATGTACTCCCACGGGAGGACCCCGACGGGGAGCGAGCACGTGAAGGCCGCCGCCTGCATACGGTCGGCCGGGCGCAGCGACATCCGCGCCGCGGCCTGGAGGTTGCGCACGGTCACGGTGGCGTCCGCCAGTTCGTCGACGGAGTCGACCGTGACCGTGAGCATCAGGGAGAACTCCACCAGGCCGGCCCCGGCCGCCTCCTCCGCCGCGGTCTGCTCGGCCGCGGCCATCTCCGAGGCGGCGCGTGCCTGCACCATGCCGCGCCCGGAGGTGGCCATGAACTGGGCGCTCCGGCGGTCGGCTTCGACGATGCGTGCCGAGGTCCCCGGGTCGATGGGCCGGTAGAGCAGGGCGACCCGCTTGCGGCGGGTGCCGGGTGAGGCCTCCAGCATGCCGCGCAGCACGTTGGACCGTACCGTGCCGCGCGGCGCGAGGGTCAGCAGCCAGGTCCGGGAGATGCCCGAGTCGTGCTGGTAGGCGTTGACCGTCTCGACGGCCGCCGCGGGCCCTGCGTCCTCCCACTCGAGGCCGGTGCCGCCGTGCTGGGCCTGCGCGTCGAGGACCTCCGCGGCGACCGCCGGGTCGTAGGCCACCCGTACGATCTCGGCGATGCGCTCCGCCGACAGCGGAGCGGCGGATCCGCCTCCTGCCCCGACCAGTCCCGTGAGCAGGCCGGGAATGCGGATCGCCAGGTCGGCCAGCAGCTCGTCCCGCTTGCGCTTCTGGCCCCCCGGGGAGCCGTAGGTGAGCGCGATGTACGTGTGCATCTCGGAAGACGCGGACGGATAGCGCTCCACCACCTCCTCCATCACGGCGCGTGCGGCGGGTGGAGCGTCGGGCTGGATGCGCGGCAGGACCTCATGGGCCAGCCGGGTCCCGGTATCGGGGGCGGTCTCGATGCTGACGCTGGCGCCGCGCAGCCCGGGCTCGTGCGACAGGCGGGACAGCCACTCGCCCCACGAGGCCACCCAGATGTCCAGTTGGTCGGGGTCGACCAGCGATCCGCCGTCGGGTTCGCAGCCCAGCACGATGGTGTACAGGTTGCGGCCCTTGTGGTGCAGCACGCCGAACGGCCGGTCGTACGGGTCCCTGCCCTCGATCATGGTCACCCGGCTGAGCAGGCCCGGTGGGCGGAACCTCCCGTCGGCCCGCCGTGACAGCGGCCCGGAGACGTAGGTGTGCGAGCCCTTTGCTTTGCGGCGGAACCATCCGATGCGCAGCGCGAGCAACTGGTACACGTTGCGCCCGTCCTGGGTCCGCACCGCCAGCGGGGTCACGAACAGGACCACGGGGACGAGCACGACCGCGGCGGCGATCAGCGAGACCAGCGACGCCAGCAGAGTGAGGATGAGCCCGCCGAACACGCCGAACGTACCGACCAGACCGAGTGGTCCGAGGCCCGCGCGTCTGGGCCGGCGCCAGTTCCCGTACGTGGGGTGGCTCACGGCTTCGGAAGACATGGTGGTCATCGCCTTTCTTCTACGGATCGTGTGGGTCGGTCGACTGGCCTACTGGTTGTGGCCCGCGTTGCCATCGGCGCCGTCGACTGCACCCGAGGCGGTCTTCCCGACCGCCTTTGCGACCTCGGCTGCCGCAGCCAGCGCGGCACCGGCCGGTCCTGCCGCGGCCGCGGCTCCTGACGCTCCGGCTCCGCCTGCCGCTCCGGCCCGGCCGCCGCCGGCGGCGGCTCCGGGACCCCGGGCCGGCTGGGCGCCGGTAGGCGGCGCGTCCCGGCCTCCTCCGCCCTCGGATCCCTGACCGCCGCTGCCGCCGGCCGCCCCTGAGGCGCCCTTGGGACCGGCGGATCCGCCGCGTCCGGAGGCGCCGCCGGAGCCGCCGCCCGAGAGGGCGGAGCCACCGACCGACTTCGCCCCGGATGCGACCGCACCGCCGAGGGCCGCCATGCCCTGCTGATGGGCCTGGTCGCCGCCGAGCGCCGCGGTGGCGGGCACCACGAGCTTCAGCAGCGCGGGAAGCGCGACGGCCGACAGGACCATCACGCCTATGCCGGCGATCCGTTCGTGGATTTCGGTGTGTCCGTGTTTCCCACTGTTCTCGATCATCGCCGAGCCGGCGTACAGGATCAGGCCGACGGCGGGCTTGTAGAGCAGCCAGGCGATCATCCAGCCGATGTGCTTGCGCCACCATCCGGCGCCCCAGTCCGTCATGGAGGCGGCGGCGGCGAGCGGCAGCGTGCCCAGCAGAAGGATCATGACCCCGAGCCGGATGTAGAGCAGGATCGTGTGGATGATGGCGGAGAGCAGCAGCAGGAAGGCGAGGACCATGAGCAGGAACGGCGTCAACGTGTCGCTGTCGGCGTCCTTGCAGCCGATCTCCTGCACCTGTGTCAGCACACCCTTCGCGAAGAGGTGATCGGCGTAACCGTCGGCCAATTTGGCGGCGGCTACGACGACCGTCGTCGCGGCACCGGAGACCGCAATGACGCGCAGCAGTCCCTTCACTGCGGTCACCCCTGCATCACCACGGCGGTCCATCGCCATCCGGATGGACGCGAAGATGAGCGAGCCGACGGCGAGGTAGACAACGATCCACTGGGTCTGGTCGTTGACCTTCTGCTCCGTTCCGCTCGTCCCCAGTGTGGGGATTTTGGTGATCAAGGCCCCGAGTACGCCCATCGCGGCGGCGAGGACGGCCTTGGCGATGGCGTCCACGATGGTGCCGATGGGATCGCCCAGGAACGAGAAGAAACCCACCAAAAAGGCCTTGAGTGGATTGCCTTCGCACATATCACACTCTCCACATGATGAAGCCGCCGGTCGCTGTCACGGAGGTCACGGATGAATACAGGGACCCGTCAGATCCGGGCTCGACCTTCCAGTCGCCGTCGGTCCACCGCATCGACACCGTCGTCTGCATGAATCCGCCCTGCGGACCTTTGATCAGGAGCCGCACCTCGGCGGAATCCGGGGAATACGACGCGACGGAGAATCCGGCGAAGGATCCCGAGGTGCCGGATTCCGCAGACGAGTCCGGCAGGGTGGCCCGCCGGGTCGCGAAAATATCGCGGGGCATCCCCGGGACGACCTGCTGCTCCGTGATCGTGCGCCAGTCGTCCCCGCTCATCTGCACGGGGATGGTGTGCGCCGCGATGACCGCCCCCAGGGGGGTACGGGCGAAGCACCACCGCACCGGGCCGTCCTTCCGCAACGGCCCGGCCGACTGCGACGCCGGCACCTTCGCGGCACCGAGCGTCTCCCACCGTACGTCCCCTGGCGTGGATGTCGGCTCCGCGTCGTCGCTGTCGTCGGTGCGGCAGCCGTGAGGCCGGCCGCCCGGCTGCTTCCCGGCGCCTTCCTGGCCGGCCGAGGTGAACGGTCCGGTCTTGGCCTGAGCGTCCGTCTGGCCGGAAGCATCGTTGTCACCGACCAGGAAGGCCAGGAGCGACGCGACCACGACAATCGCGAGGAACGCGGCCGAGAGCACCCAGCCGCGCTGCTGCCAGAACGGCGGGGCTCCTGGGTCGTGCTCCTGCTCGCGTAGGAACATGCTTTTCATCCCCGAACCGGCTTACGTGAAGACGAACTTGACCAGCGGCCCGGCGGTAGCGACGAGAACACAGCCGCCCAGCACCATGCCGAGGCGGCTCATGTGCTCCGAGCTCTCACCGCGCTTCAGGGATATGGCCATCATCGTGCCGGTGATCAGAACGCCCGCGACACCGGCCGCTGTACCTGCCCACGCCGCGATTCCGAGGACGACATCCACCTTGGTCTTGAGCTCCGGCGGAGCCTTTTTCTGCGGGTCGGGAACCTGTGCCAGGAACTGGTAGAGACTGGCCTTGTTCATGAGTGTTCTCCTGCTGTCGATGCTGCTGCTAAGTGAAGGTGAGAGGTCTTCAGATACCGAGTGGGCCGAGAAACCTGACAATCGGGCCCGCTGTCGCGGCGAGGACACAAGCGCCCAGGATGATGACCAGGCCCCTGAAGTACGTAGCGCCCTCGCCCATTTCCCCACGGCGGAGTTGGATCGCCATCTGGGTACCGACGATGATCACGCCGCCGACACCTGCGGCCGAGACGCACCAGGCGAGAATGCCGAGAAGATATTCCGCTGGGTCGCCCTCGACGCTGCCCGGGTCAAAAGCTTGATGGAGCATTCGCTGTCCACTTCACGGTCATCGTGCTTTGTTGAGGTACTCGGACACCCCGAGCAGTTCGGCAAGTGCCAGCACCTGCTTCGGCGGTTTCTCCATCCGCTTTCCGAGCCGCAGGGACGGGATCCACGGGATCCTGTGGATCTCGACCACGGAGCGGAGCACACGGACCCGCTGGCCGAGTTTGAGCGGCAGGCGCCCCGGGGCGTCGGCGACGAGCACCACTCCCAGGAGCTCCACCCCCGGCGGGTGCTGCCGCCTGCGAAAGGAATCCAGGGCCCGGCCCACTGCCCGTAGGCCCTCGGAGTGCGTACGCCCCACCAGGAGCGTCCGACCGGGTTCGCCGAGAGCCGGGTCGGGCCAGCGGCGTCCGAGGTCCGCCCCGCCGAGCATGGTGGTGAGTGTGCTCGCTCCGGCGCCGCCGTGTGCGTTGACCCAACTGACCGCGAGCCCACGGTGCTCGACCTGCGCAGAAGGTCCTCCGGACCGGGCGGTCATCGCGCCCTGCCTCCCGGCGGGCTGTCCCGTGGTCGGCCCGCGAACCCATGACTGCGGGCCCGCGGGCGCCGCTGCGGGAACGCTCATGCGGCTCCACCCCCCTTTCGTGATCTTTGCTGCCGACGGACCGGATTGAACTGATTCGTAACGCTTCCCGTCTCGGTCTGCGGGCTCGATGCGATCCGTCAGAGGGCCACAACGGGGGCTCGGCCCAAAAGGGTTCAACGTCCGAAGTCCCGCTTCAGGCGGGGAGATCAGGGAGTGATGTGCTCATGAGCGAGGGCGAAGGAGAGACGTCCAAGGCAGTCAGGAACACCGCTGTGACGGCGGGGGCTCTCGGATGCATGGCGTCCCCCCTCATCTTGGGCGGTGGCGTGGTCATCGTGATCATCATCGGGGGATTCGGCGTCCTGCTCGCCCCGGTCATCGCCCTGATCCTCCTGTTCGGAGGCGGCGGAGGCTCGGACGCGGCCAACCAGGATTACGGAGAGCAGGCCCAAGCGGCGTACGAAGGCGACGGCAAGGGCGAGTTGAGTCCGGACACCGTGCCCGAGGACCTGCTCGAGCCCATCGAGGACGCCGGGAGCGCCTGCGACGCGATCGGCCCGGTGGTGATCGCCTCGCAGATCATGCACGAGTCCGGTTTCAACAAGGACTTGGTCGGCCCGGACGGCGAGGAAGGCATCTCGCAGCTCCCGCCCGAGAAGTTCGATGAATTCGGGGATGACGGTGACCCGTTCAAACCCGAGGATTCGATCGAGGCCCAAGGGGAGTACCTGTGCCAGCTGGCCGAGGATGTCCAAGGAATGATCGACGCGGGTGAGGCCAAGGGAGATGTGCTGGATCTGACGCTCGCCGCCTACGAAGTGGGGCTGGAGGCGGTACGCGCAGGCCATGGCATCGAGGGCAACACCGAGGCCCAGGGCTACGTCTCCGGCGTCAGGGCGCAGTTCGCCCGGTACGAGGCGATCGGCGGCACGCTGGATCCCACCGTCGGGCCCACCCCCACGTCAACGTAGATCCGCTGACCCCGTAACCGCCGCAGAACCGCAGACCCGATGAGGAGGGGCAACCCCATGCTGAGGAGACCTGTACGTCCCGGCCAGGAGCGGTACGCCGCCGACGCCGCACCGGAGCCGCCGTCCCCCTTCGAGGTGGGAGTCACCCGCTTCGACGTGGTCATCTCCCGTGACGGCTCGGCCACCGTCAACGGCGTGAGCGTCCCGGTGATGGAGGAGGAGACGGTCAACGTCGCGATACTCAACCTGTTGCAGGGATACGCGAGAGGCCGGGAGAACCCCGTCGAAGCGGTGATCCTCGACGAAGCGGCGGGCTACACGGTACGCATCGAGGTCGCGCCCGACGGCTCCAGCCGGCTCCTGGAGCAGGGCGCCGAGCCCGCTCCCGGCTCCGTTCCCGACTCCGCTCCTCACTCCGTTCCCGGCTCCGTTCCCGACTTCGCTCCTCACTCCGTTCCCGACTCCGTTCCCGACTCCGCTCCTCACTCCGTTCCCGGCTCCGCTCCCGACTTCGCTCCTGAGCCCGCTCCCGACTCCGCGGACGTGCCCCCGCCAGGCGGTGGGGACGGCCGGGGCCGCGAGGACGCGCTCCCCGCCGTACTGATCCCGCGTGAACTGGCAGAGTCCGTGGCGCGGGTCAACGCCGCCGTGGCCGCCGGAGAGCTGGAGCGTGCCGAGGAACTGGTCTCGCATCTGACCGAGAGCATCGTGCGCTGGCACGGGGCAGAGCACCCGTACACCCTGGAGTGCCACGAACTGGCGGCCTACATAGCCTTCCTGCGCGGCCACCACCGGCGGTCCGCGGCCATCTCCCTCGAACTCGCCGGGCTCCGCCACCGGCAGGGCGACCCCCTCGCCAGGGAGGACGTCATACGAGCCGCGTCCGCCTGGCGGCTGCTCCGCGACACCCCTGCCGCGATCGCACACGGCCGGGAGCTGGTCACCCTGCGGACCCGGCTCGCGGCCCAGGGGTGGCTGAGCGCCGCGGACGTGAAACTCCTGGACCGTGTGGAGCGCCGCCTGAATCGCCTCACCACCGCAGACACGGCGCTGAAGGCCGCAGCCCCGTGAGGTACGCCGGCCGCCTTGCCGGCCGTATATCCGGATCCCAATCATCCGTCAACGGGACGTGCAACACCGCTCGACAGACTCCCCAGATGTCGGGCCGCTCACGTCTTGTTCGGCCCAGGAGTCCTCCTCCGGTCCTTGTGGCCGGACGACCAAAGGAGCAGACCTTGCGCCGGAGCATCATGGGATCCCTCGGAACGGACAGCCCCCGGGAACAAGCGGTCCGGAGGCTGTACGACGAGCACAGGGACGCGCTGCACAACTACGTGGTGCGCCTTCTCGGCGGCGACAGGGACAAGGCCGAGGACATCGTTCAGGAGACGCTGCTGCGCTATTGGTTCAAGCACGACCAGGACGACCCCGGCAGCCTGACCCGCGCGTGGCTGTTCACGGTGGCGCGCAACCTGGTCATCGACGGGTACCGCAAGCGAGTGGCCCGCCCTCAGGAGGTGTACGGGGGCGCCTGGATGGACGTCCTGCACGACAGCGAGTCCGACTCCCTGGACTCGCTGCTCACCTCACTGGTGGTGGACGACGCGCTGCAGGCGCTGTCGCCCATGCACCGGGAAGTGATCTACGAGACGTACTTCGCCGGCAGGACGGCGCCGGCGGCCGCGCGCAGACTCGGCATACCCATCGGCACGGTGAAGTCCCGCCTCTACTACGGCATGCGAGCCCTGCGACTGGCCCTGGAGGAACGTGGCGTCCGCAGCCCGGTACGTCAGGGGGACCGCGAGGTTGTCGCCAGTCACTCGGGTTCCCCGTAACGGCGGACGAAGGCCGCACCGGAGTCCCTCTCCACGCAACTGCGGTGCCGTTCCCGTAAATAACGGTTTCCTCCCGTCACTCGGCTGAATCGAAGAAGCGCACAGCGCCGTCCCTATCGTCGAACGCGTGGACGGATCACAGACAGGAACTGTGCGGTACAGCGTTCTGGGGCCGGTCAGAGCATGGCGAGAGGAGAAAGAGCTGACCCTCGGCCCTCCCCAGCAGCGGGGGGTGCTGGCAGCCTTGCTGCTGCGCCGGGGACGTCCGATGACGGTCGGCGAGCTGGTCGACGCGCTGTGGGGCAGCGACTCGCCGTCAGGTGCGGTATCGGTGATACGCAGCTATGTCTCGCGACTGCGCAAGGTGCTGGACCTGGACAGCGCTTCAGGTGGTGACTCGTCCATCATGATCCCGGTGGCCGGCAGTTACGCGCTGAACATCGGGCAGGACGCCCTGGATCTCGGCGGGTTCGAGCAGCTGGTGGCCGAAGCCGCGCAGCAGAGGACCGCCGGTGACCTCCCGCACTGCCGCTCGCTGCTGCACGCTGCTCTCGACCTCTGGCAGGGGTCGCCGCTGGCCGGGATCCCCGGTCCGCTCGCCGAGACCGAGCGTTCCCGGTTGGAAGAGCGCCGGCTCGGTGTGCTGGAGCTCCGCCTGACGGTGGATCTGCAGCTGGGACTCCACCGCGAGGTCGTGGCCGAGCTGGCAGCGCTTGCGCGTGAGCACCCGCTGCGGGAAGGGCTGCATGAATCGCTGATGCTCGCGCTGTACCGGTGCGGTCGGCAGGCGGAGGCGCTCGAGGTCTACCAGAGGGCCCGGCGCACGCTGGTGGACGAGCTGGGCATTGAACCCGGTTCGGCACTCCGGGATCTGCATGCCCGGCTGCTGGATGGAGATCCGGCGCTCGATGCACCGCACGATCCCATGGACCAGCTGGATGCAGCGGCGGGCCCGGCCGACGCATCAGGCGCGCCTGCACTGCCGGCGGAGGGGACCACAGCGAAAGGTGAGGAGGAAGCCGGGACTGCGACCGGCTCGCCGTCAGGGGCGCAGGAGCCCGGAATCCCGTACGACCTCTGCCAGTTGCCGGCAACGACGGAGGGCTTCTGCGGTCGTGAGGACGAGCTGGCCGACGCGGTCCGCTACGTGGCCGAGGCCGGCAGCAGCGCCGGAGGGCCGGACGAGGCGCGCCGAGGTCCGCGCGTTCTCGCCATCTCCGGGCAGCCGGGCATCGGCAAGACCACTCTTGCGGTGGAAGCAGCAAAACGACTGCGCGAGACCTTCCCCGGCGCCGTTCTTTTTCTCGAACTCCGAGGCCACGCGACACCCGTCGAGCCTGCCCAGGCGCTGGAGTGGTTACTGCGGGCACTCGGCGTGCCGGTGTCCCGGCTGCCTTCGACCGTGGAAGAGCGCTCCGCGCTGCTGCGTGCCCTGGTGCGCGGCAAGCGCGTCCTGCTCGTGCTCGACAACGCGGCCGACGAGCCGCAGATCCGCCCCTTGCTGCCTGTCGACCCGACGGCGGCGGTGCTCGTGACCAGCCGCCGGATCCTCGTCGGACTGACGGACGCGCGCCATGTGAGTCTCGACCAGCTGCCGCAGGGTGGGGGGCTGCAGCTGCTGAGCCGCATCGTCGGCGAGGAGCGGGTGAGCGCCGAGCCGGAAGCGGCCTTAGCGATCGTCGACCGGTGCGGGCACCTCCCCCTTGCCCTGCGCATCATCGGCAACCGGCTGGCTGTCCGTCCACGATGGAGCCTGCACCATATGGCCGGGCGCCTTGCCGACGAGGAGGACAGACTCAATGTTCTGGCCGCGGGGGATCTCGAGATCCGGGCAGCCTTCCACCTCGCCTACCGTCAACTCGCCCCCGAGGTCCGCCAGGTCTTCCGCAGGCTCTCGCTGATCGCCGGCACCGAATTCGGCGTCCAGCTCGGCTCCGTGGTGACGGGCATACCCAAGGCGGAAGCCGAGACCGCTTTCGAAGAGCTCACCGACAGCAGTCTGCTCCACGTGGGCGGCCAGGCCGGTCGATACCGGTTGCACGACCTGCTCCGGCTGTTCGCCAGGGAACGGCTCGAAGCCGAGGAGTCCCCCGACGACGTGCGCGGCATCGAGGAGCGGATGACACGCTGGCTACTGATCATGGCGACGGCGGCCGGCGCCGAACAAGACGTGGTCCTGCCGGCGGCAGACCCCCCGTCCGGGTCCGCCGGGGCCGGGGCACCGCAGGATGGCGGGAGTGACCGCGGCCTGGTCCTGGTCCGGATGGAATCGTCCGCAGCCGCGTACGTCTGGCTGGAGCGTGAGCGGGAGCACTGGCTCGCTGCCGCCCGGTCGGCTGCCGAGTTGGGGCTCCACCTGGAACTGGTGCGGTTCGCCCGCGCGATGCACTGGTACTCCGACCGGGTCCCGCGGGGCGTTCCCTGGGCGGAACTGTTCGCTTCCGGTGCCGCCTCGGCCCGGGCGCTCGGCCACGCGGACGACGAGGCTGTCCTGCTGAACTTCCTCGGCTGGGCCCAGCTGATCCCCGAGGGGGCTGCTGAGGCCAGTCTGGCGACGCACCAACAGGCCCTGGCGCTTGCCCGCCGAATCGGAAACGTGGCCGAGGAGGCCTGGGCGCTTACGTACATCGCCATGTGCCTGAAGATGCTCGACCGCCCGGAAGAGGGACTGGAGTGTGCCGTGCAGGGCGTGGCGTTGTTCAGCGGCCTGGACGAGCCGATGGGGAACTACACCTCGCGATCCCAGGTCGGGCAGACCTTGTGCGCCATGGAACGTTATGACGAGGCCATGAACATGTTCCAGGAGATGCTTGGGCTCACGGAGATACTGGGGCGGGTCACGGCGGAACAGTCGACACTGCTCCAGGCGTATACGAACCACCTCATGGGGCGGGCGCTCGCGGCACAGCAACGCTGGCCCGAGGCCGTCGACGCCCAGGTACGCGCGCGCAAGGGAATCCCTACGGCTCAGGGCTATCGGTGGGTCGCGGCCCTGGTGGCATTCCACGAAGGCATGGCCCGGCAGCACTTGGGCGAGCCCGCTGCCGCAGGCTGTCTGCGCGATGCCCTGGACGAGTTCACCAACCTCGGCGACCTTGAGTGGCAGAGCCGGGCCCGCGCGGCCCTGGCAGAGCTCGCCGGCGTCGCCGGCCCCGGTATGGAGCGCGCGCTTCAACGGTGACGCCGTCCTGATCGGACACCTGCTTCGGCAGCCATCCCGCACGAGCGGTTCCCGGGAAGACACGGGTGGTGACGGGCCCCTGTGCCAGGGTGGGTCACACACCCACATCGACACGAGTTCCGCGGTCCATGTCTGGGCAGCGATCAAGGCGCAGCAGGAAGCGCCGAATGTCGTTGGAGATCTGCTGGATTGCGACGAAACTGATGTCGGCGACTGAGATCAGGCCTCAGGAAGGTGGGTCTGACCAGGGGAAAAGGGAGATCTTTTTGAAGATCCTCATCAGTGCGGACATGGAGGGCGCGACGGGCGTCACGTGGCCCGCCGACGTGCTCCCGGGCAGCGAGCAGTGGCAGCGCTGCCGCCATATGTTCACGTCCGATGTGAACGCGGCGATCGGCGGGTTCTTCGACGGCGGTGCGGACGAGGTGCTGGTCAACGAGGCGCACTGGACCATGCGCAATCTGCTGCTCGAACGGCTCGACGAGCGCGCGCAGATGCTCACCGGCCGGCACAAGACGCTCAGCATGGTCGAGGGCGTCCAGCATGGCGACGTCGACGGCATCGCGTTCCTCGGCTATCACACCGGCGCGGGCACGGAGGGCGTGCTGGCGCACACCTATCTCGCGAACTCCATCACCGGCGTGTGGGTGAACGGCGCGCGGGCGAGCGAGGGCCTGCTGAACTCCCTGGTGGTGGCCGAGTTCGGGGTGCCGGTGGTGCTGGTGACCGGCGACGACCGCACCTGCGAGGACGCGCAGGGGTACGCACCGGAGGCGCGCTCCGTGGCCGTGAAGGACTACGTGTCGCGGTATGCCGCCGTGTGCCGCCCCCCGGCCCGTACGGCGGCGGACATCCGGGCGGCCGCCAAGGAGGCGGCGGTGCTCGCGGTGCGGCGCGCGCCCGTGGAGGACGGGCCGTTCACGGTGGAAGTGGAGTTCGACGCCGAGCATCTGGCGGGGGCCGCCACCGTGGTGCCAGGCGTCGTCAGCAGCGGCGAGCGCCGGGTCGCGTACAGCTCGGACACCATGTACGACGGCATCCGCTGCTTCAAGGCCGTCACGACCGTCGTCTCGTCCGCCGTGGAGGAGCAGTATGGCTGAGCTGCCGGGCAGTGCGATCGACGCCCAGGCCCTGGACGAGGCGGTGCGGTTCACCTCCGAGCTGATCAGGATCGACACGACCAACCGCGGCGGCGGCGACTGCACCGAGCGGCCCGCCGCCGAGTACGTGGCGGAGCGGCTCGCCGAGGCGGGCCTGAAGCCGGTGCTGCTCGAGCGCGCCCCCGGGCGTACGAACGTGGTGGCGCGGATCGAGGGCACGGACCCGGGTGAGGACGCGCTGCTGGTCCACGGTCACCTGGACGTCGTGCCCGCCGAACCCGCGGACTGGAGCGTGCACCCCTTCTCGGGAGAGGTCCGGGACGGCGTCGTGTGGGGCCGCGGCGCGATCGACATGAAGAACATGGACGCGATGATCCTGGCGGTCGTCCGGGCCTGGGCGCGCTCCGCCAAGAGAAATGAACGCTGTCGGCCGCGCCGCGACATTGTGCTGGCCTTCACCGCCGACGAGGAGGACAGCGCGGCGTACGGCTCCGGCTTTCTCGCCGACAGCCACCGGGAGCTGTTCGAGGGCTGCACGGAAGGGATCAGCGAGTCCGGGGCCTTCACCGTCCACGCCTCCGGCCTGCGGCTCTACCCGATCGGGGCCGGCGAGCGGGGCACGGGCTGGCTCAAGCTGACGGCGCACGGCAGAGCGGGCCACGGGTCCAAGGTCAACCGTGCCAACGCGGTGAGCAGGCTGGCCGCCGCGGTCGCCCGGATCGGCGAGCACGAGTGGCCGGTCCGGCTCACCCCGACCGTACGGGCCGCGCTGGCCGAACTCGCCGAGCTGCACGGCATCGAGGCGGACCTGTCCGCAGCCGGCCCCGGCGACCTGGCGCGCGAGGTCGACGCGCTGATCGCGGGGCTGGGGCCTGCGGGCAAGCTCGTCGAGCCCACCGTGCGCAACAGCGCGAACCCGACGATGCTGGACGCCGGTTACAAGGTGAACGTGATCCCCGGCAGCGCTACGGCCTTCGTCGACGGCCGCATCCTCCCGGGCGGCGAGGAGGAGTTCCGGGCGACGCTCGACCGGCTCACGGGGCCGGACGTGGACTGGGAGTTCCACCACAGGGAGGTACCGCTGCAGGCGCCCGTCGACTCGCCCGCGTACCGGGCCATGCGCGATGCCGTCGAGCTGTTCGACCCCGGGAGCAAGGCCGTGCCGTACTGCATAGCGGGCGGCACGGACGCCAAGCAGTTCTCCCGGCTCGGCATCACCGGCTACGGCTTCTCGCCGCTGAAGCTCCCCGAGGGGTTCGATTACGGAGCGCTCTTCCACGGGGTCGACGAGCGGGTCCCGGTCGAGGCACTCCACTTCGGCGTCCGGGTGCTCGACCACTTCCTCAAGAACAGCGGCACATCGCACTGAACAGCAGCACATCGCAGGAGGCATGACGAATGGTGTCCACGGCCCCGTACGGCGCCTGGAAGTCGCCGATCGGCGCGGCCCTGGCCGCCTCCCACGACGGGAGGCCGGAGTTCGTGGGTGCGGTCGGGGAGGAGGTGTGGTGGACCGGGCCGAGGCCCTCCGAGGGCGGACGGAGAGCGCTGGTCCGGCGTCGCGCCGACGGCACCGAGCAGTCGCTGCTGCCCGCGCCCTGGAACGTCCGCAGCAGGGTCATCGAGTACGGCGGGCAGCCGTGGGCCGCGGTGCCCCGGGCGGAGGGCGGCCCGATCGCCGTCTTCGTGAACTTCGCCGACCAGCGGCTGTACGTGTTCGAGCCGGACGCCTGGCCGGGCGCCGGGGCGGATGCCGGGCCGGGCGCCGGGCCGGGCGCGCACGGTGCTGCGGAGCCGCGGCCGCTCACACCCCTCTCGGCGCTCGGCGGCGGGCTGCGCTGGGCCGATCCGCGGATCGACCTCGAGCGGGGCGAAGTGTGGTGCGTGCTGGAGGAGTTCACCGGCGAGACGCCCACCGACGTACGCCGGGTCATCGTGGCCGTCCCGCTCGACGGGTCGGCGGCGGAGGACCGCACCGCAGTCCGTGAGCTGACCGACGAACGGAACCGTTTCGTCACAGGACCGAAGCTGTCCCCGGACGGGCGGCGGGCGGCCTGGATCGCCTGGGACCACCCCGGGATGCCGTGGGACGGGACGGTGGTGAACCTCGCGGATGTCACGCAGGACGGCAGGCTCACGCGCGTCCGCCCGGTCGTCGGCGGCGCCGTCGAGTCCATCGCCCAGGCCGAGTGGACGCCCGACGGCGAACTGCTCGTCGCGAGCGACCGCAGCGGCTGGTGGAACCTCTACCGCATCCCCCTCGAGGGCGGGCGGGCCACCGCCCTGTGCCCGCGGGCCGAGGAGTTCGGCGGACCGCTGTGGCGGATCGGCTCCCGCTGGTTCGCCCCGCTGCCCACCGGCCTGATCGCCGTCGTGCACGGCCGCGGCACCACGGCGCTGGGCGTCCTCGACCCCGAGACCGGTGAACTCACCGACGCGGCGGGGCCGTGGACGGCATGGGCGCCGAGCCTGGCCGTGCAGGGCTCCCGGGTCGTCGGGGTCGCCGCCAGCCCCCGGAGCGGGTACGAGGTGGTGGAGCTCGACACCGCCGCGGGCCGCACCCGCGTGATCGGCGCGGAGCACGTCCATCCGGTCGACCCGGCGTACTACCCCGAGCCGCATATACGGACCTTCAGCGGTCCAGGCGGCCGGAAGGTCCACGCCCACATCTACCCTCCGCACAGCCCGGACCACACCGCCCCGGCGGGCGAGCTCCCGCCGTACGTGGTGTGGGCACACGGCGGCCCGACGGACCACGCACCGCTCGTACTCGACCTGGAGATCGCCTACTTCACCTCTCGCGGCATCGGCGTGGCGGAGGTCAACTACGGCGGCTCGACGGGATACGGGCGGGAGTACCGCAACCGGCTGCGCGAGCAGTGGGGTGTGGTGGACGTCGAGGACTGCGCGGCCGTCGCCGGGGTGCTGGCCGAGGAAGGCACGGCGGACCCCGCGCGGCTGGCCATCCGCGGCGCCAGCGCGGGCGGCTGGACGGCGGCGGCCTCCCTCGCCACCACGGATGTCTACGCCTGCGGCACGGTCATCTACCCCGTCCTGGATCCGCTGAGCTGGGCCGCGGAAGACGGCACGCACGACTTCGAGTCGCGCTATCTCGAGAGCCTGATCGGCTCGCCGTCCGAAGTGCCGGGCCGCTACCGCCACCGCTCGCCGCTGCGTCACGCCGACCGGATCACGGCGTCCTTCCTGCTCCTTCAGGGGCTGGACGACGTGATCTGCCCGCCCTCGCAGTGCGAGCGGTTCGTCGCGGAGATGGCCGGGCGCGGCGTCCCGCACGCGTACGTCACCTTCGAGGGGGAGGGCCACGGGTTCCGCAGAGCGGAGACGATGATCCGGGCGCTGGAGGCCGAACTCTCCCTCTACGCCCGGACCTTCGGCATCGACGCGCCGGACGTACCGACGCTGGAGCTCACCAAGTGACGTATGGGTGACCGGGGCGACTGGAGAGGCCGGCTGCGACCGGCTGCGGCCGGGATCCGGGGGCGGCAGGGGCGGTCGGCCGTGGCCAGGGGGGTGGGGTAAACCGAACCCCGAGGTTCCGTACTGCCCCCATCGATCCGCGCCGGCGCAGCCGGGAGCCTGGACGTACGAGATCCCGCGGGGCGGGATCGCTGATGCGCCAGGAGGCACGCATGGCCGGCACCACCCTCACCTCGCGCCCGCGCCGCGACGCAGGACCAGCCCGTGAGTCCACCGACTTCCGCTCCGGACCGTGGGCCTGGGTCCGGAGGATGACGGTCCGCGGCGCGGCGGGGCTGCCGCTCGCCGTGGCCGCCGTCCCCATGGCGCTGGTCGGCGCGGGCGGGGTGGCGGCCCGCGCGCAGCGGGGGGTGATCAGCCGCTTCGGCCCCGGGCCGGGCGCCGGGCGGGGACCCGAGCGAGAGTCCGGCGCGGCGCGGGAGCCCGGCGCGGCGCGGGTCATCGCTCACAGCGTCGTCGTCGGGCTGCCCGCCCTGGTGTCCTTCGTCGCGGTCGCCCTGTCCCTCTGGGGGATCTACGCCGGATATCTCTACTTCCTGCGCCCGGACGCCTCGTTCGCCCTCGGCCACCCCTTCACACCCGACGACCGGTTCAACTCCTCCTGGGGCGGCCCGACCCTGGTGGGCGCGTGGTTCATTCACTCCTGCGTGGCCCTCGCCCACCAGATCCTCGCCCTGGCGTTGATACGCGGGCTCACGGCACTGCAGGACCGTGCCACCCGCCGGCTCCTCGGAACCTGATCTGGGATCCTCGGCGGACCATGCGACGCGTCCAGGCCCTGCTCACGGCCCCGTTCACTCCGCGCAGCCTGGCCGCGCTGCTGTACGCGGTCATCGCGCTGCCGTTCGCGCTGGCCGGGGCCGTACTGGTCCCGGCCGGGCTGCTGGTCGGGGGCGCGCTGTCGGTGACTCCGCTCGGGCCCTGGCTGATAGCGGCGGCCCTGCGCGGCGCCCTCGGGCTCGCGGCGGCTCACCGCGGCCTCGTCCGCGGCCTGTTGGGCGAGCGCGTCGAGCCGCCCGTACCGCGTACGCAGCCGGGCCTGTTCGGCTGGCGGCGCGCCGTGCTCGGCGACCCGGCCTGCTGGCGGGCGGTCGGGGCGCTCGTCGCGGCGCCCGCGACGGCCCTGCTCGCCTTCGCGACCGCGCTCGTCGCATACGTCTACGGCCTGTTGTTCCTCACCCTCCCCCTCACCCGCCACTGGAACAGCACCACCGTCCACGAGCCCGGCGGCACCGTCCGGCACGTCAGCATCTCCGTCGCCGGGATCGAGGCGGGCTCCGGTCCTCTGCTGGTCCTGGTGACGGCCTTCGGGCTGCAACTGCTGCTCTGCGCACCCTGGTTGCTGCGCGCCGCCCTCGTCCCGCACCGCACGCTGCTGCGCGGACTGCTCGGCCCGAGCCGCGCCCAGGACCGTATCCGCACCCTTGAGGAGACCCGGGCGCAGGCCGTGGACGACGCGGCCGCGACCCTCCGGCGGATCGAACGCGACCTGCACGACGGCACCCAGGCCCGGCTGGTCGGACTCGGCATGCACCTCACGATGATCCGGGAGCTGGTGGCGGCAGGCGCCGACCGTGCCGAAGTGCTGCGGGTCGTGGACACGGCGCGCGACAACGCCAAACAGGCCGTCGCCGACCTGCGCGTCCTCGTCCGCGGCATCCACCCGCCCGTACTCGACCAGGGCCTCGACAGCGCCCTCGCGACGCTCGCCGCGGGAAGCGCACTGCCGGCGACCGTCACGGCGGACATCGGCGAGCGGCCGTCCCCGGCGATCGAGAGCATCGCGTACTTCTGCGCGGCCGAGCTCCTCGCCAACGCGGTCAAGCACAGCGGCGCGAGCCGAGTCGCCGTGGACGTACGCCGCGAGGGCGGGTTGCTGCGGGTGACGGTCTCCGACGACGGGCGCGGGGGAGCCCGCGCAAGAACCGGATCCGGAACCGGAGCGGCGGGAGGGAGCGGGCTGGCCGGGCTGCTGGCCAGGGTCCGTACGGTCGACGGATCGCTGGACGTCGACAGCCCGCCCGGAGGGCCTACGGTGGTCACCGTTGTCCTGCCCTGCTGACCTGCTCACCCGGCCACAACGCATCAGAACCGTTACTACGAGACCGAGACCGACGGGGGCGCCCGAGCATGCGTGTCGTCATCGCCGAGGACTCCGCGATTCTGCGGGACGGCCTCGCGCAACTTCTCGCCCTGCGCGGTGTGGAGGTGGCCGCGGCGGTCGGCGACGCGGACGCGCTGCACAGCGCGGTCGCCGAGCACCGCCCCGACGCCGCCGTCATCGACATCCGCCTGCCGCCGAGCCAGACCGACGAGGGGCTGCGGGCCGCGGTCGCGATCCGGCGAGAGACGCCGGACGTGGGAGTGCTGATCTTCTCGCAGTACGTGGAGACGCGGTTCGCCGCGGATCTGCTGGCCGAGAGCTCCGCGGGCGTCGGCTATCTCCTCAAGGAACGGGTCGTCGACATCGACGAGTTCGTGGACGCACTGAGCCGCGTCGCCGCAGGTGGCACGGCCCTCGACCCCGACGTGGTCACCCAACTGCTCGGCGCGGGCCGCCGCACCTCGGCACTTGACCTGCTCACCCCACGCGAGCGCGAGGTCCTGGAGCTGATGGCGGAGGGGCGTACGAACGCGGGGATCGCGGCGGTGCTGGTGGTCTCGGAGCGGGCGGTGGAGAAGCACGTCGCGAACGTCTTCGCGAAACTCGGCCTCCCGCCGTCCGAGACCGGCCACCGCCGGGTTCTCGCCGTCCTCCGCTACCTTCGCCACGTCGGGTCCTGAACCGCGTTCCGCCACGGCCGTACGTCACCGATCACCGGTACCGTCATCAATCAGCATCGGGAATCACGCATCACACCTCACGTATCACCCATCACGAATGGCCACATGGACTGACCGCACCCGCCCCTGACTGTAATCACGGCGCAACACCCCCAGGAGGACGACCGATGACCGCCGTTGGCAGCCCGTTCGACGGACCGGCCGTCGGGTGCACACCCGCGCCGCACCGGTACTGGGCGGACCCCCTGCCCGCACCCTGGGCGGGTGGTGCGCCGCGCGTGTGGGTGGCAGACGTGTCCGCGCATACGGAGCGCGCCGCTGCCGAGGAGCACCTGCTGGACGAGGGGGAGCGGGCGCGGGCGGCGGCGTTCGTGCGCCCGGTGGACCGCGACCGGTACCGGGTCGCGCATGTGGCGCTGCGGCGGCTGCTCGCCGCGTATCTCGGCCTCGCCCCGGCAGCCGTCGAGTTCGTACGGGAGCCGTGCCCGGGCTGCGGCGGCCCGCACGGCCGCCCCGCCCTGCCCGGCGCGCCGCTGCACTTCTCCCTCTCCCACTCCGGGGACCTCGTGCTGCTCGCCTTCGCGGACACCGCTGTCGGCATCGACGTCGAGAAGGTGCCGTCCGCGAGGACGGTGACCGAAGTCGCCACCACTCTGCACCCGGCCGAGCGCGCCGAACTCGCCGCCCTGCCGGACGCCGAACGTCCAGCGGCCTTCGCCCGCTGCTGGACCCGCAAGGAGGCCTACCTCAAGGGCACCGGTACGGGCCTCGCCGAGGACCCGTCCATCACCCTTGTCGGGGCGGGTCCTGAACCGGTGCAGCCGCCCGGCTGGACCCTCGCCGATGTGCCCCTGCCAACCTCACGCGACGTGCCCGTCATGCCTGCGGAGCGGCCCGAAGACCTCGTGGATCGGCACGAGTACGCGGCAGCCTGCGCCGTACGCCTCAGCCCGACCGCTGCGGTCGCGCCTACGGATCCCCTCGTCCGTACGGAGCAACCGCCGTCCCCGTAGGGAGCGGGCACGCGGGCGGGAGCGTTCCGATCCGCTCGCCGTGCGTCCTGCGCCCCCGATTCGTACGATGGACCGGTGCCGTTCGACGCCGTCCATCTCGCAGCAGGGCCTCGCGTGGCCATCCGGCACATCGAGCGGGGAGACCAGGAGGAGTTCACCGCACGGGTGCGGGAGAGCGCCGGGCTGCATCACCCGTGGGTGTTTCTGCCATCCACCGCCGAGGAGTTCGAGCGGTGGTCCGCCAAGTTCCGCACCCCCGGCGCCGAGGGCTATGCGGTCTGCGAGCGGGACACCGGGCGGATCGTGGCGGGCATCGCGATCAACAACATCGTCCGGGGCGGCTTCCAGTGCGGTGCTGTGGGCTACGGGGTCTTCGCGCACGCGGCCCGGCGCGGCTACATGACCGAGGGTCTCGGGCTCGCCGTGCGGTACGCGTTCGAGCGGCTGGGCCTGCACCGGCTGGAGGCGAACATCCAGCCGGGCAACGAGGCGTCACGAAAGCTCGTGCAGCGGCTCGGCTTCCGGCTCGAGGGCTACTCGCCGGACTTCCTGTTCATCGCGGGCGCGTGGCGGGACCATGAACGCTGGGCCATCACGGCTGAGATGACAGTTGATCAGTCCAGCGGCCGCACGGGCCCGTCGGCCGACGCGGCCAACGGGAACGACGCCGACGACTCCGCCGGTCGGCGCACGCCGTCCTGAGAGGACGGCCGGGGCCCGCTCCCTCCCTCGCCCGAAAACGCCGCGCGTCCCCCGTGCTCCGCCGCATCGGCCGGTACCGGCTCGCCGCGATCGACGGCTCGGCGGACTTCCGGCACCCCGGGAACTCGGACCGGACCCCTCCGTGATGCCCGCCGTGGACAGCCCCGAGTCCGGCGGCCTGCTGCCAGCCGGCTCGCCCGCACCCAGCTGGAGCACGTACGGCTGGAGCCGGGCGCGGACTTCGCCTGGCTGGAGGCGTACGGCCCGCTGTCCGCCGACCCGGCGGCCGTGCACGGCGCGGACTGGGCGGCGGCCCGCGCGGAGACGGAGGCCCGCCTCGAAGCGGCCCTGCCGCGCGCCGCCGTGGACGCAGCCTACGCCGCCTGGCTGCCGTCCGCCGACGCCGAACCGAAGGAGATCCTGGCGACGGGCTCGGGCTGGGGCGCGCTCGAAGTCGTACGCGGGCACTACGAGTTGCCGGGGACGCCGTTCGACGAGGCCGGCCTCGGCGACGAGCAGCGGCCCTGGCTGGAACTGCTCCACACCGGCGAGTACCACGACCTCCCCGGTTCCCACATCCCGGGGCCCAGCCTCGTCGGCCCCCACTGGCGGGCTCTCCTCGAGGCCTCGGCGCCGACCGCCGACAGCGACTACCACCTGGGGGTCGCCCAGTGGCACGCGGGCGACCGCTCGCAGGCCGTGCGCAGCTGGGAGCGTTCGCTGCGCAGCTGGGGCTCGGACTCCGGGGCTCCCTGGGTGCTGCGCTGCCTGGCGGTCGCGGAGGCGGAGGCCGGTGAGACCGGGCGGGCCGCCGATCTGTACCACCGGGCCTTCACCGAGGCGGTGAAGTCGGCGTGGGACGCCCGGTACGGGAAGCACTTCCACACGGCGCTCGCCCGCGAGGCAATTCCTGCCCTGCTGGCCGCGGGACGCGCGGACGACGCGGCGGCCGTCCTCGAAGCGCTCCGCCCCTCCGTCCGCGACCGCGGCCGGTTCCGGCTGCTCCAGGCGCAGGTTCTGCTCGCGCAGGGCGACGCGCAGGCCGCGCGGGCGGTGTTCGACGCCGGCTTCGAGGTCGACGACCTGCGGGAGGGCGAGGAGACGCTGGAGCGGACCTGGTACGCCGTCGCGGAGCAGCTGATGGCGGGCGGCGGTCCGGTGACCGAGGACGTACGGGCCCGCGCCCGCGCCGCGCACCCGCTGCCGCGGCGGTACGACTACCGCATGCGGCCACACGGATGACGTTCCGCCAGAAGCGGCGGATCGGGAATGATCGGTTCCGGCCCGCCGTTCCAGCGGGCATGAAGGCAGTCACGATCAGCGCCTACGGCGAAACCCCGCAGATCACCGTCCAGCCGGAGCCCAAGGTCGGCCCGGACACCGTGCTCGTCCGCACCAAGGCCGCCGGGGTCAACCCGGTGGACTGGAAGGTCGCGGCCGGCTACCTCGACCAGATCATGTACGTCCACTTCCCACTGATCCCCGGCTGGGACCTGGCCGGTGTGGTGGAGCGCGCCGGCCCGTCCGTCACCGAGTTCGCGCCGGGGGACGAGGTGATCGGCTACAACCGGCAGGACGTCGTGCAGCACGGCACGTACGCCGAGCTGGTGCCCGCGCCCGTCCGCACCCTCGCGCGCAAGCCCGCCTCGCTCAGCTGGCAGCAGGCCGCGGGCCTGCCGCTGGCCGGGCTCACCGCGTACCAGTCGCTGAGCGCAGCCGGCGTCGGCAGGGGCGATACGGTCCTGGTGAACGCGGCCGCGGGCGGCGTCGGTTCACTCACCGTGCAGATCGCGGCAGCGCGGGGGGCACGTGTGATCGGCACGGCGAGCGAACCCAAGCACGGCTATCTGCGCTCTTTGGGCGCGGAGCCTGTGACGTACGGGGAGGGGCTCGTCGACCGGGTGCGGGCGCTGGCTCCCGAAGGGGTCGACGCGGCCTTCGACTTCGTCGGCGACGACGCCATCCCCGCGTCCCTGGAGCTCGCGAAGACCCCGTCCCGGGTGGTGTCCATCATCGACCCCGGGATCACGGAGCAGGGCGGCCGCTACCTCTTCGTCCGCCCGGACAGCGCCGATCTGACCGCGCTCGGCGAGCTCGCCGACGCCGGGAAGCTCACCGTCCATGTCGACAAGGAGCTTCCGCTCGCGGAGGTCGCCGAGGCGTTCCGGCTCAGCCAGGAAGGCCGCACGCGGGGAAAGATCGTCCTGCTGGTGACGTGACGGGACGTGACCAGCGGTGGGCCCGTGGGGGGTTTTCGGTCTTTTGCCCGCATAGGGCCGCGGACCCGCCACGGTCGACGTACTCGAAGACCGATCCGTCCGGGTGACGGGCCAGCAGGTTGCGGCCCACCGGGGTCGGCACGGGGCCCGCGATGATCTGGGCACCCACCTCGGTCAGCACGGCGTACGCCTCGTCCACGTCCTTCACGGCGATGGTGGCCGTGACCTTCCGCAGAATGTCGAGCTCGGCCTGGGGGCCGCTCATCAGCAGGAAGGCGCCGACCGCCGCGACGGAGACACCGCCGCGCTCGAAGCGCAGCGCCTGGCTGCCCGTCAGGCGCTCGTAGACACCGACAGCGGACTCGAGGTCATCGACGCACACGCGCAGTGAAGTACCGAGGATCTCCATACAACGAGCCTAGGCCGTCCGGGGGATCCACGGTACGCGGGTTGCGGTCGCGGTGCGGCACAGGACCTCGCCGTGCAGAACGGCGAACCAGCCGTCGTCCCTCCGTCCCCACTCCCGCCACGCGTCCGCGATCCGCCGCAGGTCCGCCCCGGTGGCGTGGCCGCCGTCCACCGCGCGGCGCGCATAGAGCGATTCGGTCGTACGGTCCGCCCACAGGCCGCTCCACCAGGCGCGCTCCTCGGGCGCCGCGTAGCACCAGGTTGCGGCAGTCGCCGTCACGTCGGTGAAGCCCGCCCGGCGGGCCCAGGACGTGAGGCGCCGGCCGGCGTCCGGCTCGCCGCCGTTGGCGCGCGCCACCCGCCGGTACAGCTCCAGCCAGTCGTCAAGGCCCGGCACGGACGGGTACCACGTCATCGCCGCGTAGTCGGAGTCACGCGCCGCCACGACGCCGCCGGGCCGGCACACGCGCCGCATCTCGCGCAGTGCGCGCACCGGGTCGCCGACGTGCTGGAGCACCTGGTGGGCGTGGACGACGTCGAAGGAGTCGTCGGGGAAGTCCAGGCCGTGGACGTCGGCGACCGCGAAGTCGACGTTGTCCAAGCCGCGTTCGGCGGCCGCCCGGCGCGCCTGGTCCAGGATGCCGGGTGCCACGTCGACCGCCGTGACGTGGCCGGGCGCGAGCAGGGCGGCCAGGTCCGCGGTGATCGTGCCGGGGCCGCAGCCCACGTCCAGCAGGTCGAGGCCCGGGCGGAGCTCGCCGATGAGGTAGGCGGCCGAGTTGGCGGCCGTCCGCCAGCTGTGCGAGCGGAGCACCGACTCGTGGTGCCCGTGGGTGTAGACGGCGGCCTTGCCCGGTGCCTCGCCGGCGCGCGACCCGTCCAGCGCCCTGTCGACAGACCTCTCGGGTGCCTTCTCCGGCATGGCGGATCCCCTCTCTCGACCGTGCGGCGGCAGGTATCCGCAGCCTACGCCTCGATCTCGTATGGCGAGAGAGGCGTATCACATACTGGTCAAGGGTCCTGTGTGGGGCGGTACACCGTCAGTGCCTCTTCGGCTTTGTGGATGAGGAACGCCGGAGGCGCGGGCGCCACCTCTCCGTCGTAGGCCATGTCCGTGCCCTCCGGCAGCCCGGAGACCCGCAGGCGCCGAGCGCGGACCGCCGCGTAGAAGGGGGAGCGCCGGTGCACTCCCGTCACCGCCGCCGCGAGCAGCCACGTACGGGCGAAGCGCCCGGCCCGCGCGATCCGGACGTCGAGCAGCCCGTCCGCAAGGTCGTAGCGCCGCACCGGGGCCAGACCGACGCTGCGGTAGGCGCCGTTGCCCGCGAACAGCAGCCACAGCGACCGCGGCCGCCCGTTCACCACCGCCGTGACCGGCCGCGACGTGCGCAGCACGTGCACCGCCCCCAGCAGTCCCGCGAGCGGCCCGCCCAGCCGGGGCGACCAGCGCTCCCGCACCCGCACGAGCTCCGGATACGAGCCGATGCTGAAGGTGTTGAGGAAGTGGACCGGTTCGGCCGGGGGACCCGCCACCGGGGACACCCGGCCCACGTCCACCCGCACCGCGGTGCCCGCCGCCACCGCGCGGCACGTGTCCTGGACGGTCTCCACCCCGAGGTCGGCGGCGAAGTGGTTGAACGTGCCGCCCGGCAGCACCGCGAGCGGCACGCCGTAGCGCAGCGCCACGCCCGCCGCCGCGTTCACCGTGCCGTCGCCGCCGCAGACGCCCAGCGCGCCGGCCCGCCGCAGTGCGTCCTCCGCCGCCTCCTCCAGCACCTTCGGCAGCGGCCCGGCATCCTCCTCGTACAGCACCACTTCCGCCTCGGGCAGGGCGGTCCGCAGCTGCCGCACGGGGTCGGCCAGGGTGGGCGGCGCACCCGAGGCGGGATTGACGACCACGATCAGCCCGTCCCCGCCGGGCAGCGCGGGCGCGTCCGCGCGCGGCCGGGCGGGCGGCGGCAGTTGAGTGCGCGTCGGTACGAGCCCGCGCACCGCGAACGCCGCGCCCGCGCCCAGCGCTGCCCCCACCACCACATCGCTCGGATAGTGGACGCCCGTGTATACGCGGGAGAACGCGACGGAGGCCGCGACCGGTGCCAGCGCGGCGCCCCAGCGGCGCGACTCGAGGGCCGCTCCCACGGTGAAGGCGGCAGCCGAGGCCGAGTGGCCCGAAGGGAAGGAGGTGGTGATCGGGTGGCGGGCCAGCCGCCGCACCAGCGGCACGGCGTGCGCAACCGGGCGGGCCCGGCCTATGGATCCTTTCAGCACGGTGTTGACCGTGGCCGAGGCGAGCGCCAGCGAAGCGACACCGCGCGCCGCCGCGCGTCGCCCGCGCGGGTTGCCGACCGCCCACATGACACCTGCGATGCCGAACCACAGCCGCCCGTGGTCGGCGCTCCGGCTCAGCCGCGGCAGCACGCCCTCGGCGCCGGGCCAGTGACGGGACGCCACCATATGGAAGAGGGACCGGTCCCGCGCGCTCAGCCATCGGCGGAGCCCGCTCCGTTTCAGCGCATGCCGTATCAGCCTGTGCCTCCTCTGCCGGTCCGTGTGCCGGCCGGACGACGTGCCCGTCAGCCCGGCCAGCTGTCCGGCGACGCCCGGCTGATGTCCGCGAGTGCCGAGTCCGGGTCCTGCTCCTGCGCCAAGTCCCCGATGCTCACCACGCCCATCGGCGCGCCGTCCTGGACGACGGGGAGCCGCCGGATCGCATGCGTCCGCATCAGCGCCACCGCCGTCGTCACCGAGTCGTCGGGTCGGACCGTCACCGGCTCCGGCGTGCAGACGGACTGGGCGCTCACCGTCAGCGGATCCACGCCGTCCGCCACGGCTCGCAGGGTGATGTCCCGGTCCGTGAGCATGCCGAGCAGCCTGCCGTCCTGGGCGACGAGTACGTCCCCGATGTCCTGCTCCCGCATCAGCTGTGCCGCCTCGACGAGCGACGCATCGGGACGTACGGCGGTCACGGCGGGAGTCATGACGTCCCTCACGTACCGTGCCATCGCTGTTCGCCTTCTCTCATCCGTGCATACGTGGGTCCCGCAGCACGCTGTACCCGACTCTCGGTGCGCCATGCGTCCCCGTCGCTCCACTGCACGATGTGCCTGCCTACGCGCTTGCCCACGCCTACGCGCGCGTGGAGCGGCCGAGCGCCGTCACCACCTCCTGCACGTTGCTGTACGTGTCCTGGGGCGGCAGACCGCCCACGATCTCGACCAGCCGGTCCGGGGCGTTCCGCTCCTGCAGGGTGCGCACCAGTTCCCGCCGCTTGGCCGGGAACGGGGTGCGGGCGAAGTACCGGGCCAGTTCGTAGCGGAGCGCTTCGGCGTCGCCGGGGGAGCCGAGACCCGCGACCCGGCCGGCGGCGACCTCCGGGTCGTCGTCCGCGGCGGGCTCGGGGTCGTGCCATTCCTCGGACCTGGTGGGGTGGCCGGAGCGAAGCAGACCCTGGAGTTCGTGCTTCATCTCGTCGTCCTTGTGCACATTGAGCCGGTTGCCTCGCTCCATGGCGTCCTCCGTACTGATCCGTCGTACTGATCCGTCCGGATCCCGTGCGGATCCGTGTCGGTCATGCCGAGCGGGTACCCGTCGAGCGGACAGCAACACGGCTGCGCTGCGTGGCCGGCCCGGTCACGCAGGTGACGGAAGGGAGTGGCCTCATGGGCGACCCCGGACGGCGGGGCGGCGGCATCGACGCGGCTGCGCTCGACGAACCACACCTGATCAAGGAACTCGAGACCATCCACCGCACCCGCCACGAGACGCTGCTCTACGGGTCGGAGGACGCACTGGAGAGGCACACGTCCCGGATGGCGGAGCTGGAGGCGGAGTATCTGCGCAGGCACCCGGACCGGTCCGTGGCGGCAGGCCGGACGCGGGACGGCGCCAGGGCCAGGACCTGCAGCTGAGCGGCCGGAGCGGTGGCGGGAAGGGCCGAGGAAAGAGCTGGGGGGAACAAACGTCCCCGGGGGTGTTTGGAGTCGGCCGGGACGGGGACCCGGACGTCGGCCGAGCGGCCGTGAGTTGGGGAGAAGAGAGGCTTTGGGCCCGGGACTTCAGGGATCCCGGGCCCAAGCCATGCCTGGGCCATGCGCGAGCCGTGCTTCGGGCCATGTCTGGGCCCACGCCCTGGATATTCCGGACGTTTGGTGACGTCGAGCGCGGTCACTCGGTCCTGAGTCCGCGGCGTTCTTCCAGAGCGCGCGCGGGCGCTCAGGGAAGGGACAGGGCCCATGGCGTTGTTGCTCGCCCTACTCATGCCGATCGTGATGCTCGGTGTCGTTCTCGCACTGGGCCGGTACGAGGAATTGCTGCTGACGCCGCCGGCAGGGCTGGTCACAGCCCCACCGTTCACGCCTGAAGAGGGAGGTGAGGACACGTGACCGACACCTCGGAGCGCACCGGAAGCACCGGAAGCACCACGCGCGCGGAAACCGCAACCCCTCCTGATACGGGGGCCTCGGGAGCACTTGCTGATACGAGAACCCCCACCCCCGCGGATACCTACGGACACCGCGCCGCCACACCCGACGACAAGTCTGTGGGCGTGCTCGTCAAGCAGGCCTCGGAGCAACTGTCCGACCTCGTGCGCAGCGAACTCCGACTCGCCCAGGCGGAGATGGTGAGCAAGGGCAAGCGGGCCGGACTCGGCGGTGGGTTCTTCGGCGGGGCCGGGATCATGGCCCTGATCGGACTGCAGGCGCTGGCCGCCACGGGCATCGCGGCCATCGCGCTGGCCCTGCCCGTCTGGGCGGCCGCGCTGATCGTGACCGGCGTGCTGTTCGTGCTCGCGGCCGTTCTCGCACTGCTGGGCAGGAGGCAGACCCGTAAGGCCGCGCCGCTCAAGCCGGAGCAGGCCATCAGCGGGGTCAGGACCGACGTCGAAGAGATCAAGGAGAGGGCACACCGATGAGCAGCAACCCCGAGGAGCTGCGCGGACAGGTCGCACAGGCCCGCGAGCGGCTGGGCACGACGGTCGAGGAGCTCGCGGCCAAGGCCGATGTGAAGGGCAGGGCGCAGCACAAGGCCGCGGAGGTCAGGGAGCGCGTACAGGCCCGGGCCGCCGAGGCCAGGCAGCACGCGCGCGACACCGCGTCCCACGCCCGGCACGCGGTCCAGGACAGGACCGCCCACACGGCCCACGCCGTGCAGGACAGGACGTCCCACGCCGCCCACGCCGTGCAGGACAGGACGTCCCACGCCCGCCACGCCGTGCAGGACAGGACGTCCCACGCCGCCCATGTGGTCCACGACAGGACCCCGGAGCAGATCTGGTCGGCCGCGTCGAAGGCCGCGGAGACCGGACGGCGGCGCCCGGTCCCGGCCGGCCTCATCGGCGGCCTGCTGGTGCTCGCCGCGGTGCTGGCCACGCGCGGCATGCGCGCCCGCCGAACGAGCCGCCGGAGCCGGCCCGGCCGCGGCCGGGCCCGCGCGACCCGCCCATGACAGGAGGTGGTGAGCCGTGGCGAAAGCGATCTACAAGGTGCTGGCCATGGTGTCCGGGATCCTCGGCGGCATGATCGCCGGCGCGATCTTCAAGCGCGTGTGGAGGCTGCTCCCGGGCCAGGACAAGGCTCCCGCCCCCACGGACGAGGACGCCACCTGGCGTGAGGTGCTGCCGGCGGCCGCCCTCCAGGGCGCCATCACGGCAGGCGTCCGCGCGACCGTCAAACGCGGCGAGGCCACCGGCATGCGCCGCCTCACCGGCACCTGGCCGGCCTGAGTCCTGAACCGCCCGGAGCGCCTCGCCGGGCGCACCGCGCCGACGCCCGGTCCGTCGGTCCACGGCACCTGGCCGACGTGCTCGTCGTCACCGGTAGCCCGCACGGGAACCTCCCGCGCGGGCGGCGGGCCTGCGGAATCACCCGTCCGGATGCGTCCGCCGCCCCCCGTGGCTACCGTGGAGTTAGTCCCCCGGCTGCCGCGTTTACGCCCCAACCGGCCGGGCAAGCGAAAATCGTGCTTCGGACCGAAGGCACGCCCCGCGGGAGCAATAGCGCCCGCCCCGGGTGTCCCTGGCCCGTCCCGGGCGCATTCTTCGCTCCTGCGGTGAACAGAACGCCGTACTGGGAGCTGTTCCTCATGACGACCGTACGAGCACGGGGCAAGGCTCAGGCCACCAGGCGCCCCTCAGCGAAGCACCCGCATGACGACGCCCCCGACACCACCGCCGAATTCCAGGAGCTCGCCCACCTCCCCGACGGGCCCGAGAAGGAGGCCCTGCGGCAACAGGTCGTGCAGGCGTGGATCCCCATGGCCGAGCGGCTGGCCCGGCAGTTCCGCAACCGCGGAGAGTCCCTCGAGGACCTCGAGCAGGTGGCCGCCCTCGGGCTGGTGAAGGCCGTGATCCGCTACGACCCGGCCCGCGGCACCGCATTCGAGAGCTTCGCCGTGCCGACGGTCGTCGGCGAGGTCAAGCGCCACTTCCGCGACCACATGTGGGGCCTGCACGTGCCCCGCCGGGTCCAGGAGCTGCGCAATCGCGTACGGGCCGCCCACCGCGAGCTGTCCCACTCGCTCGACGGGCGCGGCCCCACCGTCCAGGAGATCGCCGACCACACCGGCATGACCGAGCAGGAGGTCCGGATCGGTCTGGAGGCCCTGGACAGCTACACCCCGCTCTCGCTCGACGCCGAACTGCCGGGCTCCGAGGACGGTTACGCCCTCGTCGACACCCTCGGAGACCAGGAGTCGGGCTACGACCGGGTCGTCGACCGCGAGGCCCTCAAGCCGAAGCTCAGCAGTCTGCCCGAGCGCGAGCGGCAGATCCTCTACATGCGCTTCTTCTGCGACATGACGCAGAGCCGGATAGCCGAGCAGCTCGGCATCTCCCAGATGCACGTCTCCCGGCTCATCAGCCGTACGTGCGCGGCACTGTGCGACCAGGTGATGGCCGACGCGAGCTGACGATTGACGAGGGACCGCGTCGGTCACCAGGTCGCCGGGCCGTCGGTCGGTCGCCAGGTCGTCAGCCGGTCGTCAGTCGGTCGGCGGGGCCTGGAGGCCCGCCTGGCGCAGGGCCATCGCCAGATGGCGGGACATGCGGTCGACGACGCCCGCCTCCGCCATTTCGAACGCGCGCCGCCAGCCCGTACGGAAGAGGGTGAGTGCGCCCAGCGCGGGGGCCGTTTCCCCGTGGGAGGGCGGCACGCACAGCGGCACGCACAGCAGCGACGTGACCTGGGCCCGTACCAGTACGGAGGCCCCGGACGCGTCGTGGCCGAAGGCGTCCGGGTCGTCGGGCCGGACGCGCAGGGCCGAGACGCCGTTCCGGACCGCGTCCACCACCAGCGGGCAGTCGGCCGGGTCCTGGGCCCTGAGGGACGCCGCCTGCTGGGGGTCGGGTCCGAGCACCGCGATACGGCGCAGCGGCCAGCCGCCGTACTCGTCCCCGCTCCGCCCCTCGGCGAGGTCGGCGACCACCCACTCGGCGAAGCGGCCGTGCAGCAGCCGCGCCGCTCCGTCCAGTACGGCCTCGCGGCCGACCGGTTCGGCGCGCAGCAGCTCGCTCGTCATGTCGTCCATCAGGTCCATCAGCTCGGCGTTCCGGGACACTTCGGCCAGGTCGGGGCGGGGCGCCTTGGACACGCGCGGCCCGTGTCCGCCGGGGTGGCCGGCCGCGCCCGCGGCGGCCGGGCGGACCGCGCGCCCGGCTGCGGCGGCGGCGCGGCGGGTGCCCTCCGCGTCCTGGAAGACGGCGAGCACGGCAGGGCGCGGCTCGCCCGGCGGCCGCAGCGCCGTGAGCGTGACCCGCAGGGCCCCGCCCGGCCGGGGCTTGGCGCCCTCCTCCTGCAGCAGCCGCACCTCCAGGCTCCGGTCGCCCTCGCCGCGGGCCACGGCGGCCACTTGGGAGCGGAAGGCGGGGCGGCCGTCGTGGGCGAGCAGTCCGGTCAGGGCGCGCCCGGTGGCGTAGCCCATGCGCATCCCGAAGAGCTCGGTTGCGGCGACGTTGAGCCGCCGCACGACGGTCGTGTGGTCCAGCAGCGCGACCGGCAGCGGCAGCCGCTGGAACAGGCCGCGCAGCAGCCGCAACTCCGGCTCGTCGCGCCGCCCGCCGTTGCGGCGAGCCTCCGCGGCGAGCTCCTCGTAGCGGGGCCACAGCACTTCGGCGACGTGCTGGAGCTCGAAGAGGGCGGCGTCGAGGGCAGCGGTCTGCTCTTCCGGGGGCAGCGAGCGTGCCGACCGCAGTTCCTCGACCCTGCTGCGGAAGTCCGAAAGGTCCGCTCCGAACTCAGAGGACTCGGCCATGAGCCCAAGGTTATCCGCCCCGGCCCCGCTGCCCCCGGCCCGCGTACCCGTTTCGGCCTGCGCCCCTCCCACTGCCCACGGGCCCCACGCACGCAGCCCATCCCCGCGGTCCCGTGCCGCCGCAGGCCCCTGGCGCACCCCCGTTATCTTCTTCGCGGTCCTGCAAGAGGGCCGCTGGCCTCCGGGCCCGGCATGACTGTTCCCCCCTGTCGAAGGGATGACCTGGGGGGTGGTGTCACCGGGCCCGAGGGGTGCCGTTGGAGA
>NZ_JBQQBY010000019.1:0-171847 GCF_052246385.1 Streptomyces sp. 8N616 | reverse complement strand
TGTCATCTCCGTAATCAGCGACCGAAGCGCACATCTCAATCAGCAGCCAGGGCGCCCCGGAGAGCTGGGCGGCCACTCCCACCGAGCCACGTCCGACAAGGCGTTGTCAGCCACACCCGGCCCTCCCGGGCCGCCCAACAACTTACGGAGATGTTGTGCTCCTCTTTCCAAGCTGGCAGTTCGGTCTGGCCGCGTTCACGGCGGTGCGGGATGAGCAGGCCGGTGCCCCGGTAGCCGCCGTCCGCGATGACCGTGGCCCGGCCGACGGCGGCCTTCGCACCGGAAAGTTCCCACGCCTTGCAATCGTAACGGGACAGTCCTTAGTGAACACCGTCGGGACGACAGGATTTGAACCTGCGCCCCCTTGCCCCCCAGCGTTTTCCTCCCGCCTTGGTACCTCCTGCTTCTGAATCCCCCGTCAACTCCCTTGGGCGCCGTGCACCACCGACGTCAAGTGCTACGCGAGTCGCGCACCTAGCACGGCCGGCGCTGTCAGCTCCGGAGCCAAACCTGCAGGGAGTCGTAGTCATAACCCTTGCCGACGTGGAGTCTCGCGATCCCTTCTTGCCTCAATCGGTCGGATTCGGTGCTCAGAGGCCCCTCTGAGGGCGCGGGACGCTGACCGAGCCGATTACGCATCACGACCAGTCGAGGTCGCCGTCCGCACCGAGCTGGTCGACAACCAAGCGGTGCGCTTGTTGCACGACGTCACCTATAATATTTCTCTTCTCTCTCCGCGCTCCACGGCAGCTTCGCCCAGCGGAGTCGAGGCAACCAATGACGAGTCGCCCCATTCCGGTGCCTTGCTCAATTCGACGTTCGGGCTCGTGCTCGGGTAGATGGGGTGGATGAATTCGCCGGGGTTGCGGCGAATCACGCGAAGAAACCAGGGGGGACGGCGGGTGCTTCGAGCTCGCTATGACCAGCGTGTGTTGGCACTCATCGAAGTATGCGGCGGGGAGCGTGACTGGCAGGCCGCGGAGAGGGTGTTCGAGGCTCATGGCTGGCCCGTTATCGGCCACGTCCCGCGTGGGGAGGGTCCTTCGGCAAGCGCGCTTGCTGCCGATCCCTCCATCCGCCTCTATCAGGTCGAGGTGCGGCTATTCGGCGCTGCCAGACGAACGTGCAGAGGCGCAACCTGGCGGGTACGGCAGGCCGCGAAGGCAGCGCGCCTCGAAATGTACGTCCGCCGAGCGGATCGAGTGGACCGGGACCGCGAGTTGTTGCCGGAGTGGCGCGTCCACACCACTGCCTACCGACGTCGGCTTATACGCCCGCACCCCACGCCCCCGGCCGGGCCATGGGCCCGTTTCCGGACACGGATCGAGCGGTACGCTGCGAGGTGGGGACGCTATGACACGGGTTCCACGGTGTCAGGCACACGTAGGGAAGCGCTCCTGCTGGCCCGCCTCGCGGTTCCGGACCGATCGGCTTCCCGTACGGACGTAGCGGTACGTCCCCTGGACGGACGGTGGCGCCGGCCGGGTTCGATGTGGCCCGAAGAGGAACTTCAGCGTCGGCTGACAAGCCTCGTAGTCTGGGTGACCGTCATGACTTCCTGCGTGGTCATGGCCAAGAAGAGCACGGAGGTCGGACGGCTCTTCTGGACTGCGTTGGCAGCCACGTCCTTTGCCTCGGTACTGCGGGCCGGGATCAAACTGAACCGCGGCGGCCGTCGGACCGAGGGTGTCGGCGTCGCCGTGCTGCTCACGCTCCTCTTTCTCGCCATGGGCCTCGGCCTCCTCAGCAGAGAGGGAGAGGGGTGGACTCGCTCACAAGCTCTGCTGGGCCCTATGGGGGTAGCCGTCATCTACGGCCTGTGGTTGCTGGCACGACAGTGGACGTGGGGCGAGTGGGTAGCTTGGGCGGTACCGCTGATCGTGTCAGCAGTGCTGTCATTTCTTGTGCCAGTGGGTTCGGTACTGCACGCCCTGTACGCGGACGGTCTGTCCCTGTCCCCTGCGGACCTTGACGTCCCTGTGGTGTGGCAGGTCGTGTCGGCCATGAAGTTGCTGACCTTTCTCAGCTTGGTGCTCATTGTCCCCGCACTTTGGGGGGTGGCCAAGCATCACCACTACGTGCGGCCCGGAGAACAGTTCAATGGCCTGCTGTATGCCCTCGCTCTCGTACTTGTCCTGGGCGGGGTGGGCTCTTTGGCAATGGGTTCGGCGTCCCGGGCCGTCCAGCGGACCATTGTGGCAGCGAAGGAGGGACGACAGCCCCCGTCGTATTTCGGCGTGGAACCCGAGTGGACGTGCGTGGAACCGACCGTACCCCAGGCCAAACTGTCCGGGGAGGGTGGATACCTCGTGCCCCGGCGACCCTATCTGCTGTTCGGAGTCGCTCGGGGCAAGGCAGTGCTTTGGAATACGGACACCGAAGGGCCCCTCAAGTTACCGGCCGCCGACATACGACTGGTGCCGACGAAGACAGCACATGATCGGTGCGGTGGGAAGGGGCGTTGACGTCCAGGCTCAGTCCCCCATGAAGACGATCCTGCGCTGCCGGCCTGCGGTCCCCGCCACGGATGAGGCGCTCGAGCGCCCCGCGGGGACGGCGCGGTCGCGTCCCCAGGCGCGAATCTCCTCGATCTGCTCCGGGTTGGTACGGCTCAGCGGAGAGGTGTTCGCGAAAGCGTCCTCGACGAAGGACGGCCGGAGGTTCTCCGAGCCACCGCCCAGGTGCACCTCGGCGCCGACCTCATGGAGGGCGGCCTCGATGTCGGCGCCCGCGAAACCCTCCGAAGGGTCGACGAGCCGGGCAACCTGATCGGGATCAGGCTCGGCCTTCACATATCGGCGGTAGTAGAGCTCGACGATCTCCTTGCGGTCCTGCTCGTCGGGGAGGTCGACGAAGAAGAGCTCGTCGAAGCGCCCCTTGCGCAACAGCTCGGGCGGTAAACTCCGCACCTCGCTCGCGGTGGCCACGACGAAGTGATTCCGCGGCGCCAAGATGGCCAGCGCAGACAATGCCGTGATCTTCACCTACGCGATGTGGCTGCTCGGCCGCGTCGATGCCCAGCAGCTCGCCCCGGCAACGCCACTGGAACGCCCTACCGGATGCCTGGGAGCACATGGCGTACGAGGTCTTCCTCGCCGTTCCCCGGAGCCTGATCGCCGCCGTGGTACGTGACGCCTTCGTCCGACCCAGCGACAGCGCCTACCCAGCCCCCATGCCCGCCGCGCCGCCCACACCTCCGCGAACTTCTACCAAGTGGATTCGCGTCTCCGACCTCATCGACGCCAACCTCCTGGAACCGGGAACACGTCTGACCGCGAAGCCCGAGGGAATCGGGGCCGAGGCAGCCGTGGACGAGCAAGGCAGCATCGTCGTTAACGGCCAGACGTACGACTCGCCGTCCGCTGCGGCGAGGGCCGTCGGCGTACAAGCCAATGGCTGGACGTTCTGGCTTGCGCACCTTCCCGCCGGCGCGGTGCTCCTCCGCCCACGACGTCGCCCTGGCGGTGAGCTTGGCGCGGGGCGTGGCGTAGGGCTTGGCCTCGGTCCAGGTCCGACGAGCACACGCCGGTTCGGGACACCGCCAGATCCGCTTGCGCCATCGCACCCGCACCGGCCGTCCGAAGCACGGAGCGTCGTGCAGCAGCTGGACTCGGCGGCCGTGGCCGATCGCGACCACCCCGCAGTCAGGACAGCCAGTGAGGACGTCGTCGGACTCGACCTCGAGCAGCACGCTGCCGTCCTCGCCGGTGGCCACATCGAGGACGTGCATGCCCTCGACGCCGAACAGTTCATCAGCCGCGGACCCCACCGGCCAGGAGACGGCGACGGCCCGCAGGCACACGTAGAGTGCGCCAACGTCAGGGTCTTTCAGGAGGAGCAGCTTGGCCGCCGCCGATCGTGAAGGCCCTGACGCCTTCTCAGCTCGCTGACACCCCGAGCAGCAGACCCAGTCGCGGGCCCTTTCTGGGTGGCCCTGAACTGCAGCACCACTGTCGAGATGCGGGGGAGATTGCCACCTCTCCCGCGGATTACTTTGACGAAACGGTCTTGATCTCGGTCGCCGGTCATCGAGTGCCGGCACCCGGCCGCGTTCACCGATTAGCGGCCAGCACTGCCGCGAGGCCTTCTTGCAGATCTTTGACGAAATACTCGGGAACCTCCAGCGACGGGAAATGTCCCCCGATTTCGGGGGACCTCCATCGGACGATCTGTCGGTACCGCTCCTGGGCCCAGGGGCGCGGACACTTCTCGATGTCGCGGGGATACATAGTGAGTGCTGACGGGACGTCGACCCGAAGTTCGGGATCGAGCGAGTTGTGGCTTTCGTAGTAGATGCGGGCCGCCGATGCGCCGGTCCGCGTCAGCCAATAGAGGGTGACGTCGTCAAGAATGCTGTCTCTGGAAATCGTCTCGAACGGGCTGTCTTCGGTGTCTGACCACTCGGCGAACTTGTCAAGGATCCAGGCAAGAAGGCCGACCGGTGAGTCGACGAGCGAGTAGCCGATGGTCTGCGGTCGGGTTGCCTGCTGCTTCGCGTACGCCGCGTGGTGGCGCCAGAAATCGCGGGTTTCCTCGGTCCACTTGCGCTCGACCGCCGTCAGCCCGTCGGTTGTCAACCTGGGCGGTCCCTCCGCGAAGGTTGTGTGGATGCCGAGAACGTGCGCCGGGAACCTGCCGCCGAGGACCGTGGTGATATTACCTCCCCAGTCGCCGCCGTGGGCTGCGAACTTGCTGTAGCCGAGCCTTCCCATCAGTTCCACCCATGCGGCCGCGATCTTTTCGGTTCCCCACCCGGTGGTGGCCGGCTTGTCGCTGTAACCAAAGCCTGGTAGCGACGGGACCACGACGTGGAACGCTGGCGCGTCTGCATCTTTCGGTTCTGCCAGCTCGTCTACTACATCGATGAACCGAGCAATGCTGTCTGGCCAGCCGTGCGTCAAGATCAGAGGAGTGGCATCTGCGCGCGCGGATCGGCGGTGCAGGAAGTGGATTCCCAGATCATCAATGGTCGTGCGGAACTGGCCGATCCGGTTAAGGCGCGCTTCGAACGACCGCCAGTTGTACCCGGTGCGCCAGTAGTTGACGACATCGACGAGGTCGGCGAGAGGAACGCCCTGTTCCCATCGGCGAGGGCCGGGCGCGGCGCGAGAGACCGTCTCGGCCTCCGGTAGCCGCGCCGCGGCCAATCGCGCGCGCAGATCGTCGAGGTCAGCGTCAGTTGCGCGGGCTTCAAATGCTTGCACGTCGCGGGTTGGACGGGGCATGAGACCTCCTGGCCGTCGCGAACCGGCTGCGAACTATCACGAACCGGCTAAGACGGTTCTAGCATGTCATCATGTCAGCGTGCAACCAGCTAAGGTGGTTCCATGCGTGCTGGGTTCCCTGACTTTCGCCTCGGTAACGTGCTAGCGACCAGCTTCACGGCGACTCTGACGGAGCGTCATGGCGACGCTGTGGAGCGCATTCCCACGCCGCACCGACTCGTCGACTGGCTGGCAGTGAACGGCCTCGCCGTGGACTCCTGCACCACTGCCCAGCTCGACCTCGCTCGGGAACTGAGGGAGTCGATTCACGTCGCCGCGACAGCGGCCGCGGTCCAGGACGCTCTCCCTGCGTCTGCTGTCCAAGTCATCAATGACTGCAGCGCTCAGGGTCGGGCCGCGGCTATCCTGACGCCCGAGGGTAAGCGGCGATGGCGGCTCAGCTCGGCTTCCTGCGTGGAAGATGCCCTCAGCGTGATCGCCGCCGACGCGATCAGCATCATCGCAGGCGAGCGAGACGGAAAATTGGCCTTGTGCGCATCGCCAACCTGCCAGGCCGCCTTCTTCGACACCAGCCAAAGTCGCACCCGCAAATGGTGTGACATGAACACGTGCGGAAATCGTCAGAAGAAGGCGCGCTTCAATGCCAAACAGCGCAAAAACCACAGATCAGCGGAGTGATCGTTACCTCGGTACATCCAAGTGGGCCTACACCTGCGACACATCTGTCGCGTTGGGTGCACCCCAACGGCACTACTAGCAGCTCATCTCATTTGGTGTTTTCGGTAGTCTCCACGGGTGGGGATCGTGGAGCGCTTGGTGCCGGATGAGTTGTGGGAGCTGTTCCAGCGGGTGGTTCCGCCGGCTCCGGTACGGCCGCAGGGCGGCGGCCGCCGTCGGCATGGCGATCGGGAAGTGCTGGCGGCGATCGTGTTCGTGGCCACGTCAGGCTGTACATGGCAGCAACTGCCGCCGTCCTTTGGCCCGTCCGGAGCCACCGCGCACCGTCGGTTCAGCGAGTGGAGCAAGGCACGCGTGTGGGCCAAGCTGCACCGCCTGGTGCTCGACGAGCTCGGCGCCCGGGGCGAGCTTGACTGGACGAGGTGCGCGATCGACTCGGTGAACATGCGGGCCGTGAAAAGGGGGACCTGACGGGTCCGAATCCTGTCGATCGAGGTAAGTACGGCTCGAAGATCCACCTGGTCACCAACCGGAACGGTCTGCCTCTGTCCGTGTGCATCTCCGGGGCCAATACGCACGACAGCCAGGCGCTGGTGCCGTTGGTGACCGGCATTCCGCCCATCCGTTCGCGCCGCGGACATCGACGCCGCAGACCCGCCAAGCTCCACGGTGACAAGGGCTACGACTACGACCACCTGCGGCGATGGTTACGGGCCCGCGGCATCATGCCGAGGATCGCCCGCAAAGGTGTCGACTCCAGCGAACGACTGGGCCGCCACCGCTGGACCATCGAACGGACCATGGCCTGGCTCACCGGATGCCGACGTCTGCACCGCCGCTACGAACGCACAGCCAGCCACTTCCTGGCATTCACCAGCCTCGCTTGCACCCTGATCTGCTACCGACGACTCACCAAATGAGATGAGTTGTAAGGGCCATCCGCCGCCTTCGATCGTGAAGGCCCTGACGCCTTCTCAGCTCGCTGACACGCCGAGCAGCCCTCTACCCCACAACCACGCTCATCTGGGAAGGGCCCCTTGACCCCGTGCGACGCGCCTTGACGCCCTGTTATCCATAGTCCCGCTGCGTTCAGATAGCGCAGGTCAGGTCCTGTTTCACTACCACCAGAGTGACACCTTCTGCCGCCTCGTGACACCCAATCCGTGAGAGATCTGTGAGGGGCAGGTGAGAAGCTGCGAGGCACGGCGCGGCCGTCCAGGCAATGCCGCTCCCGCACTTGCTCCGCCTTCATCGTGATCATTCAGCACCTACCGGTGACGCACCGTTCCTCGCTGAAGGACGGAAACGACACCTTGATCCCCATGGCACGACCGCCGCGATGCGCATACTCGGACTCCGCGTCGATGCCACCCATGGCCGGTTCGTACAGTTCGTGCCAGCCCACTCTGGCACGATGCCTTTATGGACTGGGGATGGGATGAGGAGCCACATCCGCTCGCCAAACGCCAGCCGGACAATACCGATCTTGAGGTTGGCGAACTTCCGGAAGTTATCGCTCTCCACGAGCAAGGCGTACTCCAGGCTGGGTGGCGGGTGGGAATTTCTGCCGTGCTTGTGGCCTCCGCAGCGCCGCACCTGGGTGCCGAACCGCTCCGCGCATTACGAGTGGCACCTCCGCAAGTCACAGGTTTCGCACGCTCCGTCGGTATGAGACCTCTGCATTTCTGGCCTGCAGGTGCCCTTCGTGGGGAGGCACTGCAAGCCGAGGTTCCCCCCGCCTCTACCAACACGACGACCGATTGATCGGCAACACCACGAAGAGGGGATGACGCCAGCTGGTCAGTTAGATTTGCGTTCCAGCAGCTTCGCCAGTTGCTCCGTGGCGAAGTACACACCAGCATCCTGCGCCTGGCGTAGCGCGAGCTCCGCCCCTGCGATGTCGCCGCGTTGATGCCGGTGATCGGCGAAACTCAAGAGCAGGTTCGGGTGACCTTCGCTGATGGCCACGGCCAGGAGGTGTTCGGCTGCCTCTCGCTCGCCTCGGGCGGCACGAGCTCGTGCGAGTACCTCAAGAAGGTCCACAGAACGGGCAGCCAACTCCTCGGCCTGTCGTGTCCGTCCACTGGTCTCCAGAATGCGCACGAGATCCCTCGCCGCGCTCTGGTCCCCCTCCTCAAGAACACGCCAAAAGAGCCTCTCCGCGCTCTTGAGATTGCCTTCTTCCTCCCTCAGTCTGGCCAACTCGGCCAACGCATGACGCAGACCAAGGTTGTATGCCCTCCAGAACAGGCCGGCAGCCGAGTGGTAGTCACCCCTGCTACGGCGGATCATTCCCAGGCCTCGCAGGACGTTCGTCTCGCCGAGGGAGACGGCGATTTCACAGTAGTGATCAGCCCGGGCAGTGTCCCCCTCTTCTTCGTAGACCCAGGCGAGTTCGCGGGGGGCATTCGTGTCGCCTGCGTTGGTGGCGTGCAGGAATACCTCGATCGCCCGAGGCGTGTCCTTGTACCTATAGGTCCAGGCAAGCCCGGTGAAGGCTTCGGTGTTGCCTGCTTTGAACGATTGCGTCGTGAGAAGAAGGGCGCGCTCGTGCTGGCCGTCATCGGCCAGCAGACGGGCCTGGTACTCGACAGCCCGTGCGCCGAAGAACCCGGACTTGACGGCAGCCTCGTTGAGTTCAGCCGCCGCCAGGTCCTCTCCGCGTCGCGACAGCACGGACGCGAGCCCCACTACGGCATCAACCCTGCCTTTGGCCCCCGCAGCCTTTCGGTACCACAGTTCCGCCTCGTCGAGTCGTTCCTCACACTCGTACCGCCAGGCAACGGCAACTTGAGCCTCGGCATTGCCAAGCTCGGCGGCTAGCTCGTAGTAAGACAGTGGATCCTCGTCGTCCCTGCCATGCTCGCCGATCCATCGGGCGAGCGTGTAGAGGGCCGCGCCCTCGCCCTCCTCTGCTGCTGCCAGGGCCAGGGACTCAGCATCCATCACCCTGCCGCGGTCAAGAGCCGCACGGCTCAGAGCAACTCTGTCCCTCGCGCCAGCGGAATACTGTGCGGCCGCAGACCAGAATTCCTCTCCCGGACACACCAGCTGCCGATGTCTCCTTGCATACAGCTCGACGAAGTCCGAGAGCCGGTAATGGCTTGGTTCCTGCATATCCGTCAGGGAAAAACCGGGGACCGGTGCCAACGGTCCCCGAACACCCCGACATGGGGCCGACAGGTACTCGGCTGCTTGCCGGAACCAGTGGGGTTGTGCCAGATCACGCTGCAACGAAGTGAGGTAGGCCGCCGCCGCAGCCTTGAGGAAAGCGTGGGGCAGATCGAGACCGTGGCCCAGTCGACGAGCGTCCATCGCGGCCTGCAGCACCGCGCGGGCGGCGGGAGACCCAGTCTCGTAGCGCTCCAGCTGAGCCGGTCCGCCAGCCAGAAACTGGATGACGTGTCCGCTCTCGGCAAGGCGTGCGGCCTGCAGCATCCTTCTGTCCGTTTGCTCAGACGCCATGAGAGCTGAGACCTCGTGCTCACTGAATGTTTCCGGCACTCGAATCCAGCATCTGGCCAGCAAGGCTTTCGTCTGCGGGCGTTCGCTCCCTGCTTCTGTGGTCATCGTGGACCAGTGCTCATACCAAGCTGTGCCAAGAGCAAGCACGGGTGCGTTCCTGGGGCTACGGAGCAGCTCGGCAAGCCGGGCTGCGACTTGTTCGTCTCGATCGGTGTCACCTGAGAGGAGATACCGATTGATCTCGTTGAGCCACAGGACCGTTCGAGGGGTCAGTGAGTCAATCGAACCGAGCAGATCGTCATGACCGGTGGGATGAAACAGCCGCCACTCCTCGGGCAGTCGCTGGATCGCTTCCCACGCTGCTCGGGACTTCCCTGTGGAGGAGTCGCCAAGAAGCACCTTCATGACGCTTCGCCCTGCAAGGGCCTGGTCCACCGCAGTGTCGAGTTCGTCGTCAAAAGGGCGACGGTAATACACGGGAAGAGGGCTGTCCTGCGTGTCGTGGTCGACGGTGATCGCCTCGTGGACCTCCAGGCTGAACGGGTCCGCGGCGGCGAGGGAGATCCCCACATTGCGCGAACCTCCCGAGGACACGAGCTCTCTCAGTGCGTCGTTGTCACAGAATCGGCAAGCCGCGTCGTCCCCGAAGTATCGGGCTACGATGAGCGGCTGGGCTCGCAGCAGGCGTGCTAGGTGCTCCGCGTCCCAGATCTCGCCCAGGGTCAGGTCCGGATGACTGGCCTGATAGCGATGGGCCAGGTCGCGCACCTGGGTCCGTGTCCCCTTGCAAGCGGTGACGATAATCAGGCGCGTTGCGCCGTGGGGACGCGGCCCATGAACGAAGGTGTCCAGGGCCTTTCCCGCGCTCGCCTCCGTGAACTTGGCCACCTGCTTGACCTGGAAGGCGTACCACCTGCCGTCTGCTGCGCGCCCGGCGATGTCGATGCCGCCCTGCGCCTGGCCCGGCGTTCCGTAGCGGTGGCATGGCGACAAACGCTCCGTCGCCTGCACGAGTTCCCACACCAACCGCTCGAAATCGTCCCAGGGCAAGCCATGGAAGGGGAGGGAGTCGATCTTCTTGTCGATCACCACAGGCTGCCGTGAAAACTGAGCCACGCTACCCCCGCTCGATACATGCGTCACTGTCCAGTGCACAGGCTAGACAGAGCGGCTGACACGTCATTCGACCCCGTCAGTCCGGCTAACTCACCACGGCGATGCGGCCCCCCTCCCCCCTCGCCACGCCGCCGTAAGGAATCGTGTCCTCATCGACGGGCTCACCCGAGCGCATCGTGCGCAGGAGGTCAGGAATCATCCATTAATCGACGATGTGATCGCTTTGCAGTACCAGTATCTACAAGTCCTCTAGGGACCAAGACACACGCGTTTGCCGACTGGGGCGGCACGCACCATAGGATTGGACCTCTCCAGAGAAGCACTGACGCATGCTCGGCGCATCGCGGGCAAAGTTGGCGCGGACATCGAGTTCGTCCAGGCCGACGTCTATGAGGCCGTTGAGGCACTGGAGGGCTGGCAGTTCGACGTGATCTACACTGGCCAAGGCTCCCTGTGCTACTTGCCGGACCTGCCCGGCTGGGCGGACGTCGTCCATGCGCTCCTGCGGCCCGGCGGAATGCTGTACCTGGTGGAGTTCCACCCGCTCCTTAACCCGCTGGGGCCGGTTCCGCGTCCGGAGAGGCAGACGCTGCAGCTCCGGCATGATTACTTGGCCGGACGGGGCGCCCTCAAGGAGGACACGACTCGCACGTACACCGACGGGCCGCCCGTGCACGGCGCGACAATCAGTTACGAGTGGCGACACGGAATAGGCGACGTCGTCAGCACGCTGGTCGGTTCGGGCCTACAGGTGGACTCGCTGCGCGAAACCGACCTTGCCCTGGAATCGCTTCGACACGATGGTCCAGTCCGACAACGGGCGGTGGCGCCTGCCGGAGGTCGAGCCGAAGATACCGCTGCTCTACGGGACCTTCGCGTGATCAAACCGCTGGCCACCGATACCCCGGCCTTTCATAACGGGGCTGAGGGGCAGGCAGTCACTGATGTGGGATGCGTGATGACTCCGACGGTGGCGTCATCATGCTCTAACGGCTCGACAAATAGCGTTATGTGAGAGCGCATGGAGGTGCGCTGTGCCCACACCCGGCTGGCCCCCCGATGCGGCGAACGGTAGCTGAGGTCATCCGGATTTGATCAGGGTGCAGATCGTGATGGTCACTAGTAGGGCTAGGTCAGGTTGGTATTGGCTCTGGCATGTCACGGTGACGGGTAGGGCAAGCACCGGTCCGGAGCGCGAGGAGTAATAGTTCGCGGATGACCTGGTAGAGGCTCAGGTTGGCAGCGTTTTTGTGAGGATCGGGTCAGTCGCTGGAGGGTTCAGAAGATGTGGACAGCGAAGACAAGGGTGGCGTGGTGGTGCAGTCATTCCAGGGGCGACCTTTGAATTGGGCCGGGCCGAAGGCCTGCTTCATCTCTCGGTGGTCGTGCTCGATGCGCCAGCGCGGCTTCGCACTGCGCGCCAGGGTGACCAGCGGGGTGGTGTCGGCAGGTTGGAGCCCGGACTACGGGGTGGGCCTCCTTCGCCGACCATTCGGTCAGCAGCCAGCATGCGGGTAGTTCCGGGCCGTCGACGATCTTGCGGATCAGCGCCCGGCGGGCCGGACCCGCAGGGCATACGGCAGTAAGTGCGTTTGAAGTCGCTGCGGTCGGTCGGGTGCCGTGAGCCCTCCCGCCATTGCACGGGCCCTGCCCTGTGCTTCCCAGCCGCGATGACCAGCTCCTTCACGCCCTTCGGAGCCTCGGGGTATGCCGGTGCCGACAGGCGGCCGCGGCCGTTGTAGGGAGTGTGCGGCCGTGCGTCTTCCTGGTGGGCGGTCGCGGTGGTGGAAATGCCGCCCTGCCACAGCCGCTCCCCACCGAGGAAACGGCCTCCGACCTGAAGAAACGCTGGTCGGGACGACAGGACTTGAACCTGCGGCTTGGGCAGCGACGCGTGCGCGCTGATTCCGTTGCTGCCCGGCGCTTCTCCGGCCGGGCGTGCAGGATCCGCTCGACAGCGCCCACAACTCGTCGTCCACGATCCACGGCCTGTTGCTTGCGCCTCTACGAACGGCCGGATCGTATCGGCCACGCCCTGCCAGTGACTCTCACCAAGATCGTGTTACGAGCTCTATACGCCGTGGAGGACGCTCATCCCCGGTGCGCATCGCTCACGGAGTGCGGACAACTCGTCTGGTGGCAACCGGAGGGAGGCGCCGCGCTTGCCACCATCGAGCATCGTGCGTCCGGCCTCCAGCCAGTCCGGGACTGCAGCGACGCCGATGAAGTCGGCCAACCGAGAGAGTTCTCCATCCGGCTCTGCGACGAGGTCTTCGTAGGCGAGCGTTGTTCGCATCTGCGCAGGCACCTGTTCCAGGTACGTCATCCCCTCGATGATCAACCCGGACCACAGGTGGCCAAACCTGGTCAGGGGCATCGGCCGGTCGAGCACCAAGCGGGAATCGAACCGGTCACCCAGCAGTGCTGCCAGGTCTGGTGGCAGCTCCCGGACGTGCTGCGGGGTGAGGTCGGTCAGGGACTCGACCCCGGACCGCTCGCGGATTTCGCGTAGTAGGGAGATGGTGCGGTAGCCGACGTGGCGGCTCATCGATACCGCGCAGTCCGGCCCGTCCCGGAACAGGTGGACGAACCTGGCATAGGGGAATGCCGTCCGTAGTCGCGGTATCCAATGCAGGGAGTAGCCGGAGCGCTCCACCACCACGTTACGGTCGTACTTGGTGCAGAGCAGGTCGAAGAAAGCCGCCCGACGGCCGATGTCATCGCGGAACTGATAGCTGAGATTGGTCCGTTATGGCAGGAGTGGCACCAAGCGAAACTCGCCTCCCGGACTCGGCGGCGCGCTGTGGGAGCCGGGGCCAAGCACAAGCCCGTCTTCGTCGACCGGCTGCCGGCCACCCCGGTGCACCTACGCCACGGCACCACCCACCACGTGTTGGCCTGCTAGGTCGGTGTGGATCGCTCTACCATCACCCGTGCCCTCGGTGAGGTACGGCACGCTGCTGGCCGAGCACGGCTGCACCAAAGCCTCAGGGCGTCGTCGTGACCTCCTGCGTCAGCGAGCAGTCTGAAGCGTGAAGTCGGTTGCCTGAAGGCATCGGCAATCCCGCGGGGTCGCTACCCTCTGTGGTCAACGTGCAGCTCATGCCACTTTGTCTGATACCGGCGGCGGCCGGGCCGGGAACGGATGGGCGGGATGCCGCAGACGAGCAGCATGATGGCCTTGCTGTCGTGAAGGTTTGCAGCAGAGACACTGCCGAGAACAAGGGCGTCGACAGTCGTCGACGACACCCCCTACCGCGGTAGGAGACTGCGTCCCTCCACCGCCGTAGGGCGAATGACCCGCAGGTCAATCAGCCGGCAAGCCGCCCATGAGCGTGCAAGCAGCAGGCGTGACGACACAGGGCCCGGGCCTCTGAGGAGGCCCGGGCCGTTGCAAGGGCAGTGTCATGCGGTAGCACTGTGCGCCAGCGCACGGGCCTTGGCCGCCCACTCCCCCATCCTCGCGATGGCGGAGGTCAGTTGCTTTACCGCGGCGGCGATCTCCTTCACCGGCTTGCGGAGGTGCCGGCTCACCCGGACCATGGCGCCCGCCGAGGTGCCGAAGGAGCCGATCTGCGCCAGACCGTCATGCGCGGCCTCGTCCAGGGACATCAGCTGCTCCAGGAACTCCGCCGCTCCCTCGCCGCGCTCGTCGGGCGGCGTCATCTCGATAAGCCCCAGCGCAGCCCGCACCCCGCTGTCCAGGGTCGCCATTCGCTCCGCGAACGCGGCGGCGACGGTGTTCAGTTCGCCCGCCGGTGCGCTGATCGTCTCCGCGTACCGGGCGACGGCGGCGAGCCGTGCGCTCATGGGCGCGTTCGCCTGGGTCAGATCGAGCATCTCGGTGCCGGACTGCTCGGTCAGCGCTCCAATCGTCTCGATCGTCTTCGTGATCGCCTCCATGTCGGCGGCCGTCTCGTCCAGCCCGTCCTCGATCACGGCGAAGTCGTCGAGCAGACCGGGCGAGTCCTCGTCCTCCCCCTTCCCGCCGTCGCCGACCTCCGAGGCGGAGGCCGTTCCGTTACCGGTCTGAAGTCCGCGCAGCACCCGTGCCGGCGTGAGGAGTTCGAAGCCGTCCCGGAGCCCGGCCTCCAGGGCGCTCTCGATCTCCTTGCGCGCTCCGGCCAGATGGCTGCGCGTCCGCTGGTAGCGGATCGTCCTGATCGACGCGATGTCGAAGGGCAGCTGCCCGGCCTCCCCGATGTGGATCGTCGGCTTGCCGGTGATGTGCCGCAGCCCCAGCTCGTACATCACGTTGGGGTTGCCGCCGCTGACGTCCGCGACGACCAGGTCGGACTCGACGACGTGTTGGCAGATCTGCTCGTTGATGTCACCGGCGTGCGCGATACCGTCCGCGCGCACGGCGCTGATGCCGTACTTCTCGCAGGCAGGGGCGATCACCTGCTCGAAGATGCCGAGGTGGTGCTCGTACGCCTCGCGCTCGGGGCTGTCGTGCGCGGCGTGCGGGTCGCCGATGGGGCCGACGACGAAGCACCTCCGGGGCTGGTCGGACTCCTGTCGGAGCGTCTGTGACGTGATCATGCGGGAACCTCCGATGCGTCAGCGTGAATGTCGTGGGGGCAGGCTGTAGGCGCCGCGGCGTCCTCCAGAGGGACGGCGTACACCGGCCGCTCCTCGATGCCGAGGGTGCGCAGCAGGTAGGCGGTGGGGATGCGGTAGCGTCCACCGACCCGCAGCACGGGGCATGGGAAGGAGCCGAGGCGGATCAGCTTGTACGCCGTCGCGGGGCAGATGCCGAAGGCGCGGGCGGCTGTGCGCAGGTCGACGCTCAGGGGCAGGTCGAGGGCCTCCGCGAAGCCGAGCGGCGGGCCGGACCGCCCGCTCACCGCCGGGCTCCCGCGGGACGCAGGACCAGCGTGCCGATGAGGTCGGCCTCCTCGTGACGGCGGGCCCGGAACACCAGGTCGGGCAGGTGGGCGCCGGTCCGCCGGCCATCTTGCCGGGGGCGCGGCTCGGCGAAGCGGAGCGTGGCGTACAGGCCCTCGCGGCGGGGCGGGGGCGTGATGTGCACTTCCCATCCCTCGGGCGGGCGGGGCCGTTCCTCCGGCGGGGCTGTGGCGTTGCGGGCCTCGGCGAAGGCACCGATGTCGACGACGGGGATCTCCCGCGTGACGCGCTTCGCGTAGGCCCACATCCGGTTCACAGCCTCCTTGATCAGGAGGCCGCCCGTGTCCGGACCGTCCGGGTCCGCCACGTCGAGGGCAGCGAGCACTGCCAGGACGGCCTCCGCCTCCAGATCGGCCCGGCCGAGCCACCGCCAGCGGCACAGGATCCGGTGCAGGTTCCGGTACAGCCCGGGGAGGGCCAGCCAGACGACGAGCAGCCGTCCGACGCCGTCGCCGTTCCGCGGCTCCCTCAGGGCCTCGGTGACAGCCTGTCGCCAGACCGCGGCGCCCAGCGCCGTGTCCCGTCGTGGGCCGTAGAGCGCGCTCCTGCTCTCCTCCGGGGAGAGCAGGACCGCACGGGAGCCGACGTGCACCGTGAGGGACGGCCGCGTCGCGCCGGGCGGTCCGAGGACGCCCCGGTCGATCCGGGCGAAGACGCTCCCGGGTCCGGTTGATGTCATACCTCCTCCATTCCGACCTCATCGGGCCGGAGGTACGCCAGGGCGGCGGCGGCTCGGCCGCAGGCACGTGCGAAGTCGGTCAGGGCCGACCGCACAGCCGCGTGCCACGTCACACGGGCCGGGTGCGCCGTCCCGTTCCGGCGCCGGGACCGTGCGGCGGGCGAGGCGGGCGGGTGGAAGTGAATGCCGCCGTACACGGCGTGGCCGACGTTCACCCCGTAGTCCGCCCACTGGCTGTCGCCCCGCTCGCGCCAGGGCGGGGTCTTGTAGGGGGCCGTCACCGGGCGGGCCCGGAGCTGGCTTGTGGAGGGGGCACGGGCAGGCCGACGGTGAGACCGCCGACGACGTCCCGACCGACGGCGGCGCCCTGGTGGACGTACTGGGACAGGGTCGTCCGGCTCGGGGCGCCGGCGTCCGGGGAGGGCTTCGGCTCCGGCGCCTCAGCCAAGGCCGACCGCACGTCGTCCGGCGCGTGGCCCGGCACACGGATCCAGCCGTAACCGCCGAACTCCTTCACCTGCACATGGGCCCGCACGTACTGGGCGGGGTCGAGGTCCAGCCGTCCGGACCGCACGACGTCCTGGTACAGCCGGTCCGACACGATGACGGCGAGATCCGCTGCTGTGAGGGTGGCGAGTACCGTCTTGAGCTGGGGCGCGTTGACGTAGCGCGCCACGGCGACCGGGGCCGGGCCGGCGTGGCCGAGGGCGGCGTCCGCGACCACGCCCGTGTCCACGGCCATCCGCAGCCTGACCCGCTGGGCGGCCGGGCGGGCGTTGCGGTCCCCGAGGCGGACCGCGAGATGGTGGACGAAGGGGCCCAGCACGGCATGCTCCGGCGTGGCCTCGGGGAGGACGGCGAACTCCAGGTCGCCCTGCGGCTGACGCGTCCAGGCTGCCCGGTCCAGCCCGGTCAGCGCCGCCGCCTCGTCCAGCGTCCGGACCAGCTCGGACTGGACGGCCGACTGTGTCCGGGTGTCGAGGCGGCTGTACTGCTCCACGTCCGCGGCCAGGCACAGCCGGCGGTGCGGCAGGTCGTCCGGCGGCCGGGGAGGAGAGATCTCTTTCATGACAACTCGCCACCTTCCAAAGGGGTTGGGTGCAGTGCACGCCAACTGTGGGAGGAAGTAGCGGGAGCAGTCGAGAAAGCCGCATTAATGCGGCTTTCTCGGCGTGGACCTAGGCGGCCGGCACACTCAGCAGGGCTGCCTCGCGCAGACGGGCCATGTCCCGAATGGAGGTCTGCCGGAGGCCCGTGGTGATGATCTCGTCCTTCCGTAGCTGGGCGAGAGCCTTGTGGACGGTGTGCGTAGTGGAAGCGGTGAGGGCGGCGAACTCCGACTGGGACAAATTCACGTCAATGTGCATCCTGTTCCAGTCGGGCCCTCTGAGCGTCCACTTGGCCCGCCCGTAGGACTCCGCGAGTTCGACGAGGACGCGCGCCAGCCGGACCGGGACCGGGTATTCGCCCAGCTCCAGCCGAAGGCGGTCGGCTCGGCGCAACCTGCCGCAGAGCATGCGGCTGAGGGCCAGTGACGCATCGGGGTGAGCGAGGAAGAACGGCTCCAGTTCGTTGCGCGGGACGACGGTGGCGGACACATCGCCGCAGGAGGTGACCGTGGCCGATCGGGGTCCGACACCCATCGCCGCCACCTCTCCCACGACGTCCCCGGCGATCCTGATGTCCCTGAGCAACACCCGGTCACGGTCCAGCCGGACGGTCACCTTCACCAAGCCCTTGTGGAGGACCACCAGCTCCTCTGCGTGGTCGCCCTCGTGGATCAGTACGTCTCCCACGGCGTAGCGGCGTCGAGTACCGAGCCGGGCGAAGGCCGCGCGGGCTTCGGGCGACAACGTGTCGAGGAAGGCCGCGCGACCGTTGGGGTTCGAGCCTTGCATCATCTGCATAGCACAGCACTCGGTCACCTCGGCGACGAACGTTTCCGCCCAGTTCGCCGGTGCGCCGGACGCACGCCGGGGCGCACGGCGGCGCACGGCCGCATCTTGTGAGCGGAACCGGGCGGGCCGGTCCCGTTCAGCTCCGGTCGGAGTCGTTGATCGCCTCGGCCACGCCGTAGGACCCGAGGAGCAGCAGCTGGTCCAGCAGATCGAGGATCTCGGACCGGAGCCCGGGTGAAGATGCCTGGACATACGCGCGGACCAGCAGGCGGCCGATGTGGCGGGCGTCGGCCGCCGCACCGCGGGCGAAGTCGGCCGAAGCGGCTCCGAACACCGCGACAAAGCGCCGCACGCATGTCAGGACCAGGTCGTCGACCCGGTCGGGGGCGTCTTCGAGCGTGATCAGCAGCTGAGGCAGGGCAGCCCCGAAGGCGCGGGAATCGATCAGTGCGGTCAGTGTCCGTCGGTGGGGCCCCAGACGTCGGCCGCGCAGCGCGGAGGCCACCGTGGCGGCGGCTTCCCGCACGTCCTCCTCGGGGTCGTGGAAGAACCGGACGAGTGCGTAATGGGCGAGCGCCGCGTCACCGGTGTTCAGGAGGCGCTGGGCGCACACGTCGGCGGCTCCCTGCCGTTGTGCCGTGTCGTTCCCGGCGAGCACCTTGGCCAGCAGGTCAGGCGTCTCCCACTCCATCGCGGCCAGCGCGGCGACCTGGCCGCCGACCCGGCGCACCGGCGCCACCGGGGAGTGCAGCATGCGTTCCGTCAGCGGTCCGGCCGACGCCGGGTCTCCGTGCATCAGGGCAACGGCAAGGCGGGGAACGTACGGTGACGCCAGCAGGTGGTCGGGGGCCTGGACGAGCACCTCGAAGGCATCGGCCGCGGCCGGGCGGTCGTGACGGATCGCGGCATGCAGCACGTGGGCCACGCACGCCCGGACGTCGAGGGAGGGGTCGGCCGCGAGTCGGCCCAGGTGGGGGACGATCAGGGCGGCGCGGGACCCGTCCGCGTCGTGGACGAGCAGATCGCCCAGGCTCTCGGCCGCGCTGCCCCTTACGGTGTTGATCCCGGCGGTGAGCAGGTCACGTGTCACGTTGCCCCCGTCCGCGCCGGGCACATGCGCGCTGGACAGATCGTCGGCGTCGCTCGGCTCGCCCGAGTCGAGAGCGTGGCTGAGGAGTGCCTCCACCAGGTCGAGCGGCACGTGGTCGAGGTACTTCCGCAGAGCGTGCCCCAGCCACCGGTCCTGCTCCGGCCTGCCCCTGCCCGCGAAGTGGCGCACCGCCGCGAAGACGATCTCCGGATCGTCGTACGGCTCGGCCTCCCCCATGCCGAGGAGCAGCGAGGCACCGTAGGCCGGATGCGTCCCGGCGTCGATCCGCAGGGCGAGCCGCGCGAACCGACCAGGGTCCGCCACCGTCATGCTCCGCAGCACGTGGGACAGTTCGCGCGCCCCGCCGGTGTGGGTCGCCCAGTCGGTTCGGTCCCGGCTGTGCTTCCTCATGGCCCTCAGCCACTGGTCGTCACTCATGTGCTGGGCCGCTTCCGCCGGGATGGGCGGTCCGACAAACCCACCCGTCACCCCCTCCGGTTCGTCCGGCTCCCGTAGGTCGCCGTGGGCCCGGCGGAGTTCTCCGAGCCGGCGCGTCGCCCGCTTGGACAGCCGCCCTTCGGGAAGCGCCGTCAACAGGGTGAACTCGTGCCAGGGCGAGAGTTTCTCCTCCGGGGGAAGGCGCAGGTGGAGCAGGGACTGCTCCAGCCGCCCGAAAGTGTTGTCGGGCAGGGCGCCGCCGATGGTGCGGAGGACCTCACGGGCGCCCCACACGGCATTGGCGGCGTAGCCGGACAGCAGACGGTGTCTGCCCTGGAGAAGGATTTCAGCGGACCACGGGGCGAGGTCGGGTCCCCCCGCGGCCAGCGCCTGGTAGAGCAGCCACTGCGCCGCTTCGTACGGCTCGCTCACCAGGTGTTCCACGAGCTGACGCGCTCGCGCGGCGTCCCGGCCTGCCGTACTCCGCAGAGCTTCGACCGCGCCTTGCAGCAGGGCGTCGCCCAGGTCGCCGGGGTCGTCGCCGGGATGGCGGTGCGAGAAGTGGCGGTCATGGACGGGTCGCCCCGTCCGTACTGGATAGGCGGTCAGGCTCATGACGGCCAGTAGGACCGGCAGCACCCGGACGCAGAACTCCTCCGGTGCGCCGACAGCGGCGGCGGTCACCGTCTTGAGCGCCGCGTAGTCCCGGTTCAGCAGTACCGCCACGCTGCCTTGGTCGTCGAGCCGGAGGGCGTCCGGGCGTTCCGCCAGCAGTGCGCCCAGCAACTCGAGAGCCCAAGGGGTTCTTCGGCCGCCAGGTCGCCCGCCGGGGCCCAGAGGGCGTGTTCGACGCCGGTGAAGAGGCCCGCTCGCACGCCGTCGAGCAGGAGGTCGAGGAGCGGTCGGCTGCCGGCAAGGCGGGCGTGGGGGACGATCCGGATCAGCCACGCACCGTACCCGGGGTCAGCGGCGTGCGGTTCCAGAAGGCGGGCCACTCGGTCGGGCAGGGCATCGGCGACCGCCACTAACAGCCGTACCGCCCAGTCCTGTTCCCTCGTGTCGGCGCTGTCGAGCCAGTCCTCGAAGACCCCCTCGTCGTCCCCGCGACGGAACCAGGCGGGCATGCCGAGCATGTCGACGAGGCGGTCACGGAAGGGCGGGCACGTGTCCAGCACACGGGCGACGGCGCCCCACTCGGTGGCGGTTGGGAGCGTCCAAGCCTCGCAGCACGGCCAGGGTCAGGTGCTTGATGTGGTAGCGGATGTCCGGACTGGTCAGGAGTGCCTCGACCTCCTCGGCGAACCGTTCCGGGTCGAGATCCCGCAGGTGATCGAGCACCTGCCGAAGCTGTCCGCGGCGGAACAACTCCTGCTCCCCGCCGGTGAGGAAGGCAACCAGGCTCTCTTCGCGCCGGAGCCAGTCGCGGGCGAAGGCGTAGTCGAAGAAGCTCTCGTGGAAGAAGGCCAGTTGACGGCCGTCGCGCACGCAGACGTGTTCCGACTCCAGTACCTTCTGGCTGGCGGCGAGGTCGTCCGTGTCGAGCACGCTGTACGGCACGGACAGCCGCTGGCGCGCACTCATGGCGGCGACGAGCGCCGAGACCGCGTCATGGAAACGCACGGACGGACGCCTGGCGCACTCCTCCTGTTTGGTGACCCAGAAGGCGTCGAAAAGCTGCCGGGTGGTGTGGAAGCGGAGGGCCTCCTCCTGGTCCGCGACCTGGGCGAGGAGGACGAGATGCAGCGGTGAGCGCAGCAACGCCCGTTGCTGCGGGGCCAGTCGGGAGACGTCCAGGCCCATGCCAGTGACGGCGGTGTCGACCTGGGCGTCGGAGAGCGACCCGACCCTGACCTGTGTGCAGTGGTCCGGGGCGGTGAGCCTGCGGATGCGGGGGTCGGCCTCGGCGTCGAACGCGCGGCAGGCCAGGACCACCCGCATGCCGGGATGTGCCGCAGCCTCGTCCACCAGGTCGGCCACTGCGTCGAAGGTTTCCGGGATGCGTCCCGACGCCATGCTGACGGCGTCGAGCTGGTCCACGACGAGGACGCAGGGCCGCCCGTCCGCCACGGCACCGAGAGCGCCGACCGGGGACATGGGCAGGCCGACACGCTGCCCCAGTTCATGGGTCGAGCCGAAGGGTTCCAGACGGTCGAGACGAAAGGCCAGAACCGGAGTGGCCGCCTCGTCGAGGGCGGTGAAGGTCTGGTGCAGCACGGCGCTCTTTCCACCGCCCGCGGTTCCGGTCAGCAAGACGAACCGCCGGGTGCCCTCCCTGACCTCCGCCACGAGGCAGACGGCCTCTTCCCGGGGGATTGTGGGCCGGAGCAGCGCACGTTCGACGCTCGCCGCCCACCGGCGCGTCGCCGTTCTCACAGCGTCGGACACCGCGACAGCGTCGGCCCGCACGACGCCCCGCAGTCCGTACGGCGCCAGCCGGGTGGTGAGGGCCGCGGCGTCGAGTGTGGTTCCCAGGTTGTCGAGCAGGACTTGGCCGAGGGCGAGCGCCGCCAGGCGGCCCGGTGCTCCGGCCAGGACCTGTTCGGCCAGGACGGCGTTGGTGTGCACGAGGTCCCGTTCGTCGTGCCACTCCACCCACAGCCCTCTCAACATGCTCCAGGCCGTCGCGGTCGAGCCGTAGATGCCACCCGAGGCGAGGGCGTCGAAGGGTCCCCGGAGTTCGTCCGTCAGCCACTCGGCCTCGAAGGACGCGAGATCGTCGGAGCGGCGGGCGCGGTCGGCGAGTTCGTCGAGCGCGCGGGCAGGAACTACGGAGACAAAGTGGAACGCACGGCCTGCCTCGACATGCGAACGCAGGCTCTCCCACACTCCCTTGTCGCGGAGGGAGGCCACATTCCAGCTCTTCGCATTGTGGTTCTGGCGCTTGACTTGGTGCACCTCCGTCCCGTGGTCGTGCCGGTAGACGAACTCGACCCCGTCGCCCAGCGGCCCACCCGGTTCGACGCAGAGCGTCGTGCCCGAGCCCAGCAGTACGTACAGGGCATGTCTGATCGTCCAGGCTCCCTCGTAGCGGTTGCCGAACTTGTCCGTCTCGCCACCCTGCCGCGGTGCCACCGTGCCCCCTGTCTACCGACTCGGCGGAACCCTCCACGAGTACCGACATGCCGCCTGACCAGCCCGACCGGATGACTTTTCGGCACCCGCAGAGTCGTCGGGGGTGTGCAGAGCAGAGTCCATGAGGGGACATTGACAGGGTCCCTTCACGGTCGCCACCGAGAAACGCGATCGGACGGGCGTTGTCCCCTGCTGTCCCCTGCTCCGCGTCAAATGCCACCTTCCACCGGGCTGTTGCGACGGTCGCCGGTCCGTCGCAACAGCCCGATCGGACAATGCTCAGGAAATACTCAGGTGGTCTGGCGCTTTCGACGGACTCCAATTCGAGCACGTAGCCATTTCTCCGCAGGCCGTTCGTAGAATTGGTAGAAGAATGCGCAGATCGCCGTGGTGATGACTAGGGCGAGCAAGGCCCAGCCCGCATTCACCCAGCTGGCCTCTGCGGGCGTCATGTAGAACTCCATGATGGTTTTGCGGTTGAAGACCTCGGAAGCGATCTCGAACAGCACCGTGAAATGGAGCAGATAGAAGGCGTACGACCATTCACCGAGCGCCACCATGGGCTTGGTGCCGAGCCAGGATCGGCGCCCGGCCAGATCCTGTGCGGCGACCGCCACGACGACGAGCGCGTACAGCGGCGCGGTGACCTGGCTGAGGACGTCGTAGATGATGAGCGTCCGCCAGGTCTCCCCGCGCAGCAGCCACAGCACGAACAGCCCTGCGACCAGCAGCCCCGTGGCCGACCGGACGCCCAGCTTCGAGCGCCAGCCCTGACGCACCGCGGCGGCCGCGACCACGCCGAGGAGGAACTCCCACAGGCGGGCGATCGGCGAGTACGTGCCGAAGACGACCCCGCCCATGTCGCTCCACGAGGGCTGCGCCTGCGGCGGGTAGGCCTGCCACAGCCAGACCTTGATGCCCCAGCCGATCAGCACAAGGGTGGCCGCCGCCCAGCCGAGCCAGCGAACGGAGCGGCGGATCGTGAGCTTCGCGATAAACGGGAAGAGCGCGTAGAAGAACGCCTCGCACGCCAGTGACCATGTGACCGGGCTCGTGCCGCCCAGAATCCAAGTCGGCACCCATGCCTGGAGGAGCAGAACCACCGAGATCGCTATCATCACATACCAGGTGGCCTGTTGGCCCTGGGCGTCGGGCAGTTGCAAAGCCAGCGGCAGCAGCGCGCCGATGACCAGCATGGGCCAGATGCGGGCGAACCTGCGCCCGTAGAAGGCGCCGACCCGGTCGCCGGCCGTGTAAGTCCAGTTCAGCACAAAGCCGGAGAGCACAAAGAAGAACGTGACTCCGGACGAGCCCAGGACGAAGACGGCGTCCGTCTGCGGGAGCGGCAGCAGCGTGCTGACGTGCGACAGGAAGACCCCGAAGGCAGCGATCCAGCGCAGACCGGTGAGGGATTCAAGGCGGGCCGCCGGCTGCGCGGAAGCCGAGGGGGAGACGGGCGGGGATTCTCGTCTTTCGGTAGAGAAAGTCATGGCAGTGACACCAGCCATTCAGCGACGGGGAAGAGAGGACAGTTCGGGGACGGGTCCCGGATATTTAGACTTGACGGCGCGTTATGAGAATGTTGCAGTAGTGGCTGCCCACGATGGGGTATTCCAACATACAGCGGTGAAAGAACTGTTAAGCGGAAATAAATTGGCGTGCGCTGTCGTCAAACCCCTCTTCTTTACTGGTCCGGGCTTGGCGTCAGCCGTTAACCTGCTGTCGCGCATGCCTAAATAGACCGCACAGAATCGAGGGAATGTCATGCGACGATTTCCGTACGGCGCGGCGATGGTGACCGGGGCGTCGAGCGGTATCGGCGAGGGATTCGCCCGCCGCCTCGCCCAGGAGGGCGTAAACCTCGTCCTCGTCGCGCGGCGGGGCGACCTCCTCAAGCAACTGGCCGACGAACTCGAGTCCCAACACCACATACAGGTCAAGGTGATGCCGCTCGACCTCACCGACGAGAGTCAGATCAGCGCCGCCGAGGAGCGCCTTTCCGATCCGGAGCGGCCCATCGAACTGCTTGTGAACAACGCCGGATCGAGCGGTTCCGGAAGATTCGCCGAACTGCCGCTGGAACGCGAAGTGCACACGGCGACGCTCAACGCCCTCGTGCCGCTGAGGCTGTCCCACGCCTGTCTGCCCGGCATGATCTCCCGGGGTGCCGGCGGCATCATCAACGTCTCTTCTCTGGCTGCCCTGTTGCCCAAGCCGGGCTCCGCGACCTATGCGGCGTCCAAGGCCTTCCTGTCCTCGCTGAGCGAGAGCCTCGCCATGGAGGCCGGGCGTCATGGGGTGCACATCACGACGGTGCACACCGGCCTGACCCGCTCCGAATTCCACGCCGCGGCCGGGGTGTCCACGGACACCCTGCCCAAGATCAGCTGGCTCACCCCGGATCAGGTTGCCCGCGCCGGCCTCGAGGCGGTGGCCGCCGGGCAGCCTGCCACGGTGCCCGGCATGTCGTACCGCATCCGGATGCCGCTGATGCGAGCGATGCCCCGTTCCATCGTCAGGGCCATCATGCGACGCGTCTACAAAGTCTGAGACATAGGCTTCAGACGCGTCTGCACAGCTGATCCAGACGAAGGGGCCCACTCACATGACCGCACAGCGCAGCACCATCTCCCCTCGGCACAAGGCACGCAACCGTGTCGTGATCTTCTTCCACCGCATAGGCCTGCCGTTCGGGCCGATGCATCTGCTGACCGTGCCCGGCCGTAAGAGCGGGGTTCCCCGGACCACTCCGGTGGCCCCGGTCGTCGTCGCCGGCGAGCGCTACATCGTGCAGGCGTACCCGAATTCAGACTGGGTCAAGAACGCGCGGAACGCCGGGGGCGGTGTGCTCACCCGGGGGCGACGCGCGAAGGCGGTGGACCTGGTGGAGGTGCCGAAAGAGCAACGCGAACCCGTTCTACGGGAGTTTCCCGGCCAGAACCCCAGGAGCGTCGCTGCATTCGTGCGCAACGGCCTGGTGGGCTCCGGCTCTCCGGACGGCTTCGCAGCGGCCGCGCCGCACGTGGTGGTGTTCCGCGCCACGCCGCGTACGGGCGGGGCGAGTTAGCGACAGGAAATAGCAGACAGGAGACAGGCCCCCTCGGATATCCGAGGGGGCCTGCTGTGTTGCGGTGTGCGCCAGGTGCGCCACGTGCGTAAGGTGGGGCCAAGTGCTCAGTGTGGTACGGCGAGTTCCTCGTCCAGCGCCGAGGGCAGCGGCCGGCCGTGCACACCGACGCCGGTGGTGAGGTAGCTCAGCTCCCTCGGACCCTCGTGCCGCAACCAGTGCGCCATCCGGCGCAGGTCCTCCGGCTTGGGGTAGACGAACCGGCGGTTCGGGTCCCGAATCCCGAGATGTTCCAGCACCACGGGCGAGTTCTGCACCGTGGTCATGAGATCCTTGCCCGCGTCGGCAGCGGCGCGCTCGCCGCGGTCCACCGCCTCGCACAGCCGCACCATCTCGTCGAAGAGCGCCTTGTAGCCATGCGAGCCGGGCACCGGAAGCCCCGGGTAGGCCGTCTTCTCCATCTCTCGCAGCACCCTGTCGTCGCCGGACTCCAAGAAGCGCTCCGTGAACCGGTCGAAGCGCAGATTGATCGGCACTTCGGCGGCGCACCAGATGCGGTAGACGGCATTCCACAGGGCGTGGTCGGTGAACGAGATAAACGAGCAGTTGACGAGCTCGTCGTTGTAGCGGATCAGGCCCTGCTGCAGCTCCTCGACGTAGCGGAAGCGTTCCTCGTCGAAGTCGTCCTCGGCAAGCGCGTCAAGGATGCGCCATACAAGGGAGTTGATCAATTCTGCGGTGTTGGCGAGGCCGCGCGAATACAGCGGATCGATGAACCCCCCGGCGTGCGACATCAGACACCAGCGGTGGCCCACCGTCTGGCTGGACGCGTACTGGATGCGCCCTGCCGAGACCCAGGGCCGCACCGTGCGGGCCTCCTTGAACAGCCGCTCCACCGCAGGGAAGCGCGCCGCGAACTCCCGGAACTCCGCTTCGGGGTTGTTGTCGTCCGGCTTGGGGTAGAGCCGCTCGTCCAGGGTGAGACCCACGCTGATGAGGGGGTTCCTCGAATCCGGCGTGTTGTTGAACGGGATCGACCAGAACCAGCCCCGCTCGAAGAGGTGGTGCATGGTGCCCTCCACCCACGGGATGGGCGGCGCGTCCTCGGGCCCCACGCGCAGGCATTCATCGGTGGGGCGGACCCCGACCATGTGCGTGAACATCGAGCGGGAGTGGTGCTTGAGGTCCTTCGGCGGCTTGCGCAGCGCCAAGTGGTCGGCGACCGGCGAGCGAAACCCGCTGGCATCCACCAGGTAGCGGCCCTCGTAGCGGTCACCGTTCTTGTCGATGACGGCGACGTAGTCCTCCTCCAACTCGACGTTCTCCACGGGGATCCCCTGGCGCACATCGCAGCCGTGGCGGATGGCCGTGTGCAGCAGATACGCGTCCGAGTCCTGGCGGAAAAGATGGCTGGTCTGCAGCCCCTTCGACGGCGGGCTGAACTGGAGGAACTCGGCGGGGTCGGGCTCCTGGCCCTCCTCGTGCCGGATGAAGCCGAAGTGCCGCTTGGTGCCGCTGGTCGGGGCGATCTGGTCGCGGTAGCCCACGTAGGAGGTGAGCGGCTCCAGTTCGGGCACACCGTAGCGGCGGGCGAGCAGCCGGAACAGCTTCAGGGTGTAGTGCGTCGTCGATTCCCCCACGGCGAACCGGGGGTGCACTCCACCATCGAGCAGCAGAACGGAGACACCCTGCTTGGCCAGGATGGCGCCCAGAGTCGACCCGGCGATGCCGGAGCCCAGGATGATCACGTCATGGCGGCGGGGGGTCGTGGGGCGCGGCCCGGGGTGATAGGCGGACGGCTGTCCGGGCATGGTCTTCCTCCCTGTAGGTCATATCTGCAAGACGTCCGGGGGACCGCGGAGAGCCGCGGTCCCCCGGACGTGTTCCTTGGGTGCCGGTACCGGCGACGGAAGGGGGGGAGGGTCGTCGGAGCCCGGCGTGGGAGGCGTCAGCCCCTGGCACCTCGCGCGCCGGCCGGCGGACCGCCCATGCCGCCACGGACACCCGGCGGCGGACCGGGAATATCACCGTGGGCTCCGGCCTCCGGCATAAAGCCGCGCATCTGGTTGCGGTTGGCGAGCTCCTGCATCTTCGCCCAGTCGGGGCGGCCGTTGGCGGTCAGCTCGGCCAGGCCGATGAAGAAGTCCTCGACGCCGCCAGGGGTCGCGATGACTAGCAACTGGCCTGGCTCATCACCGACGTTCAGGAAGCGGTGGGGAACACCACGCGGGCCATAGACGACCGTACCGGCCTCGACGACCTCGGAGACCCCGCCGACCTCGAACTCGTAGCGACCCTTGTTGATGAAGAAGGCCTCGTCCGCGGTCTCGTGAATGTGCAGCGGCGGACCGCTGCCGGGCTGGGTGGTGATCTGGTAGAAGCTGTAAAGGCCGCCGGTGTCCTCCTTGCGGAGCAGGAATCGACCTTCCTCACCGAACCAGCAGACTGGCTCGACGTCGTCTCGGCTGACTATCTTTCGCTCGGTCTTCGACATTTCCTTGCCTTTCGCTCGGAACATCGGGACGAAACTTCTTGCGATAGGACTACGGCTGGTCAATCGGCCAGTGGAACTGGTTCAGCGGCCCGTGGAAACAGAATCAGCGGCCGATAAAGAGGCGGATAAGGCCGGACAAAGCAACTGTCGACGGCGGTTACACCATGGTCGTTCCGCCGTCTGTGACGAGGCAGCCGCCGGTGACATACGAGGCCCGCTGAGAGGCGGCGAACGCGATCACCTCGGCCACGTCCTCCGGGGTGCCGTTGCGGCGCAGCGCCGCACGCTCCGCCGCGGCCTGGCGCTGCGCCTCGGGGATGTACTGGGACAGTTCCGTGAGGATGAGGTTGGGTTCGACGGCGTTGGCCCGAACCCCGTGCGGGCTCACCTCCATTGCAAGCGTCCGCACGGCGGCCTCAACTCCCGCCTTGGCGATGGCGAGTGACAGAAAGCCCGGCGAGGGCCTACGGGCGAGTGCCGCACCGACTGCCACGACCGAACCGCCGCCGCGGGCGACCATGTCGGGCAGGACCGCCCGCGTGGTCAGGAACAGCGCCTTGAGCTGCTGGGTGACCACCAGCTCCAGGTCGTCCCAGGTCAGCTCCGTCGCCGGGGCGATACGGAAATCGTGGGCACCCAGGCCCGCGGCATTGAGCACCAGAACGTCTATGGGCCCCAGTTCGGCCGTGGCGCCGGCGACCAGAGCGCTCACCTGCTCGGGATCGGTGACATCGCCCTGGAGCGCGACCGCCTGGCCGCCTCGCCGCCGGATGGAGTCCACGACCTCCTGGGCCGCTTCCGCTCCCTTGCGGTAGTTGACCACCACCTGGGCGCCCCTGGCGGCCAGCAGCCGCGCCGTGGCAGCGCCGATGCCCCTGCTGGCACCGGTCACCAGGGCGACCTTGCCATCGAACTCCGGCGGCTCGGGCCCGGCGTCGTCGGCGACGTCGGTGGCGGGCTCGTTCGTTTGGCTCTCCGCGTGTGCTGCGTTCACCAGGGATAGCTCCTCAACTCACCAGTGGAAATCGGTCATTGATCGGTACGGTGGTGCGCGGTCACACCCACGCCAGCCAGCAGCCGCACAGCGCGACGCAGAAGGCGAGCAGCGCGGACGCCGTACGCCGGCGATTGGCGCGAGCCCAGCGGTCGCGCAGCGTCCGCCAGTCGTCCGGGATCTCTCCGGCCGCGGCCCACTCGTCGATACGCCGGTTCATCCGTACGTTGCGCAGTTCGGACACCAGGGCGACGCCCACCACCCCGGCCAGGGCGACCGCGAAGGCCGTCTTGGCGGCGGCGCCCGGAGCCAGGAAGGAAAGCCCGAGGCCGGCGGCCAGAGCCACCTTGTTGACCGTGGGCATCAGCGGGTCGAAGCCCGGGTCGAGGGCCCGGTGCACCTGGGACCAGGTCTGCCGGGGCAGCTGCAGCAGCATGGGCACGATGGCCCGTTCGACGGCGATCAGCGCGCCGGCAAGCACTCCCGTGCACAGGACGAAGACAACGGCCAGAGCAGCGGTCAGCATGACGCGCCCTCACTCCCCGCCGGACTCGGCGGCCAGGGCGGCCGGCGGGATGGGGCCGCGCTCCAGGCGCTCGTCCAGCATCAGCGAATAGCTCTGGCCGCGGGCGACGTTGTCGAAGAACGCGTACATCATGAGATCGCGCAGTCGACTCAGCGCCGTACTGTGCACGAGCCCCAGCGTGCCGATGCGCCATGAGGTGGTGGTCATGTCCGCGGCACGGGCCCGGCGTGCGGACTCGAACGCACGGAGCGTCGCGGGCACGGCGTCCGGCTCCGCCCGCCCCAGCATCCCCGCGAGCACGACCCCGCTCTCGATGGCCTGGCCGGCGCCCTGACTCAGATTGAGCGTCATCGGGTGCGCGGCGTCGCCGATGAGCACGACGCGGCCCTGGGTCCAGCCGGCGCCCGGGGGCCGGTCGTGGATGCTCACCGGCAGGATCGCCTCTTCCTCGGTGGCGGTGATGATCCGGCCGATGGGCTCGGGCCAGTCGCGGTAGGCGGCGGCAAGCGCCGAGCGGCGCGTGTCCGCGATGGTGTTGATTCCGGCCGCCGCCCGGTCGCTGGTGATGGCGTCCCAGTAGACCTCGTTCTCGTTCAGGCGGCAGTACAGGAAGCGCAGGCCGCCCTTGCCCCACAAGTTGAAGAACGTGCCGGTGGGCGCCACGGATTCGCCCGGCAGCCGGGCGATGGCCTGCCACGCCGTATATCCGGCGTACCGCGGTGGCGGCTCGAAGCCCCGCCGCATCACGCCGCGGACCGTGGAGCGCATCCCATCGGCGCCAATCAGCACATCTCCGCGGGCGGTTGAGCCGTCCTGGAAGCGGGCGGTGACACCCTCGCCGTCCTGGGTATAGCCGATCAGCCGCGAGCCGAGGCGGATCCGGTGATCACCCACGGCCTCGGTGAGCACCTTGTGCAGAGAGGAGCGGCGCAGGGCGCAGGCCGGTGCGCCGCACTTCTCCGTCGCTCCGTCCAAGTGCCAGCGCGCCAGCCGCCTGCCGGTGTCGGAGCGGAACTCGTGGAAGCGCATACGAACGGAGTCCGCCGCGACAGCCTCGTCGAGCCCGAGCCGGCGCAGCGAGAGGAAGGCGTTGTGCCAGAGCATGAACCCGCCTCCCGTCAGCAGCCGTCCGGGGGAGGGGCGCGCCTCGAACACCTCTGTCTCGATGCCCTGCCGCAGCAGTCCTGCCGCCGTGGTGAGCCCGCCGATACCGGCGCCGATCACCAGGGCCTTGCGGATGGTCGCCATGGTCGCCGTCCGCTCAGCCGGCGTTCGGCACGCTGTCGAGCCGCTGGCGCAGGTCGTAGACCCGCCGCTCGATGCCGCCGTTGCTCCAGTACGGGAACATGGGCGCCGCGATCTCCATGTGCGTCGGAGAGTCCTCCCAGGCGCGGAACACCTTCTCGCTCTCCCACTCGGCGAGCAGGATGTAGCGGCCGGGCTCCTCAACATCGCACAGCAGCTCGTCCCGGATGTGACCCGGCGTGCCGCGGACGGCGGAGCTGACCTCGCGATAGGCCTTCTCGAAGGCCTCCTTGTCCTTCTCCTCGATACGGGCAGACACCATGACGCGTACGGGCATGACTGATCACCTCTGGTTGGTGGGGTGGGCGAGTACGTGCTCGACCTCTTCGAGCACGCGTTTTGCTGCGGATTCGCGGAACTGCTCCAGACGGGAGCTGAGTTGCTCGCGTTCGGGGCTCTTCTGGAAGGCTTCCAGAGCGGCCCAGTCGGCCCAGTCGGCCATGATCAGGTGGGTGCGCGGCTGGTGTGGATCCCGCAGCAGCGTCTGGCCGACGCTGCCCGGTAGCCGCGCTGCGGCCTGTGCCGTCTCCAGCCAGGTCGCACGGAACTCGTCCTCACAGCCCTCACGGACCGTCATCTCGAGCACGGTACGCAGCACGTGTTCGGGCTCCTATCCGGTCGGATACGGCTTCGGTCGCATACGGCCTCGTCAAGAACCGCTGTGGTCAGATGCCGCCGTCGACGTTGAGCGTGGCGCCGGTGATGTAGCGGGCGGCGCCCGAGACGAGGAACAGCACCACGTCCGCGAGCTCTTCCGGGCGGCCAAGGCGCCGCAGCGAGATCATCTGCTCGTAGCGGGCTCGCCCCTCTTCGGTGACGGCCTTCATCTGGTCGGTCTCGACCAGACCGGACGCGACGCAGTTGACGCGGACACCCCGCGGGCCGAGCTCCTTGGCAAGGGCGCGGGTCAGGCCCATCACCCCGGCCTTGGAGGCCACGTAGTGGGCGGCGCCCGGCATCCCGTGGTGGGCGACGGCCGAGCTGATGTTCACGATCGACGCGACATCGGCGACGTACGGCAGGGCCCCGCGGATCACCTGGTACATGCCGGTCAGATTGGTGTCGAGGATGCGACTCCATTCCTCGGGAACCAGGTCCTCCAGGGAGTGGTGGCTGATGACCCCGACGTTGTTCACCACGGCGTCGATGGCGCCGTAGGTCTCATGCGCCGTGGCGCACAGCTGCGCGGCCTGTTCGTGGTCCGCTATGTCGCAGCGCACCAGATTGCCCTGCGCGCCCTGCTCGTTCAGCTCACGCCGCAGGGACTCGACCGCCTCGCTTTCGGTCACGTAGCAGGCGGTCACCGAGGCGCCCTGCGCGGCGAGTGCAAGGACGGTGGCCCGGCCGATGCCCCGGGACCCGCCGGTGACCAGGACGTGCTTGCCCTTGAGTGCGAAGTCCATCTTGTTCACCGCGCCACCGCCGCACCGGCGCGGTTGCGGGCCGCAGCCTCAACGCGCTCCTTGATCAGCGCCAGCTGAATCTTCGAGTTCTTGTTGATGCGCTCGACCATGGCCGCGTCGTCCACGGGCGCCTCGCGCTTCATGTGGAACTCCTGCACCCAACGCATCTCCACACCGCCCTCGGTCTCCCGGTAGGTCCAGTGGATGTTCATGAACGCGAAGGGGCCGGGCTCGACGCGGTATGCGGTCACGCTCTTGTTCTCCCGGTCCGTGATCCGCTCGGAGACCCAGCTCCAGACCTTGCCGTCGTCCTCCGGGTGGAGGGCGAGACGGAACCGCACGGTGTTCCCGTCGCGGTGCAGGATCTCGGCGGAGGCGTACTCGCTGAACAGGTTCGGCCAGTTCGCCACATCGTTGGTCATGTGCCACACCATGCTGAACGGCGCATCGATGACGATGCTGTTCTCCGTGCGCGCGGCGGCAGGCTTCAACTGGTCATTGATCAGCGTGAAGATCTCGGGGAAGCAGGTGGCGCCCTCGGCGTTGACCTCGATGTTGTAAGTGTTCTCCAGTTCCGTGATGACGTTGATCAAGCCCAGGGAGTCCACCCCCATGTCCTCAATGGTCACGGTGGGGTCGTCCACCTTCAGCACCTCGTCTGGAACTCCGGTGCAGCGCTGGACGATGGAAAGGAACAACTCGTAGGTGAGGGGCGAGGTCATGATGCCGATCCTTTCGGTCTCACATGGATGTGCTAGGTCGGGGCGTCATGGGGTGACGCCGCGTATGACAAGGGCGGAGTTGAAGCCGCCGTAGCCCCTGGCGATCACCAGGGCGGTACGCAGCGGCGTCTCGCGGGGCTGGCTGATGAGGTCGATCTGGAGACCGGCGTCCGCCGTGATGCCCGCGCCGGTGGGCGGGATGACCTGCTCGCGCAGCGCGAGCAGCGCGGTGACGACGTCGAGTGGCGCCCCACCCGCATACAGCCGCCCGTACTGGGCCTTGGGGGCCGTGACCGGCACCCCGCGCGGCCCGAACACCTCGACGAGGCAGGCGGCTTCGGCACGGTCGAGCTCGGGTGTGCCCGCCGCGTCGGCGAAGACCACGTCGACCTCCTCCGGCCGTACGCGGGCGTCGGCGAGGGCCAGCTCGACGGCTCGGCGCAGGGCGGTGGGACCGGTGCCGTGGGCGGCGCCCGGCGCCGGGTCGAACGTCGCGGCATGCCCGGCGATCTCCCCGTACGGCCGCTCGACACCGCGCTCGCGGGCGCTGTCCTCGGCCTCCAGGACGAGGATGGCGCCGCCTTCGCCGGGGACATGGCCGCATGCGGCCGCGTCGAACGGCAGATAGGCGCGCTCCGGGTCGCTGCCGGTGCTCAGCCGCTTCGACGTGGTCTGACAGGCCAGCGCGTACGGGCTCAGCGGGGCCTCGGTGCCACCGGTCAGAACGACCTTCACGTCCCCCTGCAGCAGCGTGCGCCGGGCCTGTGCGATGGCGTCCAAGCCGCCGGCCTGCTCGGTGACGGCGACCCCGCAGGGCCCCTTCATACCGTGCCGGATGGAGAGTTGGCCGGTCGTAGCGGCGTAGAACCAGGCGATCGACTGGTACGGGCCCACATAGCGCGGGCCGCGCGACCACAGGGCCTGGATCTCGCGCTGCCCGAACGCGTTGCCTCCGGAGGAGGAGGCGGTGATGACACCGAGTTCGTACGGCGAGAACGCCTCGGGACGCACCGCGGCGTCGCGTAGCGCCTCCTCGCCGGCCAGGAGCGCGAACTGACTCCAGCGGTCAGTCTGGATGGCCAGCTTGGGGTCGATGTCCGGCAGCGTCTCGTCGCCGGAGACCTCGCCGACCACGCGAACCGGGAAGTCATCCGCGTCGAACCGGGTCACCGGGCCGAGGCTGCGTCGGCCGTCGAGGACCGAGCGCCAGAAGGCGTCGGCACCGGCGCCGCCCGGCGCGATCGCCGAGATCCCGGTGACCACGGCGCGGCGCGTGCTTGTCGTCGTATCAGTCATCGCTCACCGCCGAGCCAGGCGCGGTGAGCACCATGGCCGTCTGGAAGCCGCCGAAGCCGCTGCCCACGCTCAGGACGGCGTTGGTCTCATGCTCACGTGCGGTCAAGGGGACGTAATCCAGGCCGAGTTCGGGATCGGGGTGGTGCAGATTGGCCGTTGGCGGCACCGTGTCCATCTCGATCGCGAGGGCGCACGCCGCCAGCTCCAGGGCGCCGATCGCGCCAAGCGAGTGCCCGACCATCGACTTGATCGAGCTCACCGGCACGCGGTAGGCGTGCTCGCCGAGCGAGGCCTTGAACGCGGCCGTCTCATGACGGTCGTTCTGCCGGGTGCCCGAACCATGGGCGTTGATGTAGTCGATGGCCTCGGGCGCTAGTTGGGCGCGGCTCAGGGCCACCCGCACGGCCTCGGCCAGCTCCACCCCATCCGGGCGCAGCCCAGTCATATGGAAGGCGTTGCTGCGCTGCGCATACCCCGCGACCTCGCAGTAGATACGGGCGTCGCGGCGCCGCGCGGCCTCCGCCTCCTCCAGGATCAGTACGGCCGCGCCCTCGCCGAGCACAAAACCGTCGCGGTCCCGGTCGAAGGGGCGGGAGGCGCGTTTGGGGTCGTCGTTATTGGGTGAGGTGGCCTTGATGGCGTCGAAGCAGGCGACCGTAATCGGGGAGATAGGCGCGTCGGTGGCGCCCGCCACGACCAGGTCGGCCGACCCGTCCTCGATGAACTGGGCGCCCTGCGCGACGGAGTCGAGCCCCGACGTACAGCCGGTCGACACCACCCGGACCGGCCCCTGGGCGCCGGCGGCCCACGCCACCTCCGCACCGAGGGCACTGGGCACAAGGGCCCGATACAGATGTGGATAGGGATCGTCCGTGTTCACCACCCACTGGCTGCCGCCCCCGCTGACCTGGACGTACTGCTGCTCCAGCGTGATGGTGGAACCGACCGCGCTGCCGACCGAGACACCGATGCGGTGAGGCGCAACGTCCCCGGTCTCGATGCCGCTGTCGTCGAGCGCCTCACGCGCGGCGACCACGGCGAACTGCGAGCAGCGGTCCATGCGATGGATCTCGTCGGGCGCAAGGCCGGACGCGGCCGCATCGAAGTCACACTCGGCGGCGATCCGGGAGCGGTACTCCGAGGCGTCGAAGTGCGAGATGGCGCGGGTGGCCGTGCTGCCCTCGGTGAGCAGCTGCCAGAACGCCTTGGTGCCGATGCCACCGGGAGCGATCACGCCGATCCCGGTGACCACAGCACGTCGGGGGCTCATGCGGACTCCTGTTCCAGCAGCGGTTCGGTGTCCACATGGCCGAGCTCGGGCCGGGGCGCGAGCGGACCCAGCTGGAACACAAGGAAGGCCGGGACGTCGCCGTGGTTCTCAAGCCGGTGGCGGACGTTGATCTCCAGGTGGAGGGCCTCTCCCGCGCTCAGCGACACCGGCTCGCCGTCGATCCGCGCCGTGATCTCGCCGTTGACGAGATACAGGAACTCTTCGGAGTACGGATGGTAGTGCTCAGTGACCACCTCGCCGGGCTCCAGAGTGAGCACCCCCATGAAGCCCGCCGTGGCACCGGACGTGGCCGGGCTGAGCAGGGTGCGCAGATCTCCGCCCCGGCGCCGGTTGGGCGCGACGTTGTCTGCTGAGATCTTGGTCATTCGTTCGCTGGCCATGCCAGGTTCTCCTTAGGTGTCCGTGCGGGCGTGAGTTCGCGTCCGGCCCGGCGACCCCGTTGTCGCCGTGGGTGAGAGGTGCCGTAAGCGGTCAGCTGTCCGCGTGCCAGGTGTAGAACTCCTGGGCCATGGCGTCCTTGGGGCCGCGCCAGGTCCGCGGGGCGTAGGCGGTGATGTATGCGCTCAGCTGCTCGCTGATGTCCTGGAACAGCTCATGGCCGCGCACCTCATCGATCGCCGGGCAGACATCGTCGTCGGCCGTTATGTAATGCATATAGAGATCGTGGAAGCGAAAAAGTCGGCGTTCCCGGACTCCGATCAGATGAGGTAGTTCTCCGACGTCGGACTGCGCGAAGATGCGCTTCACATCGTTCTCAGCGTTTGGCTTCATGCGAGCCACGATGAGGGTACTGCGCATTCTTTTCCCTTCCGTTACAGATGCCCCGCAAGGCGAGGCGCCTCGATAAGACTTACTCGGGTCGATAAAGCGCGGATGAGGGCAGGGAAAAACCGGCTACGGAAAGGCTTCCGAGCAGCGAAGAAACGGCCCCGTGCGGGCCTCTACACGACCGGGAAGACGCCCGAGGCAACGGTCATGGGCATCTCCTGATTTGCCCAGTCTACGCGTGCCGCGAGCTTGGCTCCGACCACAAATACGGCCTTGACCTGCGCTTTTGCTAGAGACGCTAGGCGTCGGTACCGCTGCTTCGGACGAAAGTATGAGGGGTCTCATCCTTTGGCCGATAGGCGATCCCGAGTCCCCGTCGTTACGATCGCTACGCCCGAACCCGATGCTATTTCTGGTGCTCCACAGTAGCCCGTGAAGATGACCTAATACTTTCACTCCAATGGGGTTAAAATGGAAATCCTGGCCGTTTCTGAATCCAAGAAACTGCGCCCCGCGCCCGTGGATGGAGGGGTGTTCCGTGAAGTATGTGGCCAGTTTGTCACCGGCGTTGCGGTGATTACCTGTCAAGGCAGTGACAAGGAGCTGGTCGGTGTCACGGTGAATTCGTTCACCTCGGTGTCACTCGATCCGCCGCTCGTGCTCTTCTGCATCCATAGAGAGTCCAGAGCAATGCCGGCCATTCGCGAGTCCGGCGGTTTCGCGGTCAATATCCTTGCTTCCGACCAGGCGGGGGTGTGCCGTGCGTTCGCCGCCCGTGACACCGCCGGCTTCGGCGAGTTGGCCCACCGTTCCGGGGTGACCGGATCGCCGGTGATCGACGATTCGCTTGCCTTCCTCGACTGCCGTCTGCACGACCTGCACTCGGCCGGTGACCACGAGATCGTCCTCGGCGAGGTCGTCGACCTTGGGCTGCTCCGCGAGGAGCAGCCCCTGGCGTTCTTCCGAAGTTCCCACCCGCGGCTGGAGGGTGACGCATGACCGTGATCATGGAAGCGGGGACGGCTGTTCAAGCGCAGGCGGTCGCCCAGGCGGAGGCGGCCACCGGGCACACGGTGGCCCTGCGGCTCCTCGGGCCACTGGAGGTCTACCTGGACCCGGCCGAGGTCGCCCTGCCCCAGCGCAAGTTGCGCCAGCTCCTTGCCACCCTGCTCATCCGCCCAAACGCCACTGTCTCCAATGAGGCGCTCATCTGCGAACTGTGGGATGACCAGCCGCCAGCCACCGCCCTGGCCGCGCTGCGCGTGTATGTCTCACAGCTGCGCAAGTTCCTGATCCGGCACGGGCTCGACGGCCGGTGGTGCACCCTGCGGACCCGGGCCCCCGGCTACCAACTTCAGGTCAGCGATGGCATCTTGGACACCGTGTGCTTCGACCGGATGGCTGCCCTTGCCTGGGAGTCCGCGGAGGCCGGCCACCACGAACTGGCCTCGCGCCAGTACCGCGAGGCACTGGCGCTGCGCCGCGGCCCCGCGCTCGAAGGCCTCCGCGACAGCCCCGCGCTCGCGGGTGCCGCCCTGCAGTACGACGAGGCGTGGCTGACCGCGCTGAAGCGGCGCATCGATCTGGACCTATTGCTCGGTCGTCATCTCGAACTGGTGGGTGAGCTGCGCCGGTTGCTTGCGGAGGATCCGCTCAACGAAGGCTTCTGCGCGCGGCTCATGATGGCCCTGCACCGCAGTGGGCGCAGCGGCGAGGCGCTCGCCGCCTACCGCCGCACCCGCGGCCAGCTGATCGAGGAGCTCGGCATCGAACCGGGCCTGGAACTGCGCAGGGCCCACCAGGCTGTCCTCACCGACGACGTGGCTCTTCCGCTCGAGTCACGGGCCTCGACCTGACCGCATGCAGCAATTTAGGAAATGACAGCGGCAGTTGAGGAAGCGAAGGATGATCCGGGGTGCGTCTTTCCGGGGGCACGGCCGGGCGCGCCGGAACGGAAAACATCAGAAAGCGGAGTAATGACCAACTCGTCTCCCCAACCTCCGACAGGCGGGCGCAGAGCCCGTGCGTTCTACCGTGCGACGACCACGCTGATGGCATTCACGGCCCTGGTGCAGGTTGGCCTGGCCGGTGGCTATCTCGGCGGCGACTACGACGCGCTGGCCATGCATCAGATCAACGCCTTTGTGCTCGCGGGTCTCGCGCTCATCACGATGATCATCGCGATCTGGTTCCGGCGCACCGGAGGCCCGAAGTGGCAGGTGCCCGTCTCCATCGTGCTGTTCATCGCCGTACCCGTGCAGGCGACCATCGGCACGAACCGCATAGTGCCCGCGCACATCGCCCTTGGTGTGCTGATCGTGAGCACCATCGCCGTTCTGGTGACCTTGGCCTGGATCGCCCCCGGCGCACCCGCGCAGATTGAGTCCGCCGAGTCCGAGCGGAACGCGGAGCTCGTGTCATGAGGAGACGACAATTCCTCGGCGGCAGCGCGCTCGGTGTCGCAGGACTCATCGGAGTCGGTGTGCCGCTGGTGGGCAGCGCTCGCCGCGGCGGGCAGGGCGTCAGCCCCGGCAGCCTGCTGACGTCAAGGGCGAAGCTGCCCAAGCCGTACGAAGTGAAGCTGCCGATCCCCAAGGTCCTGGAGCCCGTGAGTTCGAGCGGGGCCACCGACACGTACGAAATCACCCAGCAGGTCGCCGACTTGGAGATCCTGCCGGGACTGCGCACACAGGCGTGGACGTACGGCGGTACCTTCCCCGGTCCCACCCTGGTCTCGCGCTCGGGCCGACGTACCCAGGTCAAGCATCGCAATGAGCTGCCGCAACCGACCGTGGTGCATCTGCACGGCGGCCACGCGCCGGCCGACAGCGACGGGTACCCCACGGACCTGATCCTGCCGGCGGACGGCAGCATCTCTGCCGACCAGGCCACGGCCGCGATGGTGGAGGGCATGCACGGCCACTCGGCCCATGGCCGGCCCCCCGGCACGCTCGGGATGGCCAAGGGCGAGCGCACGTACACGTATCCCATGAACCAGCCGGCGGCCACGCTCTGGTACCACGACCACCGGATGAGCTGGACGGGTCTGAGCGTGTGGCGCGGTCTTGCCGGATTCCACCTCGTCCAGGACGACGAGGAGGAGCAGCTCCCGCTGCCCAAGGGCGACCGGGACATCCCCCTGCTGATCGTGGACCGGGCGTTCGAGGAGGACGGCTCGTTCCGCTATCCGCTGACGGACACCAAGCTGCTTCGGCCCGGCATCACCGATGAGTTCATGGACGGCGTCCTGGGCGATGCCATCCTGGTCAACGGTGCGCCCTGGCCGGTGCACGAGGTCGACCGCGTCCACTACCGGCTGCGGCTCCTCAACGGGTCCAACGCCCGCCCGTACACGCTCCAGTTCGACCAGCAGCCATCGGGCGGGCAGGCGTTCGCCCAGGTCGGCAGCGACGGTGGACTCCTTGAGCGTCCCGTGCGGCATGACGCGATCCATCTCGGCACCGGCGAACGGGCCGACGTGGTCGTGGACTTCTCACGTTGGCGGGCCGGCACCAGGGTGCGCCTGGTGAACACGCTCGCCGATGGCACGGCGCACGAGGTGATGGCGTTCGACATCAAGTCCGGCGCCGTCTCGGACGACGCGAAGGTGCCGGATAAATTGGTGCGCTTCCCGCGTCTTGACCCGGCGAAGGCCGTGGTGACCCGCGACTTCCACTTCCGGCAGGACAGGTACGGCTGGGTCATCAACGACCAGCCCTACAAGCCGGGCCGCGCCCTGGCGCGCCCGAAGCTGAGACAGTTGGAGATCTGGCGGTTCACCACCAACCAGCGCCACCCCGTGCACGTCCACCTGAATCATTTCCAGGTGCTCTCCCGGAACGACGTCCCTCCGGGTCCGTACGACGTGGGGTGGAAGGACACCGTCGATCTGCCGTCGACTCAAACGGTCGAGGTTGCAGTGAAGTTCACCGACTACGCGGGCACCTTTATGCTCCACTGCCACAACCTGGAGCACGAGGACATGGCGATGATGGGCGACTTCGTCACCGAGTGACCATCGCGTGAGTCCCTACGCAGGTCCGGCACCCTCGCAACGCGAGGGTGCCGGACTTTGTGCTGAGGGGGCCGCCGGTGCGCCGCGCTCGTGCCCCTGAGGTCGTCGCAGCGGCGATTGCAGGCAACATGCGTTCTTTGCGGCGGCTTTAGCGCGCTGTACGAGCATGTACATATGCGCTCTCACGTCGCCCGTCTGCTGCGCTTCTTCCTGGATGGACTGATCGCCCTCGGTCAGGGGTGGGTCTACATTCCGACTCCTCCGCTGGACGAGCCCGCCGCGGGGCACCCCGAACGGCTCTGCCCGGACCAGCCGTTGACCGAGACGGAGCGCGCCCTCGCGCGCCAACTGGCCGATAGGGGCGAGATGAAGCGGTTATGAAAGGTCCCGGCCGTACGTCCCCTTGGAGGTCTTATGTCACTTGGAGAACGGGTCGACTCGGTCCCGCGTGATGCTCCGCCCGTGCCAGGTACCCGCCATCCAGGGATAGCGCTGGCCGTCTTGGCCGCGGCCTACCTGATGGTCGTGCTCGATGCCACGATCATGAACGTCGCCCTGCCGAGCATCCAAGCCTCGTTGAAGGTGTCCGCCGAGAACCTGGCCTGGATCGTCAACGCCTACGCCCTCGCCTTCGGCGGGCTGCTGTTGCTCGGCGGCCGCGCCGGAGATCTGTTCGGCCGCCGCCGTGTCTTCCGGGCGGGTATCGCCGCCTTCGCCCTGGCCTCACTGCTCGGCGGCCTCGCCCCGAACTCGGGGCTGCTGATCGCCGCACGTGTGGTGCAGGGCATCGCCGCCGCGGTCGCCGCGCCCACCACGCTCTCGTTGATCGCCATGACCTTCGCCGAGGGCAAGGAGCGCAACCGGGCCATGGGCCTCTACGCCGCCATGGCCGGAGTCGGCTCGACACTAGGTCTGCTGCTCGGCGGCCTGCTCACCGAGTACCTCGACTGGCGCTGGGTACTCCTTGTCAACATTCCCATCGCAACGGGCGTGCTCCTTGGCACCGTTGTGCTCGGCGAGGGCGACAGAGCGAAGGGGAAGCTGGATATCCCGGGCGCTACCGCGGGGACCGCCGGCCTGCTCGCTCTTGTCTACGCGATCACTCTCGGCGGTGAGAGCGGCTGGGGCGACGGCCTCACCCTCGCTTGCTTCGCCGCCGCCGCAGTGCAGCTCGCCGTCTTTCCCGTCATCCAGGCGCGCAGCCGATACCCCTTGCTGCCCCCGCGCCTGCTGCAGGACCGCAATCGCGTCGGTGCCTACGCGACCATGTTTCTCATCGGTGTCGGTATGTTCGCTGCTTTTTACTTCCTGACGTTGTATATGCAGCAGGTGCTCGGCTACAGCGCCGTCCGGACCGGCCTTGCCTATCTGCCATTCAGTCTCGGGGTCAGCCTGATGGCCGGGATCGGGGCCAAACTGGCGGTCAAAGTGCCGCCACGACTCCTGGTCGCACCCGGCATGGCGGTCGCGGTGGCCGGGATGCTCTGGCTCAGTCGGCTTACGCCGCACTCCTCCTATACGACCGAGCTGATGCCGGCCATGTTCGTCGCCGCGGTCGGACTTGGCATCACCTTTGTGCCGCTGACGCTCAGCGTGTTGCGCGGAGTTGACGAGACGGACTCGGGCAGTGCATCGGCGTTGCTCAACACCACGCAGCAGGTCGGCGGAGCAGTGGGTCTGGCCACGCTGGCCACGCTGTCCAACGCGGTCGCGAACCAGCGGCTGCCGGACGCCGACGAGGTCTACTTCACCGGCTTGCGCACACGGGACTTCACGTTGGTGGAGCGCGCCGTGGACGCCATGACCCATGGATACGCCTGGGGGTTCATCGGCTCGGCGCTGGTGTTCGCTGTGGGCGTGCTGATCGGAGCAGTCGTCATCGACGCGGGCAAACGGAATCGGACTAGGGGTCCTCGACAAGTCGCACCGGGCACCGAGTGAACCCATCAGCCCAAGTTGCGTTCAATCATCATTTTCCGCCCGGAGACGGGGACTTGGGGGCGTCTTTGCAGGTCAGGCAGAGTGGGCAGCAAGAGGGTGATCATGTAGCGTGCTGCTCGCGCAAGGCCAATCGCTGATGCTTAGTCATGTCGACTGGCCTGGCCTGCGTGTTCTGCGGAATGTGTCACAGATTGAAGCGGGGGGTCAGTGGAATTCCGCAGCTTAGGGCTGGTTGAAGTCGCGCAAGTCAGCGATTTCTTTCTCACGGCGAAGCCTTGCTCAAGTCGGTTCTCGCGGGGAAGTAGCAGAGGAAATGCGGTCAGACATCAGACGTGCCGATCGGCCCTTCGTCGGCAGGGAGACGCAGCTCAAGGCCATTGAGGTCGCTACTTGCAGGACAAACGGAGCGCTCCTCATCGGCGATTCAGGAGTCGGGAAGAGCAGCCTGCTGCGCGCCGCGCTTGACCGGGCGGCTCGAAGCGGTGCGACCGTGACGCAGCTGAATGGCGCGGGCGGGCCCACATACGGCGCACTCACCGAGCAACTCGACCGGCATCCCGGCCCTGGGGAACGCCGCGTGGTCGGCGTCGACGACGCTCATCTGGTCGACCCACACACCGCTGCTCGACTATACGGCTTGGTGTGCGACGGCCGGGCGTCCATCCTGGCAGCCATCCCCGCCCGCGCCCAAGCACCGGACGCGATCAACCGCCTCTGGGTGGAAAAGCTGATCGAGCGCCTGGAGATCGGCGCATTCGATCGTTCGGATGTCGCCAAGGTCCTCACCGCCAGGCTCGGCGGACATGTGGCGGCCGATACCTTGGAGCGGTTCTGGGAACTCACCCTCGGAAACGCCTTTATGCTCCAGGAACTGACGGACCACGCGCTCGCCGAAGGCAGGCTGCGCCGTGTAGGGGACAGCTGGCAGTGGCCCGGCCTGACGGGAAAGCTGGACGGTCGTCTGGCCGATCTCGCCCAGCTGTTGCTCGGCGAGTTGGCCCCGGACGAATGCGAACTCGTCGACATGGTGGCGCTCGCCGGGTCCCTGGAGGCCGACCTGCCGGTCGTCGCCGAACTATCAGATGCGGCCGAGGCGTTGAACCGACGCGGCATCCTGGTCGTCGAACGCGAAAATCTACGCCTGCGGTTGCGACTGGCCCACCCGATCTGCGGGCCCGCCACCGTGTCGTCGCTGCCCGTGCTCACGGCACGTCGGCTCCGGCTCCGGATCGCAGATGCAATCGAACGCACGGGAGCCCGCCGACGCGACGACATGGCACGCATCGTTGCGCTCCGGCTCGACGCGGGACGGATTCCGGATGGCGCCCAGCTGCGGACCGCGGCCAGGACCGCGCTACGCCGCCAGGACTTCACGCTTGCCGAACGGCTGTGCCGGCTGACCGGCGCCGCTGACGACGGCACGACGCTCGCGGTCGCCCTGCCACTGGGCCAGGCCCTGGCCGGTCAGCACCGCCACCTCGAGGCCGAGACCCTTTTCGCGCGGCTGCCGAACACAGGGGCGGTCTCGGCCGAGTCCGCGGCAGCGCTACGGGACCGAGTGCTCAACCTGGTCTTCGGGCTACAGAGGATCGCCGACGCCGAGGCCATCGTGGATGAGGCGGTCGCGGCAGTCGGGGCGGACGGACACGGAACGTTTCTTGGCGCTTGGGCACTCGTACGGCTGCTCGCCGACCGCCTTGACGATGTGCTCGTCTTCAGCGAGGCCGTGTCGGCGCAGCCGCCGGACTCCTTCGTGGCGCAGCAGGCCCTGCCTGTCCTCGCGTTCGCCCGCAACGAGCTGGGTGACACCGACGGTGCGCTCACCCTGCTGCGGAACTTCCATCCCGCCCTGGATACTTGGGACGATGAGGCCCGTCTCTTGCACCGAGTGGTGCTTGCACGTGCCGTCCTCCAGGCCGGTGGCCCGGCCGCGGCCGCCGACCTGCTGGACGGGCCATGGGATTACGAAGCCGAGGACGATCCCCGCTACCGCTTGCACATCGCCCTGCTCAAGGCGCAGTCGTACCGAAGTTCCGGCCGGCCCGCCGAGGCGGTCGATCTTCTCCGGCAGGCCGCTGCCCATCAGGGCCCGGGCGACTGGCTCACCACCAAGGCCTGGACACTCGCACAGCTCGCGGGCGCGCTCGCCGAGGCCGGTGAGAACACGGAGGCGATGCGCACGTTGGTCGAGGCCCGTTCGGCACATGAGAGCACGGTGCCCTACTCCCTCGTCTCGGACGCCATGGCGATGGAGCGGGCGCTGGTCCTCGCGCATGTCGGCGACCATGCCGGCGCCGTGCGTCAGGCGTTGAAGGTCGCGGACAGCGCCGGCGCCGCAGGGCGCCGTACCCAGGCACTCTCCGCGCTGCACCTGGCGGCCCGCCTTGGCACGGCCGCGGAGGCCGTCGATCGGCTGTCCGGGATGTCCGGCCCGGCCGGCTCCGGATTCGCCGTGCTGCAGGAGAGCCATATACGGGCGCTCGCCGCGAACGACGGGGATGCCCTGGCGGCCGTTTCCGTGCGCTTCGCCGCCCTGGAGCTGCTGCCGCTGGCGGCAGAGGCCTCGGCCCAGGCGTGCCGCGCTCAGCAGGCAGCCGGGCGGCACCGCAAGAGCCGTGCCGCACGGGCCGCGAGCCGGAACCTGCTGGCCCGGTACGACAGTGCATTGCCAGGGTGGGCGGTCCTCGGGCCCTCGCAGGACTGCGGGTTCCGCGCCGAACTCACCAACCGTGAGCTGGAGGTTGCGGCATTGGCCGCCGCGCGGCTGTCCAACCGGGAGATCGCCGACCGCCTCGTCGTATCCGTCCGCACGGTGGAGAACCATCTGCACCGGGCCTACGGAAAGCTCGGCGTCGCCACCCGCGCCGAACTCGCACACCACCTGGGCTTTCACTCTACGTCGTCCGATCGGGAATCACTGTGAGGGACCGTCGTCGCCTTGGTGGGCCGGTGCCGGTGCCGGTACCGGTGCGGGGGCGAGATGGCCGACGATGCGGGTGAGTTCGGCGGAGTAGCGCTCAGCGAACTCCTTGGAGGTGGGGTCCAGGCCGGTGACGGCGCGTACGACGTTCGGGAGAGCCGAGCCGGCTGCGGTCGCCGCGAACAAAGTGAGCAGCAGATACGCCGGGTCGATATCGGGCGCGATTTCGCCGGCGGCCTGACGGCGGCGCAGGTCCTCCACGTGCTGCTGCAGCCGGGGCTGCAGGTGCGGGTCATCGGAGGCGTCATCGGTCAGGCCCGCCCAGATGAGTAGCCGGCCCCGTTCCGGCTCGTCGACAGTGACCTTGAAGTATCCGGTGACGACCTCGGACAAGGGCCGGCCGGGGTCGGGAGGGATGTTGTCCCGCTCGTGCCAGCGCCGGATGAGTTCCCGATAAAGGCCTTCTTTACCGCCGAAGTAATAGGAGATGAGTTGGGTGTTCACGCCCGCCCGGCCGGCGATGTCGCTGGTGCGGGTGGCGGCATAGCCGTGCGCGGCGAATTCGCTGAGCGCCGCGCGCAGAATCTTCTGCCGCGTCCGCTCCGGATCCCGTCGGCGTTCCTCCCCGGTCACTGCCCTGCGCTGCTGTTGTCGCGTCACGCTGAAACGATATCAGTCACCCAAGTGACCATTTCAATAAGGTAGTTGACATTTTCACTTGACTGAGTGAAAGTGCTGGATATGACGAACCAACGCGTTCATGGGTCCACCGCTCCGGCAGCGCCGACCATCGCGATCATCGGCGGAGGCATCGGAGGCCTTGCCCTTGCTCAAGGCCTCCACCGACAGGGCATCACAGTGGAGGTCTACGAGCGCGATCGCACACCGGCCGACCGCGCACAGGGTTACCGGGTCCACGTCAACCCCTATGGCGCCGCGGCACTGCACGAGCTGCTGCCTCCGCACCTGTGGAAGACATTTCTCGAGACCACCGGCACCGGAGCCCAAGGCTTCGAGATGCTCACGGAGCGGATGAAAACGCTTGTCACCGTGGACGTCGCGCCCGAGAACGACCCCACCCAGGCGCACCATTCGGTCAGCCGGATCACCCTGCGCCAGGTCCTGCTCAACGGCCTTGACGACAACGTCCACTTGGGTAAGACCTTCACCCGCTACGAGAAGCGGTCCGATGGGCGGTTCGTCTGCCACTTCTCTGACGGCACCACCGCGCTCGCGGACGTCATCGTCGGCGCCGATGGCACAAACTCCCGTGTCCGCGCCCAATACCTTCCGCATGCCCAGCGCTTGGACACGGGTATCCGCGCCATCGCCGGCAAATACCTGCTCACGCCCGAGAGTCGTAGACGTGTCGACGCCCGGCTCCATCGGACCAGCGCGGTGGTGCTGCCGCCCGCCGGCTGCGGCATGTTCGTCGCCCCGCATATCTACGACGACGATTCTGAGCTCCGGGTGGACGGCATCGGCAGCACCGACCGCGACGTCAGCACGTACGACAACACCTCCAGCTATCTGCTCTGGGCCTTCGCCGCCGTAGGTGACCGCTTCCCCGCGGACACGGATCTCGCCGGCCTGGACGGCCCCGCGCTCCAAGACCTGCTGGTCGGCATGATCGAGCGCTGGCACCCCGACCTGCGGACCCTGGTCACCGAGGCGGATCCCGACACCGTCACCGTGCTGCCCATCCGGATGAGCGAGCCCATACCCCGCTGGACCCCGAGCAAGGTCACCCTGCTCGGCGACGCCATCCACGCCATGACCCCCATGCGCGGCATCGGCGCCAACACGGCACTGCGTGACGCCCGCGTGCTGTGTCGACAACTCGCCTCCGCACACCGCGGTGACGCCGAAATCATCACGGCCATCGACAATTACGAGGCCGAGATGACCGAATACGGCTTCGATGCCGTCCGTTCCTCACAGCGTTCCGCGACCAAGTTCGTCGGCGAAAACCGCTTTGCCCGGGCCGCGTTCAAGACATTCCTGCGGACCGTGCAATCCTGTCCGCCGCTCAAGCGCAAGGTCTTCGCCAAACTCGGCCTATGACATGGAAACGCTGCCTACGGCCAACCCCGCGACCGGAAGTCGCGGGGTTGGCTATCGGCGGTTGGTGAGACGGTCAGCGGGTCAGAGGTCGCCAGGGCGCGCATCAGGGTGGTCCGGAAGACCGTACGGCCTCGGACGCGGATGGTCTACCGGGCGGCGGCCAGGGACGGCGCCGGCGCGGGCAGCGGATCGAAGCCGGGCAGCGCGAGCAGCACCGGCGGGCGGGTCCAGTCCTCGGGCTTGACGGCCATATCGAGGCGAATGTGGTCGTTGGCGCTGACCTGCACCGGGCCCACCGTGCCGACCAGCAGCGAGCTACGGCTGTCCGACTCGCGCGACGGCTGCGCATCGTGCGCCAGCGCGTGCAGGTACCAGGTGCCCGGCGGCACGTTGTTCAAGGAGAACGACCCCGCCCGGGTGCGCATGGACAAAGCCGCGGGCTGCCCCTGCATGATGGGGCTGTCGAAGGCCCCGATGCAGAGGGGCGACCGAGGCACTCCCAGGACGTGCATCGTCCCGGAAATCGACCCGAGCGGCCCCGAGGACACCGGCAGCTGGGATGTCTTCGGATGCTCGATGTCGTCGCCTTGAGCGATTCTTCGATAGCGGGTTGGAGCGATTCCGACCGAGGCCGTGAAACGGCGTGAGAACGTGCCGGCACTGCTGTAGCACACCTGCGTCGAGATGTTGGCGACATTGAGGGATGTATCAAGCAGCAGACGTTTGGCTTCGTGTAGCCGTACCGCGCTGAGGAATCTACCGGGCGTCACACCGGTGATGCGTCGGAAAACGCGTAGGAAGTAGAACTTGCTCACCATGGCAGAGCGGGCGAGATCATCGAGGCCGATGGGCTCGTGGAACCGTTCGCGGATGGTGATGACCGCGCGCTCTACGAGGTGCTTCATCCTCTGGACTCCCTGCTCTTCATCCTCGGGCAGCATGGTGAATTCGCTGATCCGATGTTGCTTCATCCGTAGTCCTCCAGCGGTGCATGCAGTCGTTTTTCGTGCATGCTGATCTGCACGTGACGTGAAGCCCAGAAAATATTTGAAGCGTGCGGAGTGCACAGGAACCGATGCGCGATGAATTAAGGGGAAACGCGCAGGACAGGCTGCGGGAGATGACTGCAGCCAAGGGGTCCGGGCCGTGAGCTGCGACTCGGTGTTCGCTCTGCGGATGCGAGGCGTGTCCGAGCACGTCAGGTGGGGGGAGGAGGCCGGTGAGTGCGACGGTGCCGAGGTCGTCGAAAAGCGACTCGAAACCGTTCGTCGGGAGTGCGGGCCGGGCTGATCATGCCCGCGTCGGGAGCAGACGATTTAGTCGCTCAGCCAGGTCGTCGGGCGGTCCTGATGGGGTCCGAGGTCGGCAGGGTCGAGCCGGGTTTCGAAATAGGGCTGTCCCTTGTGGGAACTCATCGGTGTCGTCCTCTCTGCTTGACCGCGAAGCTCTCGCTGCGCAATCCTTTACCAGATGATCACAACCCTGTGGGCGGGCGCATGAGTAGCGGGTACTCAGTTTTCGGACGGGTCGAAATGGGGCAATCAGTACCTACAGGGGATCGCCTGGAGTGTTGGACAAATTGCCGGAAGTCCCGATGTTGATAAGTTTCCAGTGGATGGGTGCCTTCTTACTGCGTTGTTCTCGGGTTGCGGAGCTGGCACTTGGTAAATTCTGAAAGTGTGGAAGAGGTGTTTCGGGTATTCACTGGGGTCCGAATTGAGGACCTGATGCCGCCGAGTCTGGCCGCCGTGGCCACGGCCGAGGATGTGGCGGTCGGCGGCCTCTACCCGGAGGAGGAGGCGTTGGTGGCCCGCGCGGTACCCAAGCGGCGCCGGGAATTCACCACCGCCAGGCACTGTGCACGGCGTGCGCTCGGGAAGCTCGGCATCCCCCCGGTGTGCCGATCATGACGACGGACCGGGGCGCTCCACGATGGCCGAGCGGAATCGTCGGCAGCATGACGCACTGCCACGGCTATCGGGCCGCGGCCGTGGCCCGGCAGCGCGATGTCCTGACCCTCGGCATCGACGCCGAACCGAATGACCGGCTGCCCAGCGGAGTCCTTGGCGCTATCACCGTGGGCAGCGAACGTCGCCATCTTGCACGGCTGTTGGACTCCAGGCCGGAGCTGTCCCGGGACCGGCTGCTGTTCAGTGCGAAGGAGTCCGCCTACAAGGCGTGGTACCCACTGACCGGCCGCTGGCTGGAGTTCACCGATGCGGAGCTTGACGTCGATCCGGTGCTCGGCGTCTTCACAGCGCGACTCCTCGTGCCGGCGCCCGTGGTGCCGGGGTACGGGCCCCTCGCGGAGTTCACCGGTCGCTGGGCTGTCGGCGATGGAGTCGTCGTCACCGCCATCGCGGTCCCTGCTGAACCGAGTGAGCAATCTGGGCGATGACAGCGACGCGGAGGCCACCGCAGTCTTGAGATGCCGAGGAGGCTCCCAGGAGGGAGCCCATGGGGAACGAAGAGACGGACCGGTCTCTCCACCTCTCCAGACGCCATTTGCCTCGGAGTTCCAGAAGTCGACCGAGCTGACGAAGACGCCGGTGCCTAAAGAAAGCTCTGCTCGCTTCCGCACGGCGCGACTGGTCGTATCACCACAACCCCAGTAACCGCAGCAGCTGCAGCAACCGCTCACTCCTGGAGCAGCCGAGCCTGCCGACGCGACCTGATTGGTGCCTCCACTACTCATGACCAGCCATCAAGTGCAACTGCTGTTCCTGGACCTTGCGCTCATCCTGCTGCTGGCCCGGGGCCTGGGGGTCCTGGTGGTGCGGGTCGGGCAGCCACCCGTCATCGGCGAGATCCTCGCCGGCATCCTCCTCGGCCCCACACTGTTCGACGGTATGGTCGCCGACACCTTGTTCCCCATGGACGTCCGCCCGTTGCTGACCGGCCTGGCTGATGTCGGGGTCGCCCTGTTCATGTTCATCGTGGGCCTGGAGCTGGAACACCGCGCCCTGCACGGTAGAAGGAGAGCCACCGCCACGGCGGCCCTGGGGTCGACCTTGGTGCCGTTCGTCTTCGGTGTCGGCCTCGCCTTCTACCTGCTGCGCAACCACGAGACCGACCAGCCGGCCAGTTTCGTGGTGTTCATGGGCCTGGCGTTGTCGGTGACGGCGTTCCCGGTGCTCGCCCGCATCATCTCCGAACGCGGCCTGGGCCGCTCGGAGACCGGCGGCCTCGCACTGGCCACGGCGGCGCTCGTCGATGTCGTAGCCTGGTCGGCCCTTGCGGGCGTGCAGGCTGTGGTCGGCGGCGCCGGCGGCTACTGGCGGGTGTCCCTGCTGATCCCCTTCACCGCTGTACTGCTGGCCATCCGGCCGCTGATACGGCGGGTGTTCATGCCGGGAGGAAAGGCGCAACCCCTCACGCCGTTGAGGCTCACGTTCATCCTGATCGGCGCGCTGCTGTCCTCGGCGGCCACCGAAGCCATGGGGATGCACTACATCTTCGGGCCCTTCCTGTTCGGCGTGCTGCTGCCACGGGAGGCCATCGCCTCGCTGCGGGATGAAATCTGCGACCGCACGGGCCAGATCACCTCCGTGCTGCTCCCGGTGTACTTCGTGGTCGCCGGACTCAAGGTGGATCTGCGCACCGTGGGCATGGAAGGGCTTGTCGAGCTCGGCGCCATCGTGCTGGTGGCGGTGGGAGGCAAGTTCTGCGGCACATACGCCGGGGCCCGATCTCAACGGCTTCCGGCCAGGGAGTCCGCGACGCTGGCAGCACTGATGAACACGCGAGGCCTGACCGAACTGGTCATCCTCGGCGTCGGTCTCCAACTGGGGCTGCTCGATGGACCGTTGTACTCGCTCATGGTCGTCATGGCCCTGGTGACCACGGCCATGACGGGACCGCTGCTCTCGCTGTTGGACAGGCGGCAGGGCGGCCCGCTGTCCACGCGGGACGGTTCCGAACAGCCGGAAGGGCAGGCCGCCACGGCGCGGGGCGCACAGAGCACGGCGTGAGGGTATGCGAAGCACGGCGTGAGGCTACCTGTCAATGGCGCCGATGTGTAGCGTGGTTACACATGAAGGCAGAAACCCTCAGAGGGAACCTGGAAGGGATGCTCCTTTCGGTACTCGAGGCCGGCCAACTACACGGCTATGCGGTCATCGAGGAGCTCAAGCGACGCAGCGGAGATGCGATCAATCTCCCGTCGGGCACTGTCTACCCGGCCCTGCATCGCCTTGAGGCCGCGGGACTTGTCGGCAGTGAGTGGTCCCGACACAACGGCCGTCGCCGGCGCAACTACTTCCTGACCGCGGCGGGGCTCAGCGCCTTGGCGGACAAGCGCACCGCCTGGCAGGAAGTCTCCTCGGTCATCTCGGTGGTACTGGGAGGCAGCGCGTGACGGAGGCGGCAGTACTGCAGCGCTATACCGACCGCCTGGCGCAGCACCTCGTAGGGCCGCACGCACGGCGCTCCGCGATCCTCGACGAGGTGATGGACGGGTTGCTGTGCGCGGCTGAGGCCAACCTCGAAGGCTGCTCCGACGCCGAGAAGGCCGCGCGCCGCGCCGTCCAGGAGTGGGGCTCGGCCAAGGACGTCGCCCGGGCGTACAACGATGCGACGCTACGACTGAGCGCGAACCGCCTGTCGCTGCGGGCCATGTGCGTACTGCCACTGCTCGCGGCCACCTGGGCGTACGCACTGCTCGGCGGCCCGCCCGGGCCGTGGGGGCAGCATCCGCCGCTGCTGCTGATGGGCCTGTCGGCGGTGGCGTTCGGCTGTGTCCTCTCGCTCGCCGGGGCGATCTCGGGGCTGCGGAGCGGCAGTGGGATCCGAGCGGCGAGGGCGGCACGGGATATGACCGTCACGACGGGCACGCTCGGGGCGCTCATCGGCATGCTCTGCGTGCTGGGCGCGCTGGTCTTCCTGTTGCTCAACCGAGGCCTGAACCATCCGGAATCCCTGGACTGGTCCATGGTCTCCATACCGGCGACGCTGACCGTGATGGCGGGCGGCTACTTCGGCCTGTCCCTGAAACGCTTCTTGGCCATCGTACGGGCAACCGGCTCCTCGTAGAACCTGCGAACTTCGGCGCCCGAAACCGTCGTCGTGCCCACCGCCGCGGCCCCCTCCGCACGGCTGCGGTCGGCGGAGCTCCCATCGTGGGCGACAACTTTCGTCGTTGCCACCCGAGATGGGAGCTCTTCGTTTACGCGCCGTCGAACTGGCCGTTGTTGCATCGGGCCTGATGGGACGCTACATTGGCGCTATAGATAGCGCGGCTACACAATAGTGTCGCTACAGGGAGGTCAGTGCCGTGGAGAGCATGGTGCTGCCGCTTGTCGTGACCGCCGCGCTGGTCTTCCTGAGCTCCTTGGGCCGGTTGCTTGCAGCCCCCGGACAAGCATCCGGCCCAAGGAAACGACCCGCTCGACGGCGCCTTTTTCGCGCCTTCATCGGCTACCGACAAGGTGAGGGAACGGACGTGGAGCACTGAGACGTCCGGGACTCGACGACTTCGGAGGGAACCGACAGTGGCCAACCAGACGCCAAGTTACGACGTGGTGATCCTCGGATCAGGCATCGCCGGATCCACCCTCGGCGCCGTATTGGCTCGCAGCGGCCCCAAGGTGCTGCTCGCCGATGCGGGCACGCACCCGCGGTTCGCGGTGGGGGAGTCGATGATTCCCCATCTCGTCGCATGGCTCCAGGTGCTCGCCGAGCGCTTCGACATCCCCGAGTTCCACGCACTCGCCGATGCGAACACCATCAACGAGAAGGTGAGCAACACCTTCGGTGCCAAGCGGCACTTCGGCTTTATGCTGCACCGGCCCGGCGAGGAGCCCGACCCGACAGAGGCGCACCAGTTCGTCATCCCCGACGCACTGACCTCCGCGAGCCATCTCTTCCGGCAGGACAGCGACGCCTATCTCTTCCAGGTCGCGGTCCAACACGGCTGCGACACCCGCCAGCAGTGGCGGGTTGCCCGGGTCGACTTCGACGACGACGGTGTGACGCTGACCGGGACCGACGAACGGCAGGTCAGGGCACGCTACTTGGTGGATGCCAGCGGCTTCCGGTCGCCGCTTGCGGACCTCTTCGGGCTGCGTGAGCAGCCCGCCCGGTTCCAGCACCACTCCCGCTCCCTGTTCACGCACATGATCGGGGTGCGCCCCTTCGACGACGTGGTGCGCGCCCCCGCGGAGAGCCGGCCACCCGTGCGGTGGCACGAGGGCACCATGCACCACCTCTTCGAGCGCGGCTGGTTCTGGATCATCCCGTTCGATAACCATGAGCTCTCCCGCAACCCGCTGTGCAGCGTCGGCGTCACGCTCGACCCGCGGCTGTACCCCAAGCCCGAAGGCCTCAGCCCGGAGGGGGAGTTCGCCCAGCTGGTGAGTCAGTTCCCGGCTGTGGAGCGGCAGTTCGAGGGCGCCAGGAAGGTGCGCGAGTGGGTGTCCACGGGGCGGCTGCAGTACTCCTCCCGGAAGACCGTGGGGCAGCGCTGGTGCCTCATGTCGCACGCCGCTGGATTCCTTGACCCGCTGTACTCGCGCGGTATGTCCAACACATTCGAGATCATCCACGCACTGGTCCCGCGCATTCTCGACGCCCTGGCTGACGACGACTTCAACGAGGAGCGTTTCCGTTACGTCGAGGAGCTGGAGCAGGGCCTGCTCGACTACAACGACATCCTCGTCAACTGCTCGTTCATCTCGTTCTCGCACTTCAGGCTCTGGGATGCAGTGTTCCGCGTGTGGGGCAGCGGAAACACCCCCGGCTCGCTGCGTATCAACAACGCGCTGCGCACCTTCCGGGCCGACCGCGACGCGAGCGTCTTCGACAACCTGGAGAAGGTTCCGCACACCGGCCTGTGGTGGCCCGACAGTGACGCCTTCAAGCTGGTGCTCGACGGAATGGCGGAAGCCTGCGCGCAGTACGAATCGAATGCCATCGACGGCGACACGGCCGCGGACCGGATTCTTCGACTCGTCCAGGAATCTGAGGCGGTGTCTCCGGAGTTTGGCTGGAAAGACGTGAACCGCCGGTTTATCTATCCGGACCAGCGCCAGATGAAGGACTTCCTGGAGTGGGCGGCCGCATCGCCGCTCCCGGAGCTGAGTACCATCGGCCGGGAAACCCTGGCGGCACTGCGCAAGGCCGGCGCCGCACCCGCCCCCGAGGCCGGGAACCGGTGAGCGCCATGCCCGTACGTGATGGCCTCAGCACCCAGGAAGCCAACAAGGCTCTCGCCCGCTACTGGTTCGACGAGGGCTGGACCCGCTGCAACGTGGAAGTAGCCGACCGCGTTTTCCACCCGGACTTCCTGCTGAACGGGAAGCGGGTCGGCCCGGAGGGACCCAAGCAGAGCGTGCTGCGCCGACACGCGGCGTTCTCCGAACTCACCGTGGACGTCGGGATCCAGGTGGCTGAAGGACCATGGGTGGCGACGTGGTACACCACTCGGGCGACGCATGTGGGGGAATACGTCGGAGTGGCTCCCACAGGGCGCTCGATTTTTTCCGAAGGGGTGCAGGTTTGGCGTGTGAAAGACGGCCTTGCGGTGGAGGACAGGAATGTCTTCGACCTATGGAAGCTCGTATCCCAACTCCGTGAGAAGGACGGGCAAGTTGCGCCCTGAGGGCCCGCTCCGCAATTCCCTACGAGGCGGCCCGAATAATGTTCTTCTCGTAGGCGAAAATGACCGCGTGCACTCGGTTGCGGATCCCCAACTTCTCCATTACTTTCTGGATGTGAGACTTCACGGTGCTCTGACTGAGAGTCAGCTCGGCGGAGATCTCGGCATTGCTGTAGCCGCGCGTCATAAGACGGAACACCTCGATTTCCCGCTCCGTGAGCTGCTCCAGCGGCGAATCGCCGGGCTGCTGCTGCCGGATCGTGGGGATCAGTAGGGACTTCCCGGTGGCCATGATGCGGACTGCGGCGGCGAGTTCCTGGGGTGTGCTGCTGTTGGACAGCAGACCTTTCACCCCGGTCTGTAGCAGCTGGCTCGCCGCCGCGTCCACGTCGTTGATCAGGACCAGCGTGTTGGGGGCGGGATGAGGGGGGTGCGACCGAACCAGCGCGCTGACGCTGTCCACCGCTTCCGCCGCGTCCGTATGGGAGTTGATGATGACGACGTCCGGCCTCAGGTCCCGGTACTGCGTGGCTGCGGTGTCGCTGTCCTGGGCGACTCCGACCACAACAAGATCGGGGTAACCCTCCAGAATGGTGTGCAGTCCCGTCCGAGAGATGGGCTGTGAATCAACGAGCAGGACTGCGGTGCGTGCCGAACTCGGCATGTGCTCCCCCGATGACTCGACGGTTGAACCTTGCAGACAGAATATGCCGGGAGGCATCGGTCCCAGCTAGGGCGGCGCTTATCCCAGATTGGCGAATTTCCCGGAAGAGCCGCGCACCCAGCCCGCCGTATCCACGATGCGTCAATTCACCGGGGCACCGCCCAGATCCCCGCACCCAGACTGTGATTGCTGTAACACCGGCACTGCAGGTGTCGCCGGGTCGGCAAGTCCGGGAGCGGAAGCTTGAGTTCAGCGATGCGTGGTGGAAAACACGTTTATCGGCGCACGCACCCGTATGGCCTGGGGAAATGCTCAGCGAAGTCACGGCGACCCGCTTCGTGCGCCAGTAGGCGGCGACCAGCAGCACCCGGTCCTCCAGGGGCAGCCCCCAGGGCCGTCCCCGCCGCACTTCGTCGGCACCCTCACGGCGCAGCGCGGTCACCAATTTGTCGAAGACGCGTGGGTTCAGCCCGGTGAATGGGGCTATCCAGGAGGGTTCCGATGCCGTGATCACACCAGCCATGGCCAAGATCATCCCATGGCAAGTTCACCTGCCTGATCTGGAGGCGCTGGTCACGGCTCTGCCGCCGCGAGATCACCCAAGCTGTCGCCCGGGGTACGGTCTGCACGTGATCTACCTGATAGGCGGCCCGCCACGGGTGGGCAAGAGCACCCTCGCATGGATGCTGCTGGACCGGGATGGCATCCCGGGATGTCCGACCGACGCTCTGGTTTCGATGCTGCAGCGCGCTGCGCCCCAGCACGGCGTGCGGCACGGTACGCATCCGGACAAGGCTGTACGGGCGCAGCCCTTCCTCGTCGAGTTCATCCGTGCCACTGCGGAGGGCCTCGACGACTCCGATCCCCTGGACGGCTATGTGGTCGAGGGCGACATCGTCACGCCGGCGGCGGCCGCAGCCGCCACCGGTCTCGGGATGCCACTGAGCTGCGTCTTCCTCGGAAACACGGAGCTGACCACCGAACACTTGAGGGCCGCCCCGGACTGGCTCGACGGAGCCGATGACACCACCTACCGGGAGATCGCCGCGTGGGTCAGGCAACAGAGCTCTGCCCTACGTGAAGCCTGTGCGGCCAGCGGGCACGTCTATGTCGAGTTGGGGGCCGGCTATACGCAGGGCCTTGAGAGGGCCTACTCGACACTGGTGGAGAGGGCCTGACCGTCCACCGCCAGCGCCCGCGAAGACCTACTCAAGCAATTGCGGGACGCCTCTTAGCGAGGGGATCCGGAGTGCCCCGTATCGGCCTTCACGACCTGCGGCACCTCGCCGCCACCCTCACCTTCACCGCCGGCGTCCCCCTGACCGTGGTGTCCAAGACCCTGCGCCACTCCACGCTGTCCACCACCGCGAACCTCTACAGCCACCTCACCCAGCAAGCCGCCCGCGACGCCGTCGACACCATCGACCAAGCCCTGACCAACGCCGACCAAGACGGCACCCGCCGCCACTGGCCGAACTGGCTGCGACCATACCGCGACCACACAGAGAGGCATCGCAAGCGGCTCAAGCCGCTCTACTCCCCCGCCCCAGCAGCCAGTTCACCCCCCAATTTCAGGGAAGGTATGCGACCACCAGGCGACCACCAGGCCTGCGAACACGGAAAAGGCCGCTCTCTCATCTCTGAGAAAATGGCCTATGACCTGCGAAAACGCTGGTCGGGACGACAGGATTTGAACCTGCGACCCCTGACCCCCAGCGCGTCCGGATAGCGCAGGTCAGGTCCTGTTTCACTACCAGCAGCCTGACACCTCCTGCCGCCTCGCGACACCCAGTCCGTGAGAGATCCGTGAGAGGCAGGTGAAAACCGCAAGGGGCGAGGCAAGCGTGCAGGTAGCCAAACCTCCAGGCGAATGGATTCGTGGGGAGACGCATGATGGCGCCGCAGCGGCGAGGGCGTCGGCACCAGTCCTCCGCGGTTCCCGATGTGTAGTGTGGTTATACATGAAGGCGGAAACCCTGAGAGGAAACCTGGAAGGGATGCTGTTGTCTGTGCTGGAGCCTGGACAACTGCACGGATATGCGGTGATCGAGGAGCTCAAGCGGCGCAGTGGGGATGCGATCAATCTGCCGACCGGCACCGTCTATCCGGCCCTGCACCGTCTGGAGGCCGCAGGGCTGGTCGGTAGTGAGTGGTCCCGGCACAACGGTCGTCGCCGCCGCAACTACTTCCTGACCACGGCGGGCCGCCGCGCCTTGGCGGAGAAGCGGACGGCGTGGCAGGAGGTTTCCTCGATCATTTCGGTCGTGCTGGGGGGCGAGGCGTGACGGAGGCGGCAGCACTGCAGCGCTACACCGACCACTTGGCGCAGCACCTCGTGGGACCGCACTCGAGACGCTCCGCGATCATCGACGAGGTCATGGACGGGTTGCAGTGTGCCGCCGAGGGCAACCTCGAGGGCTGCGCCGACGCCGAGGTGGCCGCACACCGCGCCGTCCAGGAGTGGGGGTCGGTCAGCGAGCTCGCCCGGGCCTACAACGACGCGACGCTGCGGATCAGCGCAATCCGTCTGTCACTGCGGGCTCTGTGCGTTCTGCCGCTGCTCGCGGTCACCTGGGCGTATGCGCTGCTCAGCGGGCCGGCCGGGCCGTGGGGGTATCACCCGCCCATGCTGCTGACGGGCTTGTCGGCAGTGGCGTTCGGCTGTGTGCTCTGTCTCTCCGGGGCGATCTCCGGGCTGCGCAAAGGCAGCGGGATCCAGGCGGCGGGCGCACCGCGGGACGTGACGGTCACGACGGGAGCCCTCGCGGCACTCATCGGCATGCTGTGCGTGCTGGCCGCTCTGGTCTTCCTGCTGCTCAACCGAGGCCTGAACCATCCGGAATCCCTGGACTGGCCCATGGTCTCCCTCCCGGCGACGCTGACCGTGGTGTCCGGTGCCTACTTCGCCCTGTCCCTGAAACGCTTCCTCTCCGTCGTACGAGGAGCGGGCCCCTCCTAGGCCCTACCGCGCGGTTCCGTCCGCCGTACCCCCCTCCGCGGCCGGTACGGAGCGGCCACGTCATCAGAGCTCCCAACTCCTGAGGCAACTCCCCTGGCTGCCGTCGGAGTTGGGGGCTCTCTGCTTGCGCGCCACCGAACTGATCTCTGTTGCGAACGGGTGCGGCGGGCCGCTACGTTGTCCCCAATAGGTAGCACGGCTACACAATAGCGTCCCTACAGGAGGTCGGTACCGTGGAGCGCATGACACGGTGGGTGCTCGCTCACCGGTGGTCCGTGGTCCTCGCATGGGTGGTTCTCACCCTCGCCGGAGGAGCCACGGCGAGCAGCACCATCGACAAACTCAGCTACGAGTCACGGCTCCCGGACAAGCCGGCCCAAGAGGCGAACGACACCCTCGCCCAGCGATTCGCCGACACCGGCGGCAAGAACGCCCCGCTGCTCCTTGTGGTGACCGTGCCCGAGGGGACGACCGCCGACAACGCGGCCGTGCGTCAAGAGTGGGGCGCCCTGGTCACCGAGGTGACGCCGCGGGGCGGCCGCAGCGTTTCGTACGCCAGCACCGGCGACGACTCGCTGCTGTCCAAGGACAAGCGCACCACCGTCGCACTGGTCTACCCGCCGGCCAACCCCACCAACGCGCCCTACGCGCAGTCGCTCCCGAGGATCAAGAAGACGGTCGAGCAGACCAGGATCGCGGGTGCGCCGGTCGAGCTGACCGGTCAGCCCGTCCTCTCGGGCCGCGACAGCGGAGCCCAGCGCAGCCCCATCCACGAGACCCTCATCGGCGCCGTCGGCGCCCTGCTGGTGCTCGTCCTGGTCTTCGCCAGTGGCCTCGCGATCGTGCCGGTACTGATGGCCGCGGTGGCGATCCCCACCACCTTCCTGCTCGTCCGCGGCGTCACCGGGATCACCGATGTCTCCTTCATCGTCCAGTTCCTGGTGGCACTCATCGGCCTGGGCATCGCCATCGACTACGCACTCCTCGTCGTCACCCGCTGGCGCGAGGAACGCAACAAACCGGGTGCCGACGGCCCCGAACCCGAGGCGCGCAAGGAAGCGATCGTGCGGTCCGTGGCCAGCGCCGGCCGGGCCGTCGCGCTGAGCGGCGCCACGGTGGCGATCTCACTCGCCGCGCTCGTCGTCCTGCCGGTGCCCTTCCTGCGCAGTGTCGGATACGCGGGTCTGCTCATCCCCCTCGTCAGCGTCGCCGTCGCCCTCACGCTGCTGCCGGTGCTGCTGTATGCGTGGGGCGACACGCTCGACCGGCCGCGTCGGCAGCACCGCCCGGACAGCCGGATGTGGAGCAAGGTCGCCGCGCTCACCACCCGCCGTCCCGCGCTGTGCGCGATCCTCAGCGGCGCGCTGCTGCTCATGCTGGCCGCGCCCGTGCTCGCCCTGCGGCTCGGGCAGCCGGAGACCGCGACGCTCGCCCAGGGCGGCCGGCCCGCCAAGGCCTTCGAGCAGATCGTCGACGCGGGCTTCGGCGAGGGCATAGCCCGCCCTGTCGAGGTACTCGTCGACGCGAACGGCACCGACGCGATGAACGACAAGCTCGCCGGCATCGACGGCGTCGCGGGCAGCGTCGCCCCCGCGGACTGGGCGCGCGACGGCGGCCAGATCGTCGATGTGTGGACCACCGAGGACCCGTCGGGCAGCGGCGGCCGTGACACGGTGTCCACCGTGGTGGACACTGCACGGGAGACCCAGGGCGCACTCGCCGGCGGCGGTCCCGCGCAGGATGCCGACTTCATCGACGCGGTCTACGGATCGCTCGGCCTCATCGTGCTCTTCGTCGCCCTGATCACCTTCATCGTCCTGGCGCGCACGCTGCGTTCGGTGGTGCTCCCGCTGAAGGCGCTGGTGCTCAACGCGCTGTCCACCTGCGCGGCGTACGGCGTGGTCGTCCTCGTCTGGCAGAAGGGCTACGGCAGCGAGGCGCTGTTCGACACCCCGGCCATCGGAGCGGTAACCATCTGGATTCCCATGGCGGTCTTCGCGTTCCTCTTCGGACTCTCCATGGATTACGAGGTGTTCATCCTGCACCGCATCCGGGAGACCCACCTCGACCTGATCGCCAAGGGTGAGCGAAACACCGTGGTGCCGTCCGTCGTGACCGGCATCAGCCGCACCGGACGGCTCGTCACCTCCGCAGCTCTTATCCTCTTCCTGGCCTTCACCGCGCTGGCCAGCATCCCGATCACCGATGTGAAGGTGTTCGCCACCGCACTGGCGGCGGGCATCATCATCGACGCCACCGTGGTCCGGGGCCTGCTCACCCCGGCGCTGGTCACCCTCCTGGGGCGGTCCAACTGGTGGTTCCCCCGCTCCGTGAGCCGGCTGCTCGCCATCCCCGGACAGGCATCCGGCTCAGGTCCCTCTCCCGCCTCCGACGAAGCGGCCTCCGGCCCGGAGCACTCTCCCGAGGCGCCGTCCCCCGCGACCCGGCTCCCCGGAGTGCGGCGGGAAAGCCGCGTCTGACCGCAGGTCACCGCGCCCCGGCGCGGTGACTTATGCGTCCTTTCTCCGGCCTTCATCGGACAGGGTGGTAGGAGCGGTCGAGGCAGCTTCGGCTGGCTCCAGGGTGTCCCCGGCGCCGGGGATAAGGGGTACCGGCTGGCCACCGACCTGCTTGACCCGCAGACGTATCCCGCTGCCGAGTTGGCCGTGTTTCGGCAAGCGCAGGGGAGCGGTCGTTTAGTGGCACTGCCTGGCCCAGGGCCCGATATGGCCCGAGGGTGTTGAAGTGCATCTCGTAGACGGAACCTGCCGTAGATGTCGCGCGTCGCGATCAGTGTCGGGACGAGAGCCCCACGCCAGACGCCAATCCATGGGGTCACGTGAGCGGGAAAACGGCCTCTGACCTGCTAAAACACCGTCGGGACGACAGGATTTGAACCTGCGCCTCCTTGACCCCCAGCGGTCGATTCGTCACCGAAGGGCCTGAACCGGTCCTTGATCCCCATGGGGGTGATGCCGAGATGCGCGTACTCGCCCTCGACCGCATCGATAGAGCCGAGCCCCTCGCTCAACAAGCGAATGACACCCTCCCGCTGCCGCAGACTGCGCGATGCCAAACACATCCACCTCCGGCATTGGCCAGAAAGCCAAAGCGCCCCTCACCATCTTGGCCAACACGCACACCCCTCTCCACCTTCCATTCCGCATCATCAAGGGCCGGAGTGGGAGCTGTGAGAGGAGTGGACTGGTGGACACTGTGCGGACGAGCCCGCGGAGACCGGCGGGTGAGGTCGGGGCTGCGAGCAGGTTGACGCGGCGGCGGGACGTCGCCGATCTGGTTGCCGAGGCCCATGGTGGTGAGCTGCGTCGAACGATGGGGCTCACACAGCTCACGCTGCTCAGCGTGGGCGCCACCCTCGGCACCGGGATCTTCGTCGTCCTCGGCCAGGCGGTGCCCGAGGCGGGCCCCGCCGTCGTGGTCTCCTTCGTGCTCGCCGGGATCACCGCACTGTTCTCCGCCCTGTCCTACGCCGAGCTGGCGGGCATGATCCCGGGCGCCGGATCCTCGTACAGCTATGCCTACGCCACGCTCGGCGAGCTGGTCGCGTGGGTCTGCGGCTGGTGTCTGGTGCTGGAATACGGCGTCTCGGTCGCCGCCGTCGCGGTCGGCTGGGGCCAGTACGTGAACGAGCTGCTGGAGCTCACCGTCGGCTGGACGCTGCCCGAGTCGCTGGCCGCCCCGCCCGGTGGGGGCGGCGTGCTGAACGTTCCGGCCGCCGCGATCGTCGTCCTCGCCATGGTGGTGCTGCTGCGCGGGGCACGCGAGAGCGCCGTCGTCAACACGATCATGGTGGCGGTGAAGGTGGCCGCCCTGGTGATGTTCTGCGCCGTCGCCTTCACCGCGTTCCGCGCCGGGAACTTCCAGCCGCTGTTCCCGCTCGGCATGGCGGGTGTGAGCGCGGGCGCTGCCTCGCTGTTCTTCTCGTACATCGGCTTCGACGCCGCGTCGACGGCCGGTGAGGAGGCGAAGAATCCGCAGCGTGACCTGCCGCGCGCCATCCTCCTCTCCCTCGGGCTGATCACCACGCTGTACTGCGCGGTGGCGATCGCGGCGGTCGGCGCGATGCCGTGGCAGAAGTTCGCAGGTACCGAAGCCACCCTCAGCGAGGTGCTGGTCCGCTCGGTCGGCGGCGGCGACCTGTGGCCGATCCTGCTGTCCGTCGGCGCGGTCGTCGCCACCACGAGCGTCGTCCTCGCCGTGCAGTACGGTCAGACCCGCATCCTGTTCTCGATGGCGCGCGACGGGCTCGTGCCGCCCCTGTTCGCCAAGATCCACCCGAAGACCGGGGTGCCCCGCGCCAACACGGTCATCGTGTCCGCGTTCATCATGGTGCTCGCCGCGCTGGTGCCGCTGGGCGCGCTCGCCGACGCCACCAGCATCGGCACACTGTTCGCGTTCGCGCTGGTCAACTGTGCCGTCCTGATCCTGCGTCGGCGCAGCCCCGAGGCACCGCGCAGCTTCCGGGTACCGCTCGCGCCGGTGACCTGCGTGCTGGGCACGCTGTGCTGCGGCTATGTGATGTGGGGGCTCGGCACCGACACCTGGATCGCCTTCGGCCTGTGGATGGCGGTCGGGTTCGCGATCTACGCGCTCTACGGCATCAAGCACTCCCGGCTGGGCCGGCCCGCCCCGCAGGAGGACACCGCCGCATGACCTCGCTGAACCCGAGCGCCGACCCGGTGGACCTCGCCCGGGCCCTGGTAGACACTCCGTCCGAGAGCGGCGACGAGGCCGACCTCGCCGACGCCGTGGAGTCCGCCCTGCGCGCGTGCGCGCATCTGACGGTCGAACGCATCGGCAACTCCGTCGTGGCCCGCACCGACTCGGGCCGCGCCGAGCGGGTGGTCATCGGCGGCCACCTGGACACCGTCCCGGCCGCCGGTAACCTGCCGTCCCGGCTGGATGGAGAGCTGCTCCACGGGCTCGGGGCGTGCGACATGAAGGGCGGCGTCGCCGTCGCCCTGCGCCTGGCGGCCACCCTCACCGCACCGGTACGCGACGTCAGTTACGTCTTCTACGAGTGCGAGGAGGTCTCCGGCGACCGCAACGGCCTGAACCGTATCGCCGCCGAACGCCCCGACCTGCTCAAGGCGGACCTCGCGATCCTCATGGAGCCGTCCGACGCGGGCGTCGAGGCGGGCTGCCAGGGTGTCCTGAACGCGGACATCAGGGTGCGCGGCGAGCGCGCGCACACCGCCCGCTCCTGGATGGGCGTCAACGCCGCGCACCGAGCGGCCGCCGTGCTCCAGCGCCTCGACGACCACACCGCCGAGCGGATCGTCATCGACGGCCTGGAGTACCGCGAAGGGCTGAACGCGGTCGCTGTCCGCGCGGGCATCGCCGAGAACGTCGTCCCCGACGCCTGCGTGATCACGGTCAACCTGCGCTTCGCCCCGAGCCGATCGGCCGGGCAGGCCGAGGCGTATGTGCGCGGGCTCTTCCCCGAGTACGAGGTCGAGGTCACCGAGGTCGTGCCGGGCGCCCTGCCTGGGCTCGGACAGGGCCCGGTCGCTTCGCTCGTCGAGGTCCTGGGGGCGACTCCCCGCCCCAAACTGGGCTGGACCGACGTCGCCCGCTTCGCCGCGCTCGGCACGCCCGCGCTCAACTACGGCCCGGGTGACCCGACCCTCGCGCACACCGCCGGGGAGTACGTGCCCGTCGCGCAGCTGCGGGAGTGCGAGGCTCGGCTCGCGGCCTGGCTGAGTGGCTGAACGCCAACGGGGGCGCGGCCTCAGGCCGGTGGACCGCACGGCGCAGACCGTCGGAGCCGCGACGCCGACCGGTGAACCCCACCGCGACCTGCCGCGGGTCAGGCCCGGTCGGAGCCCCGGAGCCCTGCGAGCGTCCGCAGCTGCAGCCACAGCACCAACCGCTCGTCCGGGTCGTCCAGATCGATGCCGAGGTGCTCCCGCGCCTGCCTGAGGCGGTACCGGCAGGTGTTGGGGTGCACGGCGAGCAGCTTCGCCGCCCGCGCCATGTCGCATCCGGCGTCCAGCCAGCACACCAGGGTTCTGGCGTAGTCGGTGCCGTGCTCGGTGTCGTACGCCAGGACCTCCCGCCAGGCACCCGCTGTCAACGCCCGTTTCTCGGCGATGAGTTCACGCAGCCGGAGCAGGGTGACACGGGCGCGTACCTCGGTCACAGCAGCGATGTCTTCGTACGGGCCGAGCACCCGCAGGACGAGGTCGGCGTCGTCCCGTGAGCCGCGCACGGCCGCCAGGTCCGGGACCACGTCGCCCAGCCCGGCCCGCACCGGCACCCGCAGCGCCTGACCCGCGCGCCGCACGATGTCCTCGGCGAGCCGCTTGTGCCGCTCCCCACCGCGCTCACCGGCCACCGGCAGCAGCGCGTACACACTCCCGTCCACCAGCGCGCACGCGTGCCGCCCGTACCGTGCCTCGCACTGGAGCCGTACGAGGTCGAGCAGTCGCAGCGCGGTCTGTTCCCCGTCGGGTGCGGACACCGCGCCGTCGAGGGCGAAGGCCACGACACGGACCGGGGTGCCGGCGGCGAGGCCGAGGCGGTGGGCGGCGCCGGCGGGCTCGGCGGTGCCGTCGAGGAGGCGGCGCAGCAGGTCGCTCGTCAGATGCCGGGACAGTTCCTCGCTCGCCCGTGCCCGCAGCAGGAGCAGGGCGGCCGTGGACGCCCCTTGGGTAAGCGCGTCCTCGGCATCGGGGCCGACGTGCCCGTCGTCGACGACCCACATCGACCCCAGCGTCTCGCCGCCGGCGCGGATCGCGACGGCGAGGCGCGGCAGCTCGTCGCCGTCGAGTGCGGCGAGGCGTACGGGTCCGGGGGCGGCGAACAGGACGCGGTACTGCTCGGTGTTCTCCGGGCTGCTCGGCACCTGGCGGCCCAGGATGCCCTGCCGCCGGGCCTCGTCGACGACCTGCCCTGGGACGGTGGAGTAGGCCAGGATCCGCTGGCGGGCGTCCTCGATGACGGTCGCGCCGCCCACGGCCGCGGCCACCGCGTTGGCGAGGGCGAACAGGTCGCCGAAGGCGGCCCCGCTGCCCGCCGGGCCGGGCCGGGAGCCGATCGCGGAGGCCAGCAGCAGATGGACGTGATGCCAGGCGGCGTCCTCGTCGACGGCGAGCAGGGCGAGGCCGTGGGCCTTCGCCGCCGCCACCGTGTCGGGCTGCCCGTCCTTGTCCCGTACGACGAGTCCGGCCATCCCGGCCGCCGCAGCATCGCGTGCCAGCGGCCCGACCTCACCCGCTCGTGCCCCGACCGTCAGCAGCAGGGCGCCGGGCGCGCTGCGCGGAAACGGGGCCCCGGCGTCGTACAGCAGGACCTCGGAGACGGGTGTGGTGAGGCCAGCTGGGGCGGTGAGCACGCGGAGCATGGGCTCGCCGAGGGTGTCGAGAAGTTCCTCGAGGGTGCAGGCGTCCATGGGCGGTCGGGCTCTCCGGTGGGGACGGTCACATAGGGACGATTGGCGTTTTTATCGGACGGTGCCCGCTCAGGGCATTGGCTGATCGCAAGAGGGACATGGGACCTCATTGTGCCTGACGACAATGGCCGACGGCCTGTGGCCCTGGAAACTCAAGGCATGACACCTGTGACGATCTCCGCCGCCGGGTCCGGGGCGGCGGCCGGTGCGCCGAACGTGGGCGTCCTCGCCGGGGACGTGGCCCGTAGCGCCGCGGATGCAGCCCGCGCGGTCGGGGGAGCAGCCCACATGGCCGGGGAAGCTGCCCGCATCGCCTGGGAGGGCGTCGCCGACGCCGCGGCCCGTGCTGCCGGGGTCACGGTCCGTACCGTGCACGACGTGGCCGGTATCCGTGCCGTGGCCGACTTCTTCGCCGATGTGTGGCAGACGCCGCGCGCCACCCCGCCCTACCCCTCGGAGGTGCTGCACAGCCTGGTGCACGCCGGTGGCGCGGTGCACGCGGCGTACTGCGCCGGGCCGTCGGGCGAACGGCTCGCCGGGGCGGCGGTGGCGGTGTTCGGGCCGCCCGCCGAGCGGGACGTGTACTCGTTCGTGGCGGCGGCGACCGCGTCCGGCCGGGGCGTCGGCTTCGCGGTCAAGCAGGCGCAGCGGCTGTGGGCGCTGGAGCGGGGCGCCACCACCATGCGCTGGACCTTCGACCCGCTGGTCAGCCGCAACGCCCGCTTCAACCTGGTCAAGCTGGGCGCCGTCGGCAGCGAGTACCTGGTCGACTTCTACGGGCCGATGAGCGACGGCGTGAACAACGGCGACGAGAGCGACCGGCTGACCGTCGTGTGGGACCTGGCGACGGGGACCACACGGACGGACGACCCCGCCGAGGGCCGCTCCGCCGCCGACGTCGTTCACCGGGCACCGGACGGCGGCCCGCTCGCCCTGCGCGACGCGGACAGGCTGTGGTGCCGCGTGCCCGAGGACATCGTCGCGCTGCGCGCCGCCGACCCGGCGCTCGCGCTCGACTGGCGGCACGCCGTGCGCGAGGTCTTCACCGAGGCGTACGCCGAGGGCCTGCGCGCGACGGCCATGTCTCGGGACGGCTGGTACCTGCTGACCCGCCGGTCCCCCGCCCTCCCGACGATGGAGACCAGCGCCGAGGCCACCGTCGAGACCCCTTCCGAGGCCACTTCCAAGATCCCGCGCGAATCCGCTTCCGAGGAGCAGGAATGAAGCTCGAACGCGTCGAACTGCTCCACGTCGCCATCCCGCTCGTCACCCCGTTCCGTACCTCCTTCGGGACGATGACCAGCAAGGACGCCTTCCTGCTGCACGTGGTGACCGACGAGGCCGAGGGCTGGTCGGAGTTCGCTGCCGACCCGGAGCCGCTGTACTGCTCGGAGTTCGTCGCCGGCGCCGAGATCGTCATCCGGGACTTCCTGCTGCCGCGCGTCGTCGCCCTGCCCGAGCCGACGACCGCGGCCGTCGCCCCCGCCATGGCCTCCGTCAAGGGCCATGAACTCGCCAAGGCCGCCCTTGAAACCGCCCTCCTGGACGCCGAACTGCGCGCCTACGGGATGTCACTGGCGACCTTTCTCGGCTCGGTCCACGAACGGGTGCCCGCCGGGGTCTCGGTCGGCATCAAGAACTCCGTGCCCGAACTGCTCGACGACGTCGAGCGGTACCTCGCCGAGGGCTACATCCGCATCAAGCTGAAGATCGAGCCGGGCTGGGACGTCGAGCCGGTGCGCGCCGTACGCGAGCGCTTCGGCGACGGACTCCCGCTCCAGGTCGACGCCAACACCGCCTACACGCTCGCCGACGCCGAGCACCTGCGGAAGCTCGACGACTTCGGGCTGCTGCTGATCGAGGAGCCGCTGGAGGAGGACAACCTCCACGCCCACGCCCAGCTCCAGAAGCGTCTGGCCACCCCGGTCTGCCTGGACGAATCGATCCACTCCGCGCGCGACGCGGCGTCCGCGATCGCGATGGGCGCCTGCCGGGTCGTCAACGTCAAACCGGCACGCGTCGGCGGCTATCCGGAAGCCCGTCGCATCCACGACGTGGCCGCCGCCCACGGCGTGCCGGTGTGGTGCGGCGGAATGCTGGAGACGGGCATCGGCCGCGCCCCCAACCTGGCGCTCGCCGCCCTCCCGGGCTTCACCCTCCCCGGCGACACCTCCGCCTCCAGCCGGTACTTCGCCGAGGACATCACCGAACCGTTCGTCCTCCAGGACGGCCACCTGCCCGTACCCACCGCCCCGGGCATCGGCATCGCCCCGCTGCCGGACGCGCTTGCCCGGTTCACGACGGCGACTCGGGAGTTGTACGCGGGACGGCGGTGATCACGGGACGGTGGTGACGGGGGCGGGGCCGGTGCCGCTTGGGTGTGCCCTCCCGGGTACTTGGGGCGCGTCAACGCCGTCGAGGGCCGCACCGCACCCGCGGGCCCGACGGCGCACACGCCGACCGGGCGGCCGGCATGATGGAGGACCAGGCCGCCCGGCGGCTGCGGTCAGCGCAGGGATTTCCAGAAGTCGTAACGGTGGTCCTTGGCGAAGTCCACGGGGTGGATGCCGCCTGGCCCTGAGGCGAGGGACTGCGCGTTCAGTGCCACCGGGGTGGTGGGCGTCCAGTCCGCCTTGCCCGTGCGGGCGAAGTCCGTCCAGATGCGGATCATCTCGTTGGACAGGCCCTGCTGCGACGGGGTGAGGGACTCGTAGGCGTCGAGCTCGAAGAGGTACGGAAGCTCAAAGGTGTGCGCGGCTCCCACCTCGAAATCGGGCTTCTGGTAGTTCGGATCCGAGTACCAAGGGACATCGCTGTCCGCGAATTCGTAGGTGTACGTGGGCACGTGGCCGGACAGCGCCCGACCATTGTCGACGGAGTGCCGGGCCCAGTTGCCGTCCGTCAGGGCCGCCGCTAGGGCCAGGGCCGGTGAGTTGTCGTAGGCGCTGATGGGATAGTGGGCGGCGATGACGGAGGCTTGCTCCTTGCCGAACTCTTCTTCCAGGCGCATGCGGTAGTCGGCCTGATCGATCTGCGCGTCCGGGTCGCCGGTGGCGGCCTTCTTGGCCAGCTCAAGGCCGTAGACCCTGGCCCGCTCCTCGTCGCGGTTGATGCCCTGAAGCACCGGGACCTTGTTGAACTGCCCGGTGGCGAACGCCTCCCGGGGGGTTCGGGGCAGCAGCCCGCCTCCGTAGACAGGCGTGTATTCGGGGCCCATACCGAAGGGATTCACCAGTTGCTGGGGGGAGGCGGTACGCCAGTCGTCCAGACTGTGCTCCTTCTCGATCTCGGCGGCGGTCGCCACGCCCTCCGCCAGGGCGTCCTCTCGGTCTCGTTGGCCCATGGTGGCCGTGCACGGGGCGCTCTGTTGGATGACCCGGTCGAAGAGGCCGGCCGATGACGGGGCGACCAGATGGGCGCAGGTGCTGTAGCCGCCGGCGGACTGGCCGAAGAGCGTGACGTTGTCCGGGTCGCCGCCGAAGGCGGTTGCGTTGCGCTGCACCCAGCGCAAGGCCGCCTGCTGGTCGAGGAAGCCGTAGTTGCCGGACTCACCGCGCTTGTCCAGGTCCGGATGGGCGAGGTAGCCCAGGGCGGCGAGCCGGTAGTTGACCGTCACCACGATCACATCGCCCTGGGCGGCGAGCCGCTGGGCACCGTGCATGGCGCCCGCGCCGTCCGTGTGGTCGCCGCCGTGCAGATAGACCATCACGGGCCGTGGCTTGGTGGAGGCGGAGCGCGGAGTGGTGACGTTGACGAAGAGGCAGTCCTCGTCGTCGGACTTGGGCCCGACCGGCGGAGTGAGGCCTGTCTGAGGGCAGGCGGCGCCGGGCTCGGTGGAGTCCCGGACGCCGTGCCACCTCTTGGCGGGTGCGGGGGGCGCCCAGCGGCGCTCGCTGGTGGGCGGGGCGGCGTAAAGCGTGTTGCAGAACGCCGTGATCAGGGCATTTCTCTTGTATGGGTGGGGTGTTGAGGGCCGAGCGGGTGTGGGTGGAGACGTTCACGGGCCTGCGGTCCGAGCAGTTCGGTCGGCTGCTGAAGGCGGTCCGGGAACGCGGTGGCGATGGCTGCGGGTGGGGCCGTCCGTGGCGGCTGCCGCTGGCCGAACGCGTGCTCCTGGTCGCGGTCTACTACCGCACGAACCTCACCATGCGACAGCTCGCCCCGCTATTCGGCGTCTCGCCGGCGACCGTCTGCCGGGTAATCCAGCGGCTCGGGCCACTCCTCGCACTCGAGCCGGTCCGCGCGCGGTCAGACGCCACTGATCGGTTGTGGATCGTGGACGGCACCCTCGTCCCGGTCCGCGACCGCAGCGTGGGTTCCTCCTCGCGCAACTACCGCTTCTCGGCGAATGTGCAGGTCATTGTGGACGCGGACACCAGGCTCGTGATCGCCACCGCCCGACCGGTACCCGGCACGACCGCGGACGTGAAAGCCTGGCGCGACTCCGGCCTGGCCGAGCATTGCGCGGGCGTGACCGTGCTCGGCGACGGCGCCTACATCAACACCGGCCTCGTCGTCCCGCACCGCAAACGCCCCGGACGCCCCCTGCTGAAGGGCGAGGAAGAGGACAATGCCGCCCACCGCAAAGTCCGCGCCCGCGTGGAACACGTCATCGGCCGCATGAAGAACTACAAGATTCTCCGCGACTGCAGGCAGCGCGGCGACGGCCTCCACCACGCCGTACAGGCCGTCGCCCGCATGCACAACCTCGCCCTCGCCTCATGACCAGGTACGCCAACAGCCCAGCTCAAGCTGCCTGATCACGGCGTTCTGCAACACGCTTTAGTACTCCAGTTGTAGATCGTGATCCGAGAGAGGCGCGTCGGCGAGGGACGGCCGTTATTCCAGCCACATTCCGTCGCGCATGATGACTCTCCCGCGTAGTTCCGGCTCGCCGCGCCAAGCGCGCACAGTCCTCGGGGCCACGCGTACATATAGAAAGGAACCCTCTTCCACGCGCGGATCCCACCCGAACTTGTCGGCGAAGGCCTCCGCTGCGTCTCCGGGCACCTCCTGGTCCGGGAAGCACTCCGCCTCCCCCTGGAGGAGCACCACGTCGAAGGTGTCCGGTAGCGCCAGGCGCACGCGCGGCTCTTTGCGGACGTTCCGCGCAGTCACGGAAGTGGCGCTGGTGCACACCCACACTGCTCGTCCATCCCACAAGAACCACAGCGGCACCTGGTGCGGCCCGTGATCAGGGTGAGCCGTCGACACCCATACATCCCGCTCGGTAACGAGCCGCTCCAGAGCGTCGCGCATACGCTCCGCCGTCTGGCGGCGAACGATTCCCGTGGTCTCCATGAGGACCGACCCTAGCCAGCAGGCGCGAAGCGCGCCTGAGGCGCAGGACCTACTCCCAGCGACCGATGAACCCCTCAGCTTTTGGCTCGGGGCGACCAACTTCGGTGCTCAGGGTGGCCAGCGGAAGTGCTCAGTCACGCTTGTCTCCGGTAGTGGCTGGCTCGTGATCGCGCCTGGTGGCTGCGTCGCCAGGCGGACCAGCTGAGCCGGTGGGCCGGGCCGTGAGCGGGCCGGACAACAACACTGATGAACAGGCGCTGGATCTCGTTACAGGTCAGCGGGATCAGGTTGGCCGGCGTGGGGCGGTGTGCGTGTTCGTCGGCGCGGACGACGGCGAGGAAGGCATGGGCCAGCATCGCGAAGGTGACCCAGCGGGCCCAGGACGTGTAGCGGCGGACCTGGTGCTCATCCAGTCCGGCCAGCCCCTTCTCACTTTGGAAGGTCTCCTCCACCCGCCATCTGGAACCTGCGACCTTGACCAGGGTGGCGAGGGATGCCGACGTGGTGGAGTGACAGCGGTAATAGGCGAGTTCACCGGTGGTGCGGTTGCGGCGGATCAGCAACTGGTGGTGGCCCGGTGCCGCCTCGGCGAGGTCGATGACGGCCCAGTCGTAGAACCGCTGTCCCTTCGCGCCACGTCCGGCCGAGAGCTTCTGCCAGGCCCGCTTCGGCACCTTCTTCACCAGCGCATCAGCGCGGAAGGTGCCTGCGCCGGTGGTCATTTCTGCTGAGCAGGCCACCGCGAGGACGTAGCCGATGCCGCGTTTTCCCAGCGCGGATCGCAGTTTCGGGTTGCCGCCGTAGACTTCGTCACCCGTGACCCAGCCGACGCGGTGTCCAGTGTCCAGGAACCGTTCGATCATCACCCGGGCCAGTTCTGGCTTGGTCGCGAAGACGGTGTCCTCGCTGAGCCCCGCGGCCCGGCAGCGGTCCGGATCGCAGGTCCAGGAGCGCGGGATGTACAGCTCTCGGTCCACCGTCGCGTGCCCGCGCTCGCCGGCGTAGACGAGGTAGACGGCGACCTGGGAGTTCTCGATCCGCCCGGCGGTGCCGGTGTATTGGCGCTGGACCCCGACGGTGCGTGTGCCCTTCTTCACGTCGCCGGTCTCGTCGACGACCAGCACAGCGGCCTCGTCGTGGAGGTGCTCGACGACGTACTCGCGCACGTCGTCGCGGACGGCCTCGGCATCCCAGGCGGCCCTGCACAGCAGATGCTGCATGCCGTGCGGGGTGGCCTCCCCGGCCCACTCTGCGATCGTCCAGCAGTTCTTGCGCGGCAGATCCGACAGCAGGCCCAGCACCAAGCGCTTGGCCCGGAGGCGGGGTTCGACCCGCGCGAACCGCCCGGCTATCCGGCTCATCAGGCCATCGAACGCCTCCTGCCAGCGGGCAGGGTCTACACTGTGACCTGCGGCCACCGCGTGATCGTTTGTCTTCACACACCGATGATCAACGTGGCCGCACCCGTCTCCACAGCGCGTCAGGGTCGCGCAGCGTCCGCATGCGGTCCTGTGTCAGGAGGACATGTGCAACGTGGCGAAGTCTGGTGGGTCGAGTTCGACGAGCGGCGGCCGGTCGTACTGCTGTCGGAAGGCGACGCGTCCAGGATCCGGGTGATGCAGGTCGTGGCTCCGGCGGGCGTCGACATCAGCGGTCTGGGCGTCGAAGTGGCAGTAGGCGCCAAGGAAGGACTGCCCTTTGAAGGCGTGCTGCGGTTCGCGTTCCCGTGTCCGGGCTTTACCCCTTGCACGTGGCTGACCACCGTGTCCCGAGACGACCTGATCGAGCGGGCGGGCGCCCTGCCCTACGCGAAACTCAACGAGATTGAGGATGCCCTCCGACTCGCTGGACAGGCGAAGGAGCGGACCCCGGCGACGACCGCGAAGCTCAGCGAATTAAGGGACGCCCTCCGTCTCGGTGGACTTGAGTAGTCGGGTAGGCGGAGAAGGAACGGACACCCTCGGTGGCGTGGTCGATCTCGTCCAGATGATCGACACTGACCACCTGTCTCCTCGGCGCCCCTCACCATCGAGAACACGATCTACGGCTGGAGTATTAGGCTGATCGCATGTGGGAAACCCGTGCAGTCGGTGCCTTAGTCGGAGCAACCCTTGCCTTTGCTTTGGCCGGGTGTGGCGGCTCCTCGTCGGAGGATTCGGCTACCGACAAGGCGTCATCCTCACCGAGGGCGTCGCACTCCCGGAGCAGTGGCCCCGACCAAAGCAGCAATTCGTCGTTGTCACCTGCGAAGACCGCCCGCGAAGCCGCACGACAGTTCAGCCAAGCTGTGGCGGATGGAAACGCGGATCTCGCCTGTGGATTGGCCGACCCCCGTCTGCGGGCGGGAAGGTTTGGTGCGCCGTGCAGTGAGGCCCTTGCCGAACTCACCCACGATGATCGGTACGTCTTCCCTCAGGCTGCCTGCGTTGTTGACCTCGCCAATTATGAGACTGGCAGCGACCCACAGGACACCCCCGACTCTGTGCGTGTCGATATCAACTGCCCAGACGGGTACACGTGGGTGCGTGTCAACCGCATCGGGGAGACCTGGCGTGTGGCGGATGTCAACGTGAACTAAGGGCTCGCAGATAATCAACGTGTTGCTTCCCGCGCTGGGGCTCGTTGATGTGTGTGCGCGTTCCTGATGAGATCCCAGTGCGTCGGCTGCTGATTGGGGGAGGCCCGGATTCTGCGGCATGGCGGGATTCGCGCGGTTGCGCGGGCGTGTCCTGTTCGAAAAATCCGGTTTCGCAGTTGGTCAAGAACTCCGGTGCCAGCAGGTGACCTCATGCGGCACGGTGGTACTCGTTGATTAGACCGCCGAGAAGCCGGACACGCCTAATCTGGCCCTCCAGCGGGAACACCGAGGCCGACTTCCTGGTCTCTAGGGCCCCAGGCGCCCGCTGCTGCAGGGATTGGTGCGGCCGATGCCCGATGTAGTGGTTGGTATAGGTGTCCAAGACGGCACGCAGATGCCGCTCCCCCATAATGAGCATCCGGTCGGTGCACTCGCGGCGGACGCTGCCCACCCAGCTCGGACGCTCGGGGGCGCGATCGGAGTGCGAGGCGGCCCCCGCCGGATGTGTGCGCGCTGCTCAGTGCGCTGACCTGCCCTCTGGCCTCCTTGGCCGGGTGTGCCCGGACAACCGCGAATCGGCCGGCAAGCAGCCCACCAGCCGCACCCGGCACGGCGATCCGTGGCTCAAGGCTGCGCTCGGGCAGGCCGCCTGCACCGCCGCCCGCACCAAGAACACCTACCTCGCCGCCCGCTGCCGGCGCCTGGTCGCCCGCCAAGCGGCAAACGCCGGGCCCTGGTCGCGCTGGAACACTCAATCGGGCTCGCGATCTGGCACATGCTCACCTCCGTCGTCCCGCACGACGACTTCGGCGGCGGCTACTTCCTCGAGCGCACCGGCAAGACCCGCGCCACCCGACGGCTGGTCAGCCAGCTCAACCAACTCGGCTACCTGGTCGCCCTCCAGCCCGTCGAAGCGGCCTGACCAGCCACGGCGATATGTGCCACTGAAGAATTTTCGTGTCACGACAGGCTAAGTTCAGGCCCGTGTTCAACCCGCACATCCGCCTCCTCCAGGAATTAACGGACGAGCAGGCCCGTCTCTCCACAGAACCCGGGCCGGTTGATTGCCCAACACTACGGAGTCGCTGCGGGCGAGTGTGTGGTGGTGCCCGCGACACGCTTTTCGAGGAGCGCGATCTTTCCGTCCAAGGGGTGGGGCATGTGGGGCCAGATGTCTACCTTGACGCTGAGCTGGACGCGAGGCGCTTTGGCGGCGACAGCTTCGGTAGCTCGTTTGATCACGTCCATGACCTCGTCCCATTCACCTTCGATCATTGTGTACATGGAGTCCGACCGGTTCGGGAGGCTGGATTCACGGACTATCTTCACAGCGTCAGCAATGTAGTCGGCGACGGTTGCTTCCACGCCCATGGGGGTCAAAGCGAAGGCGACGAGCACGGTGTTCTTCCTCTCGTTAGCTCGCCCTGGCGAGCGACTTCTTATACGAACGAACGGCGGGTGATGCATAAGCCTCTGCGACCCGCAACAGATAGCTGATCTCGTCGGCGAGATCGCTCGCGCCGGCGCCAGCGAGGTTGGCTATCTGGGGCTGGGGGGCCATGCCGTCATGCTTGGCCTGCAGAGCGGCGGTGAGCCAGCAGGCGGTCACGTGAACATCGCTCAAGTGCTCAGGGACGGCTTGGTCGGTGGCGTGCTGCCGTGCCAGATCGAGGGCGGTCGGCGTGACATAGTTCCGCAACACGATCATTGTGTCTCTGATCTCGATCACTCGACGGTATAGGCGGAGCTGGAGTGGGACCGCCATGCCACGAAAGCGATGACCGGGTCCGAGGATGACATCCGGGCTGGCAGTGATGAGGTCCAGCCACAAGTGGGCGAGCGCCCGGTACGACCTCCCATCCCGCCAGCGGTCGTGCACCTGGGCCAGGACAGGTATCGCAACCCCCACGGCCATGAACAAGGCTTCGACGCCGGTGACTGGCGAGAACAGCGAGCCGATGGCTGGCGAACGGGTCTGCAGGTAGGCAAGTTTGAGAACCCACAGCAAGTCCGCCAGGAGCATGCCGGTGCCAAACAGACGCAGTCCATAGCGTAATAGCCGCGGGGTGTCGTGCCGGCCGTAGCCCCAGCACACGAGCCCGCAGGTGGTGTCCGCAGCCAGATGGAAGGAGAAAAAGACCCACCAGTATGCATCCGGAACGCTCGGCGTTGCGGTTGAGGGGGCGATTGCGTTGCGGACGTGCGGAGGAGCATGGGCGTCGAGGAGGAGCAGAGTGATCATCACAGTGGCGGCGGCACCGAATACCAGAGTGGTATGCCGCTGCCGTCCTGCAGCTCCGAAGATGAACCACAGCACCGCGGCGGCGTCAATGGCACCGAACAGGTGCGTCGCCATGTCGATCGAGTGCGCATTCGGGGCCACATGCGCTAGAGCAGCCGTGACGGGTTCGAGATGTGTCGACATTGCAAGGGCGATCATGACGATCGCGAACCACAAGGGCCGCTGCTCCCGATCGGCTATGCCCTGCCGAGCGCGCACAGCCGCCACCACCCACAGGGCGGTGATGCCGACGCTCTCTATGTACGTGGGCACGATGCTCCCGAGTGGCGAGCCGTCCGCAGTCCCATGGCGGACTCCAGCCCGCCAAGCATTCCGGAGAGCAGTGTCGCGGCGGGCACACGGCCAGCAGCCTCTAAGATGAGGCTAGCGATCATCTCCGCTTCCTGTTCCTGCTGGTCAGAGTATCGGATTCGGGGCAGCGCCTGACGGATGGACTCCGGGTCTGCGATATCGATGTGCCGATACAATCGCTGGTCGTCGCCAGCCGACCGGTGGTTGCACACCACGTGCCCGATCTCGTGCACGATGATGTGCTCCTGATGCAGGGGGCTGGTTTGCGAGTCGTAGAAGATGTAGTCCCCGTACTCGGCGACGAGCCACATGCCTGATGGAGTATTGGGAACCGATGGCGTCGGAAACGGGAGCAGATGCAGCGGACGGGCCCGCTCCCGCGCGAGTTGGTCACAGAGCTCCTGTGCGGAGAAAGGCTCAGGTAAGAGGATCTCACTGATCACCTTCTGACACCGGCGGCGCAGGCGTCTCCAGCGCATTTCTGTCGAATCTCCAGGGTTCGTCGGAGCGGGAGGGCACATGATTCGGTAGCCGCGCCACGTCGTGTGACTGGGTCGGCTCATGAGTGCGGAGGTGACGGGGGCCTTTTCGCGTTCTGTTCCAGTTCGCGAATCTGCCGGATCATGTCTGCAGCCATACGCTTTCCCTCTGGGGAGAGAGCCGCGAGGTCGCCCCGGAGGTATACGGCACTTACTCCGGCCTCGGCCATGGACTGATTCAATTCTCGAGTGGCGAGGAGCTCATCGTCGATCATCCTCTGAGCCACATCGTCGTCCGTGAAGTACGACACCGGCACGTCGAAGTACTTAGCCAAGGCGCAAAGATGCCGCAGAGTCGGGTTGGCGCGCTCCCCGCGGTGCAGTTGCCACAGGTATGCGCCGGAGAACGTCTCCCCGGACTGCGCCGCGATCTGCGCCGCGAGTGTCTTGTACGACGGTGTGCCACCCTCACTCAGCCCAGTGCGCCACTTGAGCAGATGATCGAGCCTCGCCGCCATCGTCAGCCGGCTGTCGCCCGGCTGGTCTTTGCTGGCGTCCATCAGCTATGCACCCCTCGGTAGGGCACCAACAGGTGTACCTGGTGATGCCACTAGCGTGACACTCTGTAGCTTGCCCGAAACGGTGGTAGACGGGAACCGCCTCGGCGCCCCTTTACTATTTATTGTAGTTGGCGCCGAGCGTTTCCAGCCGAACAGGCACTGGAGGTCAGCATGCGGCCTGAAACAACAACGTTGCCTCAGATCACCGCGCTTCAGGGCACGTTGGACCCCTCTGGTGGCAACCGGAGCGCCAGATCGTCATCTCTTGGTGCGGGCGACGATCTTGAAGTAGGTGATCAGCCTTACCGCTGGTTGGAGCGGCCACAGACGCAGCAGGGCCCCCGGGGTCGCGTCCCAAACTCGTCGCCTCGGCTGACGGTCACGGGGCCGTCATCAACCATGCCGGATCCCGCCTGCTGGCAGATATCGCCGAAGCCACCGGCCTGACCGGCGCGTTCACCGACGCGCTCAGGCGGCTGCAGCCGCGCGGCACCGCACACAACCCCGGCAGGATCGCGTGATGCTCGCCGACGGAGGCGAAGCCATCACCGACTTGGCCCTGCTGCGCGACCAGGCCGGGGTCTTCGGCCCGGTGACCTCCACCCCGACCGCCTGGCGCCTGCTGAACGGCATCGACCACACGGCGCTGGCAGCACTGCGCACGGCCTGTGCTGTCGCGCGTCGACTTCGACGAGGACATCCGCCACTAGGTCCTCCTGACCGACACCCCTACGGCGAAGGCTTCCTGCAGCACCTGGAGGTCCGCCATCGCGCCCACGCCCGCGTCGGGGACCGCATCCGCTGCGGCAAGACCACCGGCTTGGGCCGCTTACCCTCCCGTCACTTCGCCCTCAACCAAGCAGGCTCGAACTCGCGCTGAGCGCCGCCGACCTGCTCGCCGATACGACTCAGACCCTGCTGCTGGAAGGCGAGTTGGCCACCGTGGAACCGAAAAGCTCCGCTACCGGCTACTGCACGCCGCCGGCATCGCTCGCGGCCGGCCGCCGCCTCCGTCTGCGGATCGCCGCGACCTGGCCCTGGAGGCACGAACTCGGCAGCGCGTTCGTCCGCCTCATGGCCCTGTCGCGACCGGCCACCTGACCTGCGGCACTGTCCCTGCCCACCCACGACCCGAGGGACCCTTGAGCACCCGGCCCAAGCGTCGGGCCCCAGCCATGCCCGCCCAGCGACCAACCACCGAATCACCAGTCCACCGCAGCCAGCCAGCTCAGCAATCCGAAGCGAAACGGAGAGGTCAGGCCTGGCAGTTGACCTGCCATGGGTCAGCCTCGGCTGCGGTTTCCCACGGCGGAATCGGATTACGAGACTCAGCTCTGTTCGCGCGCGCGGCCAGCTCTCGACAGCTGTTATGAACAGTTGGCTCGATCGCGTTCACATCAGTTGACGTTCTGACTGCACCGTCTATAGCCTCGACGTCGCTGGTGGCTCGCTGGATAGCGCCGGAGTCCATGCGACAGTGCCCCGACACTGAGCCCCGTCCCATTAATCGTTGGATGGGACCGGCTGATGTTCTGGACGCTCCCGAATGTCGGCCGCCAGTCGATTGGCACCTGCACCTGACCCATATGCATCACGAGACACTGATGCCGAAACCGAGTGGGGGAATTGTGTACCAAGATCTCACATGGACTCCAGTTGCCAGTCAAGCGCCCGCCGCAGAGCGGTGTATGGCGAACTTCAGCTGAACCACCGGCTGGTGGACGGACTCCCGGACCGGGTCGCTGCCGCGCAAATGAATTCCCGATGCGCGTCCATTCGTCCGAAGTGATGCGAAATTCTGTGACTCCATTTATGCCATGCAAGTCGGGGTTGCAACTTTCAACCAAGGAAGCTGAGGCAATGGAATGCGTTTCCCGGTTACTGGGAATCTCGAAGTATTGTCCGGCAGTCGCGATGCCGTGGTGCTGGCTCCAAAACTGCGCACACTCTTGGCTCTCCTGCTGATCTCGCAAGGCAGGCCGTCTCCATGAGGAAGTTCATCGAAGAACTATGGCCGGATCAGCCGCCGGCCACCGTCTCAACTGCCATGCAGACCAATATCTACGAGCTCCGCAAGCTACTCGGATCCGCGAAGAAATCACAGGATTGTATGGTCAATTTTCTGCCCGACGTAGGCTTCACACAGGAACAGATCCCCGCCAACTTGACAGGCCGGAGTCAGCTGTTCCGAAGCTGGTGCGCGGACCGGAAAGTGGTTGCGGGTCACCACACGCACCGGGAAGCCATCCTGCGCAAGCAGGGTGTGCCGCTCTTCGAGGTGCAGCGACGCGGGAATGACACCGTGCCGGAGGATCAGCGCCGCCTTGATCAGCCCAGCGATGCCGGCTGCGGCCTCGGCGTGACCGCTGCCTTGACCGATCAATGTCTCCCTGGGAGTAGGCGATGGAGTCGTGCGGGGACATGATGACGTTGACACCCGCGGCGATGCACAGGTCACTCTCGCCGGTGAGCAGACTCTGCCGTGCGGCGTGCACCGGCGACCAGCGACGAGGAGCACGCGGTGTCCAGCACGACGCTCGGCCCGCGCAGGTCGGGGGCGTAGGAGATGCGGCCGGCCGTGACGGCACGCAGCCGGCTGCCCACCATGCTGCGGACATCGGGCTCGTGGGCCCGAGGATTGGTCTCCGCGTGCACCGACGTCGCCTGCCCGACGAAACACGCCGCCCCGGCTGCCCGCGAGCCGGGAGGGGCGTAACCCGGCCGGCTCCAAGGCTTCCCGCACGACGTGCAGCAGGGAGCCCGCACGGCCAAGATGTCATGGTCTCGCCAACTCACCGCAACGGAGCGTACGTGACTACCCCTAGTAGGACCATTGCTGCGGCTGTGATGGGCCGTGGGGCAGAGCGGCAACGCCTGGATGCCCTTGTCCGGCCCCGACGCGACGCGAGAGCCGCGGTGCGGTCTTCCGCCGTCCTCTCAAGGACTTGCTTCCGGTGGAACACCGCGGCTTGAAATTCCTCTGCAACTGGGCCCTCGGAGAGGCCTGTCCGTGTTCGGCTCGATCTCACCCCCACTTCCGGTCCGGAGGCCGTCCTGAAGCATGGGCGGCCTGAGCCCGGTGCTTCTCGCGCCCGCCGCAATCGCTTGACACCCCCAGCCGACCACCCGCACGGTCGCCGGTCGTCGGCCCACACCTGAGACCGTCATCCAGTGCACCCGAAGCGAGTGTTACTTCATGATCCCTGATGAGGAGTTCTCCGCCGATGTCTACGCCTGGGTCTTGCGGCAGTCCTCGGCCTCCGCAGGTGAAATCCAGGAAACTTTCAACGTCCCCCCCGACTACGTCGAAAACTCCCTGCGGCATCTGGCCGACCTGAAGCTCATCACCTTCCTGGCGGACGACCGGACCAGGTTGATCGGCATCAGTCCGAGCAAGGCGCATGTGGAGCTGGTCGCCCCGATAGAACAGGAGATATCCGACAAACGTCTCACCCTGTCTGAAATCCACAGCAGGCTGCAGCGTTTCGGTGACGTGTACGACGCGGTGCAGCGGTCCGGATTACACAGCGAGACGTCCATCACCACCCGGGACCGTGAGCAGATCCAGTGGCGGCTGGCCGACGCCGCTGCCCACTGCTCCTCCAAGGTCTTCCTCATGCAGTCGGGCGACATCGGTGACGCGTACCCGCTCCGCGTGGCCGAGCCTTTCCTCGTCTCCCTGCTCCGACGCGGGATCGACGTACGCCTCATTGCGCCGCACACCGCGCGCGCCCATACGCAGGTGCGCACGCTGCTCAGTGGCATCGCGGCGGCCGGGGCCCGCGTCCGCACGTCCGACGAACCGCCGGAGAACCTGCTCATCTTCGACGGGAGCACGGCGTTCGCCTTCGCGCCTGAAGACCCGAAGGCACCGCAGGCTCCCGAGGCCGCGGAGCCCCCCTCGGCCCCGGACGTGACCGTCGTCTACGACGCCGCGGCCGTGGAGATCCTGAGCCGACTGCACGCTCACGCCTGGGACTCCGGCATTGACTTCGACAGCAGCTCCGCAGGGTACGGCGAGGCGTTCGGAGCCGTGCAGAACGCCATCCTCGGACTTCTGGCCACGGGCCTGAAGGACGAGGTTATTGCCCGCCGCCTCGGTATGTCCGAGCGGACGTTCCGCAGGCACATCGCGGCGATCATGGACCGGCTCGGCGTGCAGAGCCGCTTCCAGGCGGGTGTCTCCGCCGCCCACGTCGGCCTCGTGCGGGCCTCGTGGCTGTTGGATCCCTTGTCCCACGCGTCGGCGTGAGGCGCCCGGCACGCCGCCCGAGGGGACGTCAGCGTGCGGCCTTGCTCTCGGCCGCCGTGCCGCGGGTCGCCCCGGAGCCCACCGCCTCGTCCTCGGCCGCCACCTGTCGCGTGCGTCCACCGGTCACCCAGGTCAGCGCGCTCGCCAGGACGAGCACGCCGGCGGCGAGGAGCGGGAGCCGGGCGGCGCCGAACGCGTCCAGCCCGATCGCGCCGACCACCGCGGAAAGGGAGATCCCGACGTACGCGCCGGAGGCGTTCAGCGCAACGCTGAGCGCCGGCTCGCGCGGGGCGAGGTCGACGATGCGCCGCTGCTGCGGTGCCAGTACCGACCACGACAGCCAGCCGGAAACCACGATCACCGGCAGTGCGGTGATCAGTTCGTTGCGCGCCGCCACGGTCACGACGAAGACGGCCGCCAAGGCGAGCGTCACGAGGGAGACGACCCTGCGGGGGCCCTGCCGGTCGGCGAGGGAACCGGCCACCAGGTTGCCCGCGGTTCCCGCGACGCCGAACACCAGCAGCAGGATGGTCAGCAGATTGTCGTGGCCCGCGGTCACCGGCGCGTACACCTCGCTGATGTAGGTGTACGGGATGAAGATCCCGATGAAGGCCACCACCGTCACCAGCAGGACGCCCAGCACCTTGCGGTCGGTGAGCGGGGACATGCGCTGACCGAAGCCGGACCCGGACGCCAGCCGGATCTCCGGCAGTCGCAGCGCCAGCAGCGGGACGACCGCGATACCGAGGGCCGCGACGAACCACATGGTCGCCTGCCAGCCCAGCGCTTGCCCGAGCAGCGTGCCCAGGGGCGCGCCCAGGACCAGGGAGGAGGACAGGCCCACGGTCACGATGGAGAAGGCCTGGCCGCGGCGTTCCGGGCCGGACAGGTGGGCCGCGGTCGCCCCGGCGTTCGGGGTGAACATCGCGGCGCCCGCCGCGGCGACGACGCGCCCGCACATGGCGGAGGCGTAACCGGGCGCCACGGCGGTCACAGCGTTGCCCACGGCGAACGTGACGAGCGCGGTGACGAGCAACCCGCGCCGGGGCCAGTGGGAGGTCAGCCCCGCCAGGACCGGGGCGAGAACCGCGTAGGCGATGGCGAAGACGGTGACCAGCTGGCCAGCCGCGGCGACGCTGACGTTCAGCGCGTCGGCGATGTCGGGCAGGACGCCGGCGATGACATAGGCGTCGGTCCCCACCACGAACGTGCCGAAGGCCAGGGTCACCGCGTGGGAGCGCCAGCGGCCCTGGGGTGTGGGGGACGGGGTTGTCGGTGCAGACATGGGGGTGTCCGTTCTCCGTTTCGGGATCGTCGACTCCGGCGACCGTAGCAGAGATACGATGTTCATCGGAAGAGTCGATGACTATCGGAACTGAAGGGAGGTGTGACGGGTATGCTCACGTTCGATCACCATCGGAGGTGCCGTGACCGACGAAGAATTCACCTGGATGCCGAAGCCGGACCTCGCCGGGGTCGAGATCGGTGTGGTGCTGCAGGCATTGGCCGACCCGGTCCGGCTGCAGATCGTCCGTCTGCTGGATGTCGGCGGCGAGGGTTCGTGCACCACGCTCGACCTGCCGGTCAAGCGCTCCACCGTCTCCCACCACCTGCGGATCCTGAGGGAGAGCGGAGTCGTCGAAACGCGGGTGGACGGAAACGCCCGCTACAGCCGACTGCGCCGCGACGACCTGGAACGGCGCTTCCCGGGCCTGCTCAAGGCGGTTCTGGAGGCCGCGCCCGCCGACGCGTGACGTTGCCGTGCAGGGGCGGGCGCGGCCGGTCGCGGGGTGCTCAGCGCAGTACGGCCAGGTGGCTCACGCCAGTGCGGGGCTCGGTGTCGCACAGGACGACCGTCTTGTACTTCTGCCGCCATGTCTGCCAGTGGCGGGCCAGCGTCAGCCAGACGCTGGTGCAGTAGGTGCCCCGGTTCGCCCGGTACGTGCGCAGCTTGTCGGGCAGGGCGTCGTCCTTGAACCAGGGCCCGAGCACGATCAGGGTCCCCTCGACGTCCGCCTCCGCCAGTTCGGTCAGCCGCACCGCGGGAGAGACGTCGGTGCCCAGCGCCTCGACCTCCCCGATCCGGGGGCCTGCCGCCGCATCCGCTCCCGCCTTTGATACGTGGCCCGGTTCCGGGTCGCGGCCGAGGACGAGCAGAACGCCCGAGTCGACCAGCGGCGTCTCGTGGGCGAGCGCGAAACGCGTCGGCAGGGTGGTCTGCTCCAGCACGGCCACCACGGCGTCGCCGCACCGTCCGGCCTTCTGATAACCGGCGACGACACGCACAGCCGTGAAGGGCGCCGCGAGGCCCTGCTGGGAGATCCCCACGCTCGTGGCCCCGCCGCCGAGGAGATGGTTGAGCCGGGGACCCGGCACCGAGAAGGGGTGCAGGTCGGGGAGCGAGTGGGCCAGGACGATCAGGTCCGGCCTGAGCCGCTCCGACGGCCCGGCGTTCGCCACGAGCCGGTCGAGCAGGTCGTGGTGGCTGATCTGCGGGCCGGCCCGGAGCACCTCCTCGTCCACGGGCTCGCCGAACGGCTCGACCAGGTCGCGGTAGAAGGCGAGACGCTCGGGGTCAGAGGTGTAGGGCTTGCGGGAAGGCGATACGACGGAGGCCGCCGCTGTGAGAATGGGCATGAGCGGATACCTCTTCCTTCACTTGGCCCGTCGATGGGTGACCACCATGGCGCCGAAGGTGGCGCCGATGCCGACGGAGACGAACAGGTAGTGCTTGCCGTCGATGAGTCGCCCGCTGTCCCGCACGGTCGCGTAGTTGACGAACACATCGGACGTGTAGCAGTGGCTGTACCGCGGCACGTTCTCCAGGAAGATCTTGTCCGCGGCGATCCCCATCTCGTCGATCACGCGCTTCCAGGACAGGGCGTTGACGTTGTGCGGCAGGACCAGCTCGATGTCGTCGAACGCGAGACCCGCCTCCGCCACCGCCGCGCGCATGATCTCGATGCGGGTGTCGGTGGCCACCAGCCCGAAGTCGCGGTTCTCCTCGTCGCTCATCAACAGCCCGGGCGAGAACTCCCCGAGCGTGCGCGAGACGTATGAGCGCACCACGTCGCCCTCACCGCCGAGCGTCACCAGGCACGCGGCTCCCGCGTCGGCCATGACGGCGCTGTTGCGCATCAGCTGCACGGCGGGCGAGAACGCCCGCTCGCCCGTCACCACCAAGGCGTAACCATCGGCGTCGGACTCGGCGCGCAGGAGCTGCGCGACCATGTCGATGGCGCCCAGGTTACTCACGCACGCCTGCTGACTGACGGCGAACGCCTCGGCCCCGGTGAGTCCGAGCTCGTCCCGGATGATCTGGGCGGGCTCCATGTCCGGCGGAGTGAGGGTGGGAATCGTGTGGGCGTAGACCACGTAGTCCACCCGCTTGCCGACGGGCAGCGCCTCCAGGGCCCGCCGGGCGGGAGGCAGCGCTAGGTCGAACAGGGTCAGCTCCGGGTCGTAGCGCATCTCCTCCAGACCGTAGAGCTTGCGGAAGGCACCCACTTCGGCTCTGCCCAGCCCGAGATGCTCAGCGAGGTCGCCCACCTTGACCGTCCGCTCGGGGTGGAATGCCTCGATCCGCTCCAATGTCGTCGCCGTGTCCGTCGTCGTCGCGTTCACCGCACTTCACTCCCCTCGTAGGGACGACGCGTGGGCCGGTGCGTGGGCCCACCCCTGAGCTGATCCGGCTCCAGGAGGTCAGCCGGTGACATGCTCGGCCCGGATGAGCCAGCTGCGGGGGACTCCGCGCCGGTCCCTGGGCTGGACCGCGTACGGCCAGCGGTTCTCACCGGCACCCGGCTCGCCGGGCTCCTTGACCTCCAGCGCCTTCCAGCCGCACGCGGCAAGGAACTCCTCGGGTTCGTCGGTGCCGAACACCCACGGGGTGCCGTCCTCGCGCAGGGCCGTGAGGAAGGTCTGGTTGAACGGGCTGCGCAGCATCTGCATGTTCACCATGTCGGTGGCCAGCCGGCTGCCGGGCGCGGAGACCTGTCCCAGGGTGTGCAGGACGTGCTTCGCCTGCTCCTCGGTGAGGAAGAAGAACAGTCCCTCCACGACCCACAGGGTGGGCGCCTCGCGGTCGTGCCCCGCCCCTTCCAGCGCGGGCAGCCAGTCACCGGCGAGGTCGGCGGAGACGGGCCTGCGCTCCACGCGCGGCCGCGCACCCAGCGTGCGCAGGCGCTCGGCCTTCTCCTCGATCAGCCCGGCGTGGTCCACCTCGTAGACGATCGTGCCCTCGGGCCAGGTCAGCCGGTGGGCACGGGTGTCCATGCCGGCCGCGACGAACACGACCTGGCTGATGCCGCCCTCGGTGAGGAGGGTTTCGATGCTGTCGTCGAGGTACTTGGTCCGGATGGCGATGTACTGCAGCAGGCCGCCGCCGCCGTACTTGTCCAGCAGTTCGAAGCCGCGCGGCGCGGCGAGCGCGCGGGCGAGGTCGTCCGTGAACAGCGCTCCCTCCCTCTGCTCGGACTCGACCGCTCGCGCCGCTGCGGTCCATTGCGCCGTGTACGACACAGCTTCCACTCGTCAACTCCTTGCTGGGTATGCGGTCCTGGGGTGCGCCGGGACGCGGGCCTGGCGGGGGTGGCCCCGAAAACCGGACAAACGTCTACGCGAAGAAGGCCTTCTCCATCGCCGAGATGGTCTGGAAGTCCCGGATGTCGATGGTGTCGAAATCGATCTCGACGTCGGCGGCCGCTTCGATGGCGTAGACCAGTTCCACGAACGATATTGAGTCCACGAGCCGGCTTCCGATCAGATCCTCGTCCGGCCCCAGCGAATCCCGGTGCTTGTTGCGCGCCAGAACCCAGTCGCGTATCTCCTCGATGCCCCGCGATGCCATGAGTTTTCTCCCTATTCCTTCGTCCTGTCGGCCTTGGAGGGCGACGAATTAACGGCACACGCGACCGCAATGGCGAACGGTTCGTCGTGCGTGATGCTGATTTCTATGGGACCGAGATGCGCCTTTGCCGCCAGTTCGGCGGCACGCCCCGTCAGCTCGACGGTCGGCCAGTCGCCGACGCCGTGGCGGATTTCGATCCCCTGCCACGGAAGGACTTCTCCGGCAGCTTGGAAGAGTTTGAACACGGCTTCTTTGGCGGCCAGCCTCCCGGCGGCCCCAGGCACATCCACGGCGTTTCCCCGGCGGCACTCGGCGTATTCACGCGGAGTCAGGATGCGGGTGATCGGCGAGTGATCCGCGTTCGTCGACATCGCGGCGACCCGGCCGAGCGGCACGAGGTCGACGCCGATGCGCACGGGCGGGAAACCGCCAGGGCCGCCGTCAGTCAATCTGCCGTGCCGCGTCGCGTACGGCGTCGAGAGCCTTGCCCAGATCGCCGCCGTGGTGCTCCTCGAGCACCGCGATCCAGCGTTCGAGGCCGAAGGCCGCGCAACTGGTGAAGGCGGCGTCCTCGCCCCCGGGCAGGGTGATCCGGCAGCGCTCGCCGAAGAAGTTGCGGTGCGTGTTGACCGACGCGATGGCGAGGTCGCCGTACTGGAATTCGTACTTGACCGGGGAGAGCTTTGCCAGAAGTGCGCGCGCCCCGGTGTTCTCGAAGAACGGGTCGGTGGCCGGGACCTTTTCTAGGCCCAGCCCGAGGGCGTCCGAGAAGGCGGTGATCCGCCCTGAGAAGCGTTCCAACAGGTGCTGGGTGTGGTCGAAGGCCCCGATGGCGACGGCTTCGCGCATCTGGAAGGTCATGAGCCGACGCAGCCCGCTGTAGTGCGTCTCGTTGCGGAAGCACCGGTTTACGAGCGTCACCAGCACATCCGCATCGAGCTGTCGGCCCTCGTGGAAGAGATACGCGCCGTAGCAGGTGGCATGCGGCAGACCGTACTGCGTCCCCTGGAGCTGGGACGGCTCGAACCGGCCCGCGACCGGCCCGTCGCCCCGGTGCGCCGGATCGATCGGGCTCGCGGTGAGCGCCAGGTGCGGGAAGTTCTTGTAGACGTCGAACTTCTCCAGGTCGGACACCGGGTACAGCGGCGGCGCGATCACTTCCCGCGCGCCGTCCGACACCGCCCAGCCGGCGAAGATGCCGTCCAGCTCCTTGAGCAGGGCGGTCTGCTCCGGGCCCAGGGTGGTCACCGCGCCCGAGGTTGCGGGGGCCTTGTCCGACGCGGTGGTGGTGGGTGAGGTCATCGCCAGGCCTCCTGCGAATGGGAGATGATCCCGGTCTTCTCCAGGAACTTGCGCGTCTTGCGGAACACCCGCTGCTCCAAGTCGGCGCGCGCCACACTGGACAGCAGCTCGCTGCGTGCCCGCTGCGGGTTGTCGATCCCGGCGTCCCGGTAGACCTGCGGGTTGTAGAGCGTCTCGAAGCTGTACGTCATGTAACGCCGTATGTAGGCGTCCAGGTCTCGCAGCTCGTCGGGGGTGGCCGTGCGCTTGAGGTCCTCGTACAGGACACCCACCAGCTCGCGCCCGAAGGCGATGTGCCGCGACTCGTCCTGGTGGTGGAGCCGGTTGATGGAGCGGATCGTCTCGTGCAGGCGCTCGTCGGCACCCATCAGGGAGTTGAAGTGGTCGACCAGCTCCTCGAAGATCAGGATTCTCAGGAAGACGACGAGGCTCTCTGCCTGGCTGTTGGCGAGGGAGACAGTCCCGCCGGGCATCTGCTTGTAGATCTTCTTGCCGTACCGGTTGCAGAACTCGGCGAAGAACCACATGTGTTCGTTCTCCTCACCCACGAAGTGGTGGAAGAACTCGGACGGCGTCTGGAACCCGGCCGTGTGAATCCGCTTCACCACCTCGATGAGGAGTTCACGAATTCCGTGGACGTTCAGACTGTAGAAGTTGACGCTCTCGTACTTGGAAAGCGCGTGCAACTGCTGCTCGCTCAGTCGCTCGGCGATTTCCGTTCCGTACGTGGTGGTGAGTTCCGGGCTCATCCACCACATATCCTCGGGCAGACTGTCCGGCCACTCGAACATCTGGTACGGATTGTAATAGTCGTCGATCGACTTCGCCGAGAGCCGTTCGAGGATTCCCAGGAATCGCTCGTCGCTGTCGATGAGTTGGCTCACCATGTGAAATCGCCCTCCCCAACTTGGTGGCAACTCCACGCTATGGAGGAGACCGGACGCGTTCAATGCCCGCCAGCGGCCAGGCCGGTAGCGGCCAGGCAATCGCCATATCCCTCGACGGCCCGAGGACCGTAGCCTGCATGGGCAGAGCAAAGAGCGCCTAGCGCCATTCCTGGACCTGGAGCCTTTATGGACAGCATTCCGCAGGAGCGCCGACTCGTGACCGCACTCCCGGGCCCGAAGTCGCTGGAGCTGCGGGCTCGACGGGACAGGGCGGTCGCCGCCGGCGTCGCCTCGGTTCTGCCGGTCTTCGCCCAGCGCGCGGGTGGCGGGATCATCGAGGACGTCGACGGGAACCGGCTCATCGACTTCGGTTCCGGCATCGCCGTGACCTCCGTGGGGGCGTCCGCCGAGGCCGTCGTACGCCGGGCTTCCGCCCAGCTCGCCGACTTCACCCACACCTGCTTCATGGCCACGCCGTATGAGGGGTACGTCGAGGTCTGCGAGCGGCTCGCCGAGCTGACACCCGGTGACCACGCCAAGAAGTCGGCGCTGTTCAACTCCGGCGCCGAGGCCGTCGAGAACGCGGTGAAGATCGCCCGCGCGTACACCGGGCGCCAGGCGGTCGTGGTCTTCGACCACGGCTTCCACGGCCGTACGAACCTGACCATGGCGCTGACCGCCAAGAACATGCCGTACAAGCACGGCTTCGGCCCGTTCGCACCCGAGGTCTACCGTGTGCCGGTGGCGTACGGCTACCGCTGGCCGACCGGTCCGGAGAACGCCGTTCCGGAGGCCGCCGCGCAGGCCATCGATCAGATCACCAAGCGGGTTGGCCCGGAGAACGTGGCCGCGATCGTGATCGAGCCGGTGCTGGGTGAGGGCGGCTTCATCGAGCCGGCCAAGGGCTTCCTGCCGGCGATCCGCGAGTTCGCCGCCGACCACGGCATCGTCTTCGTCGCGGACGAGATTCAGTCCGGCTTCTGCCGTACGGGCCAGTGGTTCGCCTGTGAGGACGAGGGCATCGTGCCCGATCTGATCACCACCGCCAAGGGCATCGCGGGCGGTCTGCCGCTCGCCGCGGTCACCGGCCGCGCCGAGATCATGGACGCGGCGCACGCGGGCGGCCTGGGCGGCACCTACGGCGGCAACCCGGTGGCCTGCGCGGGCGCGCTCGGCGCCATCGAAACGATGAAGGAGCTCGACCTCAACGCCAGGGCGAAGGAGATCGAGCAGACGATGAAGGCCCGCTTGACGGTGTTGCAGGAGAAGTTCTCCGTCATCGGGGACGTCCGCGGCCGCGGCGCGATGATCGCCATCGAGTTGGTGAAGTCCGGTTCGAAGGACCCGGATCCGGAGCTGGCGGCGGCGCTGGCCAAGGCCTGCCACGCCGCGGGCCTGCTGGTCCTGACCTGCGGCACCTACGGCAACGTACTGCGCTTCCTGCCCCCGCTCGTCATCGGCGAGGGCCTCCTCGACGAGGGCCTGGACATCCTGGAGCACACCTTTCCCCGGGTCCTGGATTTGTTGCGATGACCATCGAAACAGTTTATAGACTTCGAAGCATCCGATTGACGTCGCAATAGGTAGGAGTGGTGATGACTGTGCTTCGCCTCGCCATCAACGGTTTCGGGCGCATCGGACGCAGCGTGGCCCGCGCGTCCCTGGAGCGTGACGACATCGAACTGGTGGCGGTGAACGACCTGACCGAACCCGCGATGCTGGCTCATCTGCTGGCGTACGACACGGTGCACGGGCGGCTCACCGAGGGGGCCTCCGTGGACGGTGACGTCCTGGTCGTCGGAGGGCGCCGCGTCCGGGTCCTGAAGGAGACCGACCCCTCTGCGCTGCCCTGGCGGGAGCTGGACGTCGACGTCGTGATCGAGTCGACCGGCGTCTTCACCCGCGCCGCCGACGCCCGGCGGCACATCGAGGCCGGCGCGCGCAAGGTCGTCATCTCCGCGCCCTCCGCCGACGCGGACCGGACCGTGGTGATGGGGGTCAACGAGGACACCCTGGACGAGGACGCGCGGATCGTCTCGAACGCGTCCTGCACCACCAACTGTGTCGCGCCCATGTCCAAGGTCCTGCACGAGGCGTTCGGGATCGAACGCGGGCTGATGACCACCGTGCACGCCTACACCAACGACCAGCGCATCCTCGACCTGCCGCACAAGGACTACCGGCGTGCGCGCGCCGCCGCCCAGAACATCATTCCCACCAGCACCGGCGCCGCCCGGGCCATCGGGCAGGTCATCCCCGAACTGGCCGGACGTATCGACGGCATGGCCATGCGCGTCCCCGTCGCCGACGGCTCCGTGACCGACCTGACCGTGGAGCTGGCCCGTGAGGTGACGGTCGACGAGGTTAACGCCGCCTTCCGTAAGGCGGCCGAGAACGAGCTGCGGGGTCTGCTCGCGTACACAGAGGCGCCCCTTGTCTCGACCGACATCGTCGGCACGACGGCCTCGTGCACCTTCGACTCCCAGCTCACCATGGTCACCAACCGGGAGGGCGGTGGGTCGATCGTCAAAACGGTCGGCTGGTACGACAACGAGACGGCCTTCTCGTACCGGCTGCTGGAGCTGACCGCGCGACTGGGGAGCCGGGGATGAGCCGATACGCGCACATCGCGTTCACCGATTCGGTACGCCGCGCCCAGCAGGACCAGGGAAGCACGCGAGCCGTCTCGCGGTTGCTAGCCGATGCACCCGAACGCGACCGACTGGGGCCCGCGGAAGCGGAGTTCATCTCGGTCAGCGACGGCTTCTACCTGGCGAGCGTGAGTGAGACCGGCTGGCCGTATGTGCAGTACCGGGGCGGGCCGCCCGGTTTCGCGCGGGTCCTGGGCGACGACACACTGGCCTTCGCCGATGTACGCGGCAACAGGCAGTACATCAGCGTCGGCAACCTCGCGCACAACGACCGGGTGTCGCTGTTCTTCATGGACTACGCACACCGCCGCCGCATGAAACTGTTCGGCCGGGCATCCGTCGGCGACCCGGCCGAGGCCGGCGGTGACCATGTCGCCACGGGCCCGCGCACGGACGGACTCGTGGAGCGCGTGATCACCGTCCATGTCCACGGTTACAGCTGGAACTGCCAGCAGCACATCACACCCCGCTTCACCGAGGCCGAGATCCGCCAGTACCTCCATGCCACCCACGCCCGCCTGGACGAACTGGAGGAAGACAACAGGCGACTGCGCAGGGAACTCGCTCGCGTGAACTGAGCCGCGCCGGACGAAAACACAGTCACAGGCATCAGCAAAGGACCACAGGCCGCCACGCCCCGCGCAATTCCGCAATGGCTGACCAGAGCCATCTCCACACTGCCGAGCTCAGGAGGATACGTATGCCTGCACCACAGTCCCCGCTCTTCCAGCCGCAGAGGTTAGAGATTCTTGACGCGACACTGCGTGATGGTTCCTACGCAGTCGACTTCCAACTCGACGAAGAGTTCGTCAGCGAACTCCTCCGACGACTCGACGAGACACCCATTAAGAAGGTCGAGATCGGGCACGGTCTCGGCTTCGAGGCGGAACGACTCGGTACGAGGGCATGCAACATCGATCTCAAACGCTGGTGCGAGATCGCGCGGTCGGAGCTGACGGCCACCTCGTGGGGCATGTTCGCGCAGCCCGAGTTCAGCCGACTCTCCACACTCGCGGAACTCTGCAACCAGGGTATGTCGTTCGTCCGTATCGGCATGGAGCCCGAGCGGGTCCCGGAGCACCTCGACTACATCGAGCGCGCCACCGAGATCTGCGGCGAGGTCTACCTCAACCTGATGAAGACGAGCGGCACGCCCGCCGAGGAACTGCCCGGTCTGCTACGCGACGTCACTCCGGCCATCGCCGGTCTGTATGTGGTGGACTCGTACGGCTCCATGCTTCCGGCGAACGTCCACCTCTATGTGACCATCGCGAAGGAGTCCTTCCCCGTCGTCGGATTTCACGGCCACGACAACCTGGGCATGGCGAACGCGAACAGCATCGCCGCATTCGAGGCGGGTGCCACGATCGTCGACGGCACGCTCGACGGCATCGGCCGCGGCGCCGGTAACGCGGAGACGGAGTCGCTGGCGGGCATCATCAGCACTCTCGGCGAGGACAGGTTCGACTACAAGGCGCTGGCCAGGCTCGCACACTTCTGCCGGACCAGCCTGGAACTCCTTCCCGAGGACCGGAACATGCAGGTACTCGGCGGCGTGATCGGACTGCATTCCGGATTCTTCCCGATCATCGAGCGGCTGTGCGCCGAACTGACCGTCGACCCGGCTTCCTTGATGGAGACCGCCGCCGAGCTGGCCCCGCGGAGCGTGGGCAAGAGCGATATCCATGCCGCGGCACAGCGCATTTTCCAGCGCACGGCAGCGGCCTGACCCCTTCGAACAGCACGATACGGGAGGAGAAAAGGTGCGGCTGGCACGGTTCAATACCGAGGACGGTCACCAGATATTCACACGTCACCGCAACGGCTGGGTTTCGCTTTCCGGCATCGAAGGCTACGAGGCCTCGAGCCGTCTGGCCGACCTGCTGGACGCGACCCGCAGGAGGGAGCTCGCGGCGCTGCTCGACCCTCTGCCGGACGCCGAGCCGGCCGATGTCCACCTGGACGACGCCCTGACCATCGTCGACGGGGGCGACATCTGGGGAGCCGGCCTCAACTACAAGGGTCACTCCGAGGATCTGAACACCCAACAACCCTCGTCCGGGCCCGGATCGTATCTGCGGCCGGGCAACTGCCTCATCGGTAACGGTCAGCAGATCGAACTGCCGTCCCAGAGCAAGAGGGTGACCGCGGAAGCTGAACTGGGCCTCGTCATCGGCACGGAGTGCAAGAACGTGCGACGTGACGAGTGGCGGTCCGTCATCGCGGGCGTCACGGCCGTCCTCGACCTGACCGCGGAGGACGTCATCCGTGAAAACCCCCGCTACATCCCCTGGGCCAAGGGCTTCGACACGTTCTGCAGCGTGGGCCCGCAGCTGGTGACCATCGACGAGTTCGAGGACGCGGATCTCCAGTCGATCCAGGTCTCGACCGTTCGCAACGGTGAGGTCGTCGCCTCCGCGCCCGTGTCCGACATGAAGTACGACCTCGGCTTCCTGGTCGAGTACTTCGCGGCCGGCCGCACCTTCGCGCCGGGAACCGTCATCTGCACGGGAACCCCGGGAGCCGCGGTGATCGAACCCGGCGATTCGATCACCGCAGTCGTCGAGGGCATCGGCACCCTCGCTCACACGGTGAAGTCCTAGGCCGACAGGGCCTAGCAGAGGGGGGCTGGAAACGGAGCCCTCACGGCCACCGCGCCAGCCCCCGATCCTGCTGGGGCCTTACAGGAGGTTCCTTTTGATGGATCTTGGTCTTTCAGGGCGTACCGCCCTCGTCTGCTCGTCGACAGGAGGCCTCGGCGAGGCAATTGCCCGGACGCTGGCTGCGGAAGGAGCCAACACTGTGGTCTGTGGCCGGCGGGGACACCGGGCGAAGGAGATCGCCGCGGACCTGCCCAGCGCCGTCGGTGTCGAGGTGGATCTTGTCGCTGAGGACGGTCCGGCCGAGCTGTTCGAGGCGACGGTCGTGGCATTCGGTCCACCCGATGTGCTCGTACTCAATGGCCCTGGGCCCAAGCCCGGCCCGGCGACCGACGTCGATGCGAATGACGTCGATGCCGCGCTGGACGCGATGCTGCGCCAGCACGTCCGGCTGGTTTCGCAGGCACTGCCCGCTATGCGAGAACGCGGCTGGGGCCGAATCCTGGCGGTGGGCTCCAGCGGGATTGCCGCCCCCCTGCCGAACCTCGCGCTGTCAAACCTCGGCCGCGCTGCACTGGCCGGGTACTTGAAGACGCTGGCGGCAGAGGTCGCCGCAGACGGTGTGACCGTCAACCTCTTGCTGCCCGGCCGTATCGAGACCGACCGCACCGCGGCGGTCGACGCTGCGAATGCCGAACGCTCCGGTCGTACCGTCGCCGAGGTGGAGCAGGCGTCGATCGCCACGATCCCAGCCCGTCGCTACGGTCGCCCTTCGGAATTCGCCGCAGCAGCCGCATTCCTCTGCAGCGCGCCGGCGTCGTACGTCACCGGGACAGCTTTGCGCTGCGACGGCGGCCTCGTACGCAGCCTGTAGTCCGAAGTGGGTCGTACATGGTGAGGGCGCGGTCGCGCTCCGGAAGCTGGTGGTCCAGGAGCGCGTCGCTGGTCTGTCGCCCGATCGGCCCCTCGGCGCGGGGTCCAGAGAAGTTTCTGCGATCACGTCCTCGACGTCACGGAACGAGGGCGGGAACCGAAAGTACAGCCAAACGCAGTGCGAGATGCCCTCCCTTGTCCATCAGCACTCATGGTGCGTTGCACCTGAACCGACCAATCAGCGGAGTAGTAACGGATGAGCCAGACACGCGCCCCGGCGGCCCCCTCCTGGCAGGAGGGCGTTTTCGCCGCACTGAAGAAGTACGGCATCCAGCAGGTCGCCTACGTCCCCGACGCCGGCCACTCCCACGTCATCCGTGAAGCGCGTGTCGATCCAGCCATCCACGACGTGGTGTTGACCACCGAGGAGGAGGGCGTCGCCGTGGTCAGCGGGGCCTGGCTGGGCGGGCAGCGGTCCGTGCTGCTGATGCAGAGCAGCGGGGTGGGCAACTGCGTCAACATGTTCTCCCTGCTGCAGATGTGCCGGTTCCCCTTCCTGACGCTGGTGACGATGCGGGGCGAGTACGCCGAGTTCAACCCGTGGCAGGGCCCCATGGGCCGCACCACGCAACAGGCCCTGGAACTCATGGGCATCACCGTCCTGCGCGCCGACACCCCTGAAGAGGTCGAGGAGACCGTCGAGGCCGCCCTGGACTCGGTATTCGGGGCGGGCGAGCGCGTCGCTGTGCTCCTCGGACAGAAGCTGATCGGCCGCAAGAAATGGGAGCGCGACTGATGACCCCCGCCCGCTTAAACCGGCGTGTGTTCGTCGCCGACCTGCTTGCTGGTGTCCCCGAGGACACCCTGGTCGTCACCGGCCTCGGCGCCCCCAGCTACGACGTGTTCGCGGCCGGCGACCGTCCCGGCACCTTTTACCTGTGGGGCGCGATGGGTGCCGCCGCTCCACTCGCCCTCGGTCTCGCCCTCGCTCAGCCGGACCGCCCGGTCGTCGCGATTACTGGCGACGGCGAACACCTCATGGGTATTGGCACGCTGGCCACCGTCGGTGCCCAACTCCCTCCGAACCTCACCCTTGTGGTCCTGGACAACGCGCACTTCGGCGAGACCGGCATGCAGCCCAGCCACACCGGCCTGGGCACCGACCTCGTCGCCGTCGCCCACGGCTTCGGCATCCGCGACGCCGTACGGATCACCGACCTCGCCCAGGCCGAGGACCTCGCCACACGCATCAAGGCGCGCGCGGCGACAACGTACGCCCAGGTGCTGATCACCACCGACGAGCCACCACGCGCGTTGCCGCCCCGCGACGGCGTGGCCAACAAGAACGCCTTCCGCGCCGCGCTCGGCCTGGCCACCTTCTGAACCGGCGGCGGCAACTGGTTCCCCGCGACGCCCCCTATCTGGGGCCCGCGTGGATGAAGGGCTCGGTGTCCATGATGTCCACCATTAAGGGCAAGATCGCGGACTCAGGTCTTTGTGCGTCCTGTCAAGCCCTGGCCCAGGTTGCTGGAGGGGCGGCGGAGGGACTGGTCCTGGGCGGGTGTGAGAACCATGCCTCCTTACGCCCCTCTTCCTCTCCCGCCCGCCGACACCCACCCGCTGCCCACCGTGCTGAGCATGTTCGGGCCCAGCACGGCCGCACCAGCGGCCGACCCTTCTATCGGGTCCTCCGCGGCCGGCGGGTACTCTCTCGAAACCGCCTCACCGCAGGGGGAGAGCCACGGACGGACGCCGCCCTTCACGGCTCCGGGCCCGCACAAGTGGAGGTCGCAAGCAGGGACAGTGATCGCTCTGTACGCCCTGCCTCGCTTCCGCCTCTTCCGTTTCCGAACCGGCCAACCTGCAACAACCCCTGGGAGCGTTATGTACCGTCGTCTGTTCACCTCGGACGACGGGCAGAAGAAGCCGGAGTGCCCCGCATCGGCCTCCACGACCTGCGGCACCTCGCCGCAACCCTCACCATCACCGTCGGCGTCCCCCTCACCGTGGTGTCCAAGACCCTCCGCCACTCCACCCTGTCCACCACCGCGAACCTCTACAGCCACCTCACCCAGCAAGCCGCCCGCGACGCCGTCGACACCATCGACCGAGCCCTGACCAACGCCGACCAAGGCGGCACCCGCCGTCACTGGCCGAACTGGCTGCGACCACACCGCGACCACTCCCAAGGCCGCAACAAGCGACTCAAGCCGTCCTACTCCCCCATCCCACCAACCAGTTCACCCCAGGCATCCCAATTCCAGGGCGCGTATGCGACCACCAGGCGACCACCAGGCCTGCGAACACGGAAAAGGCCGCTCTCCCATCTCTGAGAAAACGGCCTTCGACCTGCGAAAACGCTGGTCGGGACGACAGGATTTGAACCTGCGACCCCTTGACCCCCAGCCGCGCGGCAATTCTCCTCTTATGTTCCACTTTCAGACTTTTGCAGTTCTGATGGGCTGTCAAGGCCCATGCGATGCGGTACGCCGCCGCAGTCAAGGGGTCTCTATCGAACAACCTTAAAGGCGGCGTCCGGTGGGCCGACCGCGGGCTACGTCGTGTTGCGAAGCATTCGCGAGCTGCTGATGCTTGCGTGGCTCTCGAAGAACGCCGGTACTGATCCCGCCTGCTCAGGAATTCCCTGATGGCCACGGCACCCCGACCGCTGTCATCCTGCCCCGCTACCCCGCCGCGTACCCGACTCGCTGTTCGCCGACCGGGTCTCCTGGGCCGACGCGGAGCAAAGCTCGACCCCGCAGCTCTCGACGGCCCAACCGGTCAGCAGTGCTGAACCACCCAACAGCCCCTGCGCGACCGAACAGACCTCGGTCCGGTGTGCCGCAGACCCGAACGCGGAAGCTCTTGTGCAACCTTGCCCAGAAGCCGGTCGTACGAGGAGGGACCCCGCATGAGCGGGAAAGGCATGGCGTGGCTGCTCGCAGCCGGAGTGGTGGTGGCCGTCACCGTGCTGGTCGCTGTGAAGTTGCTGCTACGGCTCCTCCGCACCCGGAGGCTCCTGCGCGAGGCGGGTATCCCTGCGTCGGGCAAGGTGGCCTTCTGGGCAGCAGTCGGCTACTTGGTACTCCCGGTCGATCTGCTGCCGGAACCGATCCTCCTCGACGACATCGGCTTCCTCCTATTGGCGCTGCGATCACTGGACAACGCCGCTACCCGTGCCGGTATCGACCGCTTGCGCCTCCGCGGGGAGTCGCGCACAACGGCTCCCAGGCGGCCGTGGGCCTGACGGCTGTGCGCCTCTTGCCTTGACCCACCCATCCAGTGGCACTGATGCGCAGCAGAGGCGGGGCAGATCACGCGCACTCAGCCGTGGCGATGTGGTCCCGCCGTCACTCGGGTACGGGCCAGCTCGGCTGCGTCCCGCTTGAAGGCCCATTCCATCTTCGGCTCCATGGCGAAGCGGAACAGCTGTACCGGTAGGGTGCACAGCAGCGTCACGACGGCTGCGGCGAGGAGGGTTGCCGCGATTGCGCCCAGCGGCGTGTACGGCCAGTCGGCTTCGTATCAGTTCCAGAAGCGGGAGCCCTTGGCGAGGAAGCCGTGCAGGAGATAGCCGTACAGGGTGCTGGCACCGAGCGCCGTGAACCACCGGGATCACGACATCCCGACCGCGCCCGAACGCCAGAGCACCACCTGGGCCGCCTTCCTGCGCGGCCAAGCCGGAGCACTGTTCGCCTGTGATCTGTTCGAGACGCGCACCCTGACCGGGACACGACTGTACGTCTTCGCGGTCATCGAGCACACCACCAGACGCATCCGAATCCTGGGCACCACCGCACACCCCACAGCGGAATGGATCGTGCAGCTCGGGCAACCTCATCATGGACGTGGAGGACGCAGGCAGCAAAGCCAGATTCTTGATCCGCGACCGGGACTCGAAATACACGCCAGCCTTCGAAGCCGTGCTGGCCGACGCGGAGCTGAAGGTCGTCACCACCGGCATCCAGATGCCCAGGATGAACTCCATCATGGAGCGATGGATACAGACCTGCCGACGCGAGCTGCTGGACCGCACCTTGATCTGGAACCAGACCCACCTCCTCCACGCCCTGCGCGAGTTCGAGTCCTACTACAACCGACACCGCCCGCACCGGTCCCTTCACCATGCGGCTCCACTACATCCCCTGCCCGCGCCGATCACCGACCGAGAACAGATCAGGACCTGAAGGTCCGCCGACGAGAACGACTCGGCGGAACCCTTCACGAGTACCAACATGCCGCCTGACCAGGCTGGATGATTAATCGGCACCCGCAGTGTGCTGCCCTGGGCGTCAGCCGCGCCAGCTACTACCGCCACCACCGCCACAGCCCGGCGCCGGCCAGGCCGAAGCGCGAGCGCGGACGGCATCCACGCGCCCTGTCCGAGGCCGAGGAGGCGAACGTCCTGGCGGTGCTGCGGTCGGAGGAGTTCGTCGACATGGCGCCGGCGGAGGTCTACGCGGTGATGCTGGACCGCGGGGTCCACCTGTGCTCGGAGGCGACCATGTATCGGCTGCTGCGTCGGCACGGCGAGGTCCGCGAGCGCCGCCGTCAGGCAAGCCACCCCTCGCGCAAGAAGCCCGAATTGGTCGCCAACGCCCCGAACCGGGTCCGGACGTGGGACATAACCAAGCTGAAGGGGCCGGTCAAGGGCAGCTACTTCTGCCTCTACACGATCATCGACATCTACAGCCTTACACCGTCGGCTGGATGCTCGCCGCCTCGGAGAACAAGGAACTGGCTGAGCAGTTCCTCTCCTCGACCATCGCCAAGTTCGGCATCGAATCGACCGTGGCCAGTTGACGCTCCATTACGACCGGGGCTCGCCGATGGTCGCCGAAAACGTGGCGCAGATGCTCGCCAACCTCGGCGTCACCAAGTCCCACTCGCGGCCGAAGACCTCCAACGACAATCCGTACTCGGAAGCCCAGTACAAGACGCTGAAGTACCGGCACAACGTTCCCGACCGGTTCGCCTGTATCGAGGACGCCCGCGCCTGGTGCACCGGCTTCTTCGACTGGTACAACCTGTCCCACCGGCATTCCGGAATAGCCCTGCATACTCCGTTCGACGTCCACTTCGGCCTCGCCGACCATCTCCGCGAGATGCGCGCCGACGTGCTCGCGGACGTCTACCGCCAGCACCCCGAACGCTTCGTCCGCGGCACCCCCGAGCCGCCGAAGCTGCCCGACGCCGTCTGGATCGACAAGCCCACCGGCCACCCCACGGAAGATCCAACGATCCCTCTGTCGAATGATTGTTAGGCGGCCCTATGCCTATAGGTACTCTCGCGTCATGCGACCCCTTCGGTATTCCATCAACGTCACATTGGACGGGTGCTGCGATCATCGTGTAATGGTCGCGGACGAAGACTTGCATCGTCACGCCGTCGAGAACCTCGCCCAGGCCGATGCCCTCCTCTTTGGCCGGGTGACTTACGAAATGATGGAGGCAGCGTGGCGGCCGCCGGCGCGGACGGGAGCGAGGCCTGACTGGATGGAACCCTTCGCCCGGACGATCGACGCGGCAAAGAAGTACGTCGTGTCGAGCACCTTGGATCGGGTCGATTGGAACGCGGAGCTCGTGCGAGGGGATCTGGGGAAGGCCGTTCAGCAGCTCAAGCGGGAGTCCGGCAAGGGACTGTTCGTGGCAGGCGTGAAGCTCCCGCTGGCGTTGGCGGAGCTGGGATTGATCGATGAGTACGAGTTCGTGGTGCATCCCAGGCTAGCGGGCCATGGGCCGACGTTGTTCGCGGGGCTATCGAAGCGTATCGACTTGAAGCTCGTGAGCCGGCTGGAGTTCGGCTCGGGAGCGGTGGCGATGCGGTATGAGCCGAGGAGGTAGCAGAAAGTCCTCGTGGCACCAACGCCGGCCGCAAGCGCGGCATCGAGGCCGAGGCCGACCGGCTCCGCGCCGCCCTTCGCGCCCCGCAGATGCGACAACTCCCACTGGTCGAACAGGCCATGGGCCGCCAGACCACAGCCCTGCTGCGGCAGCTGGAAGCGGCCTGCACTAACGCAGACGACCTCGCCGAAGCGACGGTGGAATCTTTTAACACACACCCGGACGCCGAGATCATCACCAGCTTCCCAGGGCTCGGCTCACTCACCGGCGAATCGCCGATCTCTACCCCGGCGAGGCCAAGACCGACGCGAGGGATGCGTTCATCATCGCGGACGCCGCCCGCGCCATGCCGCACACCCTCCGCGCCCTCCAGCTCGCCGACGAAACCGTCGCCGAGCTGGAGATGATCGTCGGCTTCGACGACGACCTGGCCGGCGAAGCCACCCGCATCAGCAACCGGCTCCGTGGCCTGCTCACACAGATCCACCCCTCGCTGGAGCGGGTCCTGGGACCACGCATCCAGCACCCGGCCGTGTTGCTGATGCTCGAACGGTTCGGCTCTCGGGCCCAGTTGAGGAAGGCCGGAAGGCGTCAGCTGGTCAATCTGATACGGGCCAAGGCCCCGCGGATGGCCGAGCGCCTGGTGGATGACGTCTTCACGGCGCTGGACGAGCAGACGGTCGTTGTCCCGGGCACAGACGCCGCCGCGCTGATCGGCCCCAGCCTCGCCGGACAGCTCAAAGCTGTGCTCGACCAGCGCAAACTGCTGGTCAGCCGGATCGAGGAACTGCCGGAGGCCCATCCTCTTTCCAAGGTCCTGACCTCCATGCCCGGCATCGGGGTCAGGACCGGAGCACGCATTCTGATCGACGTCGGCGACGGCAGCACCTTTCCCACCGCCGCACACCTCGCGGCCTACGCAGGGCTCGCCCCAGCGACCCGCAGTTCAGGCTCCTCGATCCGAGGTGAACAACCCTCCCGACGAGGAAACAAACTGCTCAAACGGGCCTTCTTCCTGTCTGCCTTCGCCTCCCTGACCGACCCCACATCCCGGGCCTACTACGACAAGAAGACCGCCCAGGGAAAGCACCACACCCAAGCCCTCCTCTGCCTCGCCCGACGCCGAGCCGACGTGCTCTTCGCGATGCTCCGCAACGGCACCCTCTACGAACAACGAACCTCCGTCATCGCTTGACGAAACCCATAGGGGCACCCCCCGGGAGAGCCACCCGGCCAGTTGGCTCAGCAAGCTCTCAGCACGCGTGTCACCGGCCCACTTTCTCTGCTGCGGAGACAGGAGCGTCGGGCCCGGCGACGAGCGGGGGGCCGCGCGCGGTCAGTGGAGCGAGCCGCCCTGAATGCCCGAGTACAGGAGGACAGGCTGCACGCCGCCGAAAGACAGTCGGGCCCGGGAGACGACGAGGAGACAGACACCGCCTGATCGGGCACGCGGCGGGTACGATGCCCCTCCCTTCCCTCCGGGCCGTGCGTCTTACCGTCCCCCGCTGTATACCTGCGTGGAGTGGGCGGCGGGGTAGCGGTGAGCGTCGGCCAGCACGGTAGCGGCCGCAGCGGCGCGTGGAAAGTGTTCATCCTGGGGGCACTCAGCCAGCAGTACCGGCGCTTCGGTGAGTTGAAGCCACTGATCTCTGCGTCAGCGAGAAGGTCCTGGTCCAGCACCTGCGGGAGTTGCAGGCGGACGGAATGTCCACCCCGGGGACCTACGACGTGACGCCGATCCGGGTGGAGTACTCACTGATCTCCCGCGGTGTCGCCCTCAACGGGCCCCTGAAGCCGCGGGGGGCCTGGGCCGGGAGCATCGCCCGGCGTGTGACCGCTCCTTCCCGGAAACACGCATCGGTGAGCGCGGCGGCCGCCGCGAAGTCGGGCGGCCGCTCGACCGCGGCGTCCGGGGAGGCGAGGACAGAGGAAGCGGGTCATGCCGACGCCGGCGCCGTTCAGCACTACGAGACGCAGGGTAGCCCGGTGCCTCGTCCGGTCCAGGAGGCCGCATCCACTCCGCGTACCGCCTCCCACTCCGCGGTGGGCATGGCCTCGAGGTCCACGGAGTCAGCGCGGATGCCCCGTGCCTCCCACGCTCCCGTGCCGTCGGCACGGTAGTCGATCATCGACTCGGTGACGTCGCGCGTGCTGCCACAGACCAGGATCTGGCCGGCGGCGGCACGCGACAGTAAGGAGGTGCACCCCTCGAGCAGCGCGCCGGTGATGGCGGCTGGGGCGCCGTCCGAGTCGGTCGTTCGATAGTGCACCGATGCCTCGCCGGCGGCGACCGCAGCGCGGAAGGACAGTACCGGGCCGACGGCGGAGGACTGCCCCAACGGCCCATGCGGAGCGTCGAGTCCGTCACGTATCGCCAGCGCGGCGAGCACCGCGCGCTCGGCGCCGTCCATGCGCTCCCCGCCCGAGTCGAACACCGCCATGGCGATCGACCCTATGCCCGCCGTGACAGTGCCGCCGAAGTGCTGAATGGTCTCCTCGATCCAGCACGAGGCGCGCTCGAGCGTCTCGTCGATGTCTTCTGCATGGATGGCGCCCCCGGCGTGGATGTCACCGGCCTCCGCCGCGAGCTGTGCGCGGACCAGGAGCACGTTGACCCTTCTACGCCGGACCGGTCTGGCCTGCCGCGCGGGAACGGTGGCCGGCTTCTCCTCACCCGCCCGGACGGGCCGTCCGCTCTCGTTCGGGACGGGCCGTCCGCTCTCGTTCGCGGTCTCCGGCCGGGGCGGAGCCACCACAGCGCCGGAGACCGTCGGGCCGCCCTCCGCGATCCGTCGCGCGGACTCGGCAGCACGGCCGGTGAGGGTCACGACCCGGCGGGGCCCACCGCGGACGGCCAGCCCCTGAGGCAGATTCAGCGACGGGTCCTGGGTCAGGATCGCCTGCTGGAGCATCTGCAGATCGCGGCTGGGTTCCAGGCCCAGATCGCCCACCAGCATGCGCCGTACCCGGCTGTACACGTTCAGAGCGTCGGCCTGCCTGCCGCTGCGGTACAGAGCGGTCATCAGCTGCCCGCACGAGCGCTCCCGCAGCGCCGTTTTCTCGACCATGGCCTCCAGTTCACCGAGCACCGCACTGTGCCGGCCGCATGCCAGTTCCGCCTCGAAGTAGTCCTCCATCACGTCCAGCCGGGCGTTCTGCACAGCGGACAGCTCGGGCCAGGCGATGCCTGCCTCGGCCAGGTCCGCGAGTACCGGCCCGCGCCAGAGCGCCAGGGCGTCCCGCAGAAGCAGCGCCGCCTCTTGCGGTGCTCCTTCCGCGAGTTTCGCCCGCCCCGTCTCGACCATGCGCTGGAAGCGGTACAGATCGACGTCGTCGGGGTCGACGGTCAGTCTGTAGCCGGGGGGCTGTGTCACCAGGGTGGCCCCCGTGCCGCCCTGCTTCGATGGCAGGGCTCGCCGCAGGCCCCATATGGCGTTCTGCAAGATCTTGCGCGCCGATATGGGGGCGTCGTCCATGGGCCACAGGGCGTTGAGGAGCTGGCTGGTCGCGACAACGCGGTTCATCCGCAGAAGCAGATATCCGAGTGTCGCCCGCTGCTTGGTCCCGCCGAGTGCCACGGGCCGGCCGTTGTCCAAAGATTCCAGTGGTCCGAGTATCCAGAATTGCACAGTTGCCTCCAACTACTTGTAACTCTTCGGAGGTCTGGTTCCCCCGCACGCCTCCCGGCCCGGGCGCACCTGCAGCATTCGCCGAGGATGGGCACCGATGGGCACGGCGAGGCGGACGAATATTGATGGGTTTGCTCGTCGCTAAGGCGACTCAGGTGTTCCAGAGGGAGAACGTGCCTTGACCGTAAGCGGTTCAACTTCGCTGAAGGAAGTACTTACTTTTTGGTGAGTGCTTACCGTCAGGTAAGAGCTCGCCCGCCCTGGCCCACGCCCAGCGACCTGCAAAAACGAGTCTCCCAGGCGCATCCGGAACATACGTCACTCACTTTGTTACCCGCAGGCGGCCAAAGGTTCGTAGCGGAAGCCTGGACGAAAGCCACGGAGGTGGCCGTGCCCGAATCTCCCTCTGCCGGTTCCGGGAATTCTTAGACGACACGCCGATGTGACTGAAATTAATTCACGGCAATGGCCGAATGCAACCTGCCGAGGACGCTCAATTCCACAGCACGCCGCATCGAACACAGAGCCGGAATCCATGATTCGGGCACCCACGGAACGTGATTCGGGCATCCATGGGACGTGATTCGGGCATCACATGGAAGCCCGCGCCTCACCTGCGACTTCAATCACACACGGTGCCGACCGAGTCTCGGCGACAGTTCGCCGGCCGCCGTTTGGAGAACGACGTCGTCGCCGTACATGCCTGGGGCCGGGGCCCACGCCCCGGCCCCAGCCGCCGCACCGGTCAACGCCCGCTTCGGGCAGCTGAAGTTGACCGATCGATGGGATGTCCACGCCTCCGCGCGCAGCCCGTCACTCTCCGGAGAGGACCGATGAGTGCCCGAGACCCTCTGCGCGGCCTCGCCCGGCCCCGGGGGCGGGCGGGAAGTGTCCTGTCTGGACGAAGAACTCGACGTACTTCACGAAGAGTTCCCTGGTCAGCGGTGGGCATTCGATCCCGCTGCCGGCGAGTGCCGCCTCGGTTCCGCTCGTGTCCATGGCGGGGTAGAAGGCGTCCGTGTCGGACGTCATCATCTCGAACGCGTGGAGCAACGGCGCCATCGCGTTGTCGCGGTCCGATTTCACCGCATCGTTCCATGTGTCACGGTCCAGCGGCGTCAGCGGATAGCCGAGCGAGCGCAGGTATTCCACGCACCGCTCCAGGCTCAGGGAGTCGCGGTTGAACAGGTGGAAGGTGCCGCCGGCGGCCTCGGGACTGCGGGACAGGCCGAGGATCGCGGCGCTCACGTAGTCCACCGGCAGCAGGTGGAAGCGCCCGCCGACTCCGGCGGGTACGGCCCCGGCCTGCAGCATGCCCTTGAGGCTGAGCCAGACGAAGTCCCGCGTCTGGCAGGCCCCGTTGCGCTGGTCACCGGAGATCACGTCGACCCGGTGGACGGACACCGGAAGACCCCGTTCCCGCGCCAGGCCGACGAGTTGCTCCGCGACCCACTTGCTCTGCAGGTAACCGCTCGGAAGTGCCTCGGCGGGGCCCGTGGGGTCGGTGGCCCGCAGCGGCACACCCGGGGTCACCGGCCCGCTGAACACGCCCACAGTCGAGACGTAGTGAACGGGAACGGTGCGGTGGCGCGCCGCGAGCCGGAGGATCTCCTCGGTGCCGGACACGTTGGCCGCCTTCAGGGCCGTGTACGGACGCAGCCAGTGGACGGTGGCCCCCGCGTGGTAGACGACGTCGGCCTTCCTGGCCAGCGCGTCGAAGTCCTCGGGGGTCAGGCCCAGACGCGGCCGGGAGAGGTCGCCGACAATGACCGAGAGCCGGCCCGGGTCCACCTGGTCCTGGATGCGGTACCACTCCAGGTTCGCCCGGAGTCGTGCGGTCGCCTCCGCCCTGTCGGCCCCACGGACCAGGCAGTGCACGGTCGCCCGGGTGGTGCGCATCAGGTCGCGCAGGAGGAACGCGCCGAGGAACCCGCTCGCGCCGGTGAGCAGGATCTCCTCGGGGTCGTCGGCCGTACGGAAGATCTCCGCCGCCGGCCGGATGTCATCCGCGAGGCGGACCTCCGCCCGGAAGTCGACGGCGTGCTCGGTCGGGGCGGAGGAAGGGGAGCCCGCCGCTGCCTCAACTCCCGTCAGTTCGGCATGCACGTACGCGGCGAGGGCGGCCGGGGTGGGGTGGTCGAAGACGGCGGTGGCGGGCAGCCGGACGCCGGTCGCGGCATCCAGCCGGTTGCGGAGCTCCACCGCCGTCAGGGAGTCGAAGCCCAGCTGGGGGAAGGGACGGTCGGCGCTGATGCCGCGCGGGTCGGCGTGGCCGAGTACCCCGGCGGCCTCGGCCAGGAGCAGCTCGACCACTGCCTCCCGCTGCTTCTCCTCGGGCAGTACGGCCAGCCGCTGGGCCAGTGGTTCGGTGTCCTGGCCGGAGTTCCTGGCCGCGCGACGCGACGGAGTGCGTACGAGGCCGCTCAGGAGCGGCGGAATCCTCGGCTGTTCCCGGAGCGCGGCGAGGTCCATGGGGGTGGCGGTCATCGCCGCCTGGTCCGTCCCCAGGGCAAGGTCCATCAGGGGTGGGCCCTGCTCCGGCTCGATGGGCAGGAAACCGCTGCGCGCGATGCGCTTGCGGTCGGTGGCGTCCAGGTGCGCGTTCATTCCGCCGTCCTGTGCCCACAGGCCCCAGGCGATCGAGGTCGCGGGCAGGCCGTGGGCGGCGCGGTGCTGGGCGAGCGCGTCCAGGAACGCGTTGGCCGCGGCGTAGTTGGACTGGCCCGGACCGCCGACGACGCCCGCGATGGAGGAGAACAGCACGAACGCCGACAGGTCCAGCCCACGGGTCAGTTCGTGCAGATGCCAGGCCGCATCGGCCTTGGGGCCCAGCACCGCGTCCAGGCGCTCAGGGGTCTGAGCCGAGATGACGCCATCGTCCAGGACGCCCGCGGCGTGCACGACGCCGGTCAGCGGGTGCTCGGCCGGGATGCCCGCCAGAAGGGCGGCGAGCGCGTCGCGGTCGGCCACGTCGCACGCGGCGATCGTGACGTCCGCGCCGTACTTCTCGAGTTCCTCCCGCAGCCCGGCGGCACCCGCCGCCTGTTCGCCCCTCCTGCTGGTGAGCAGCAGACGGCGCACGCCGTGCCGCGTGACGAGGTGACGGGCGAACAGCGCGCCCAGGGCCCCGGTGCCTCCGGTGATAAGCACTGTGCCCCGGGTGTCCAGCCCCGGCTCGGGTGCCGCGCCGGGGCCGCCTGAGTCGGCGGAGTCGGCGGGCAGGGTCCGCAGCCGGGGCACCAGCATCTTCCCGTCTCTCACCGCCACCTGGGGTTCTCCGGAGGCAAGGACCCGGGACAGCAGCGCACCGGAGACCCTCTCCCCGGCCACCGCGTCGCCGAGCACGATTCTGCCCGGCGCCTCGGACTGCGCCGAGCGCAGCAGGCCCCACACCGCGGCCGCCGCCAGATCCGTCACATCCTCCCCCGCCGGCGCCACCGCGCCACGGGTGACCAGCAGCAACGGGGTCCCGGCCAGCCGGTCGTCCGCCAGCCACTCCTGCACCAGGGCCAGGGCGCGGCGGCTGCCGGCGCGCAGCGAGCCCGGGAGGCCGCCGTGAGTCTCGCCCGGCCAGGGGACGACCACGGCGTCGGGGCCCTCGCCGGATCCCACGGCTTCGGCCACCGCGGCGACGTCGTCGAAACCGTCCGCATCGTCGAAACCGTCCGCATCGATGATGTCGCCGTCGAAGATGCCACGGGTCTCGCTGCCGAGGGCGCGCAGCATGGCCCAGCGCACCGGCTCCGCAGGCCCCGGCTCGGGGAGCGCCGTCCAGCCGACCTGGAATAGCGAACCGGAGTGCCGGGCACGGGCGTTGGCGAGCTGACGGGCGGTGACCGGGCGGGTCGCCACTGAGTCGATCACGAGCACGGGCTCTCCGGCGGCGTCCGCCAGGAGCACCTCGGGCGCACCATCGCCGCCAGGGGTCAGCCGGACTCGTACGGCCAGAGCCCCCGTCGCGTGCAGGCGGACTCCTGTCCAGACATGGGCGAGAGGGGCCTCGACGCCGTTCTCTGGGGCTTCTTCGCCGGGAGACATGGTGTGAAGCGCCGCGTCGAGCAGCGCGGGGTGCAGACCGTAGCCCGCCGCGTCGGCATGGACAGCCTCGGGCAGGCCGACCTCGGCGAACACCGTCTGGCCGCGCCGCCACGCCGCGGTCACTCCTCGGAACGCGGGACCGTACGTCAGGCCGGCCCCGGCGAGTCGGTGGTAGACCTCCTCGACGTCCACCGATTCGGCGTCGGCGGGCGGCCATTGGCCGAGGCCAGGGATCCCACGAGCGTCCTGGCCCTGGATGTTCAGGTGGCCGTGTGCGTGCGGCGTCCACGGCCCCTGGGTGGTGTCGGGACGTGCGTGGACGGTGAAGGAACGCCGCCCGGAGTGGTCAGGCGCCTCCACTCGCACCTGGATGTGGACCGCGCCGTGCTTGGGCAGGACGAGAGGAGTGGTGAGAACGAGCTCTTCCAGTACGGTGCAGCCGAGTTCGTCTCCGGCCCGGATCGCCAGCTCCACCAGCGCGGAGGCCGGGACCACCGGCAGGTCCAGGACTGTGTGGTCGGCCAGCCACGGATGCGTACTCAGCGCCAGCCGACCGGTGAAGAGCACCTGTTCGGTGCCGGCGGCGCTGACCGCGGCGCCGAGCAGCGGATGGTCCGCAGGGCTCAGCCCGAGGTCGCCGGCGTCGGCGCTGCCCGTCGCGCCTGCCGCGGCCTCCAGCCAGTGGCGTTGGTGTTGGAAGGCGTAGGTGGGCAGGTCGGTACGGTGTGCTCCGCTGCCCGCGAAGAAGCCGGCCCAGTCCACCGGCACTCCCCGCACATGCAACCGCCCCAGCGCCGTGACCGCACTCTCGACCTCATCCCGGCCACGCGAGAGCACCGGAACCGCCGCAACACCCCCCGGATCCCGCACCGCACCCGCGACCAGAGCCGACAACACCCCCTCCGGACCCAACTCCAGGACCGTATCCACCCCCTGGTCCTCCAACGTGCGCACCGCATCGAAGAACCGCACCGGCCGCCGCACCTGACCAACCCAGTACTCCGCCGACCCCAACTCCTCCCCCGAAGCCAACCGGCCACTGACCGTCGACACCACCGGAATCCGCGCCGCCCGGAACGAAACCCCCTCCGCCACCGCACGGAACTCCTCCAGCATCGGATCCATATGCGCCGAGTGAAAAGCATGCGAGACCGCCAGCCGCTTGGCCACCACACCCCCAGCCGCCAACCGCGACACCACCTCCCCCACCACACCCTCATCCCCCGAAAGCACCACCGCCGACGGACCATTGACCGCCGCCACCGACACCCCATCACCCAACCCCGCCAACAGCGGAACAACCTCCCCCTCCGGCGCCCCCACCGCCACCATCACCCCACCACCGGGCAACGCCGCCATCAAACCCGCCCGCGCAGCCACCAAACGCACCGCATCCGACAGCGACATCACCCCCGCCACATACGCCGCCACCAACTCCCCCAACGAATGCCCCGCCACAAAATCCGGCCGCACCCCCCAGGACTCCACCAACCGAAACAGCGCCACCTCCACCGCGAACAACCCCGGCTGCGCAAACCCCGTACCCTCCAACACCCCCGCATCCACCGAACCTGCAGCCGCAAACACCACCGACTTCAACGACCTGCCCAACAACGGCTCGAACTCCGCACACACCTCATCAAACGCACCCGCAAACACCGGGAACGACGCATACAACTCCCGCCCCATCCCCACACGCTGCGCACCCTGACCGGTAAACACCACACCCAACAAACCCCGGCCCCGCACCCCCCGCACCACACCCGGACCCACCCCACCCGAGGCCACCGAACGCAACCCCGCCACCAACTCCCCCCGATCACGCCCCACCACCACCGCACGCTCCTCCAACGCAGCACGCCCCGTCGCCAGCGAAAACCCCACATCCGCCACCGACGGCCCATCCACCCCCTCCACAGCCGAGACCAACCGCCCCGCCTGACCCGCCAAACCCTCCACCGACCGAGCCGACACCACCCACGGCACCACCGAAAGACCCGCCCCCACCACCTCCACAGACGACTCCCCCACCACCGGAGCCCCCTCCACAATCACGTGAGCATTCGTACCGCCGAAGCCGAAGGAGGACACGGCGGCACGGCGGGGCCGGTGGTCCGTCTCGGGCCATGCCCTGGGCTCACGCAGCAGTTCCACTGCGCCCGAGGACCAGTCGACCATCGGGGTCGGCTCGTTCACATGCAACGTCTGCGGCAACACCCCGTGCCGCATCGCCTCGATCATCTTGATCACGCCACCGACGCCCGCCGCGGCCTGGGCATGCCCGATGTTGGACTTCAGCGAGCCCAGCCACAATGGCCGGTCCACCGGCCGGTCCTGGCCATACGTCGCCAGCAACGCCTGCGCCTCGATCGGATCGCCCAACGACGTACCCGTCCCATGCGCCTCCACCACATCAACCTCAGCCGCCGACAACCCCGCATCCACCAACGCCTGCCGGATCACCCGCTCCTGCGACGGACCATTCGGCGCCGTCAACCCATTCGACGCACCATCCTGATTCACCGCAGAACCCCGCAACACCGCCAACACCCGATGCCCACGACGCCGCGCATCCGACAACCGCTCCACCAACAACAACCCCACACCCTCCGACCACGACGTCCCATCCGCCCCAGCCGCAAACGACTTACACCGACCATCCACCGCCAACCCACGCTGCCGGGAGAAGTCGATGAATCCGCCAGGCGTCGCCGTCACCGTGACTCCGCCCGCAAGCGCCATTGACGCCTCGCCCTGCCGCACCGACCGGGCAGCCAGATGAAGGGCGACCAGCGACGAGGAGCAAGCGGTGTCGACAGACAGCGCCGGACCCTCGAATCCGAAGGTGTAGGCAATCCGTCCCGAGGCGATGCTGCTGAACTTGCTGGTCATGAGATAGCCCTCGAACTCCTCGGGGCCGTGCAGGCCGTGATAGCTCTGCTCCACGAGACCGACGAAGACGCCTGTGTCGCTGCCCCTGAGGGAGACCGGATCGATACCGGCATGTTCGAAGGTTTCCCAGGCGGTCTCCAGCAGCAGCCGCTGCTGCGGATCCATCGACAGCGCCTCACGCGGGGAGATCCCGAAGAATTCCGCGTCGAACAGGGCCGCGCCGTCGAGGAAGCCACCGTGACGGGTGTAGGAGGTGCCGGGCCGGTCCGGATCGGGGTCGTACAGCTTCTCCAGATCCCAGCCGCGGTCGGTGGGGAACTCCGAAATTCCGTCACGCTCGTCCATGACCAGCCGCCACAGCTCGTCAGGCGAGGTCACCCCTCCGGGGAAACGGCAGGCCATACCGACGATCGCGACGGGCTCCCGGTCGGCCGCCTCCAGCTCTGCAAGCTGCCCGCGGGTCCTGTGCAGATCTGTGGTGACCCGCTTGAGGTATTCGACCAGCTTCTCTTCGTTGGACATGGGAAATCAGTCTCTCCATACGAGGGCGCAATAGGCGCAGGGTGAAAATCGCAGACGAAAGGCGGAACGCCGCACGCGAAAGGCGGAAGACCGACGGGCGAAAATCTCGGTCGGCAGGTAGGAGGGCGAAAAAGGTCAGGCCGGGCCGAGCTCGTTGTCGATGAAGCTGAAGATCTCATCCGCCGTCGCCGACTCCAGCGTGCTCGCCACGTCGTGCGCATCGGCGGTGTCCGCCGCGGCGTCCACGGTGGGGCTCAGCCTCGACACGATGGCCCGTAGGCGGACCGCGACTCTGCCGCGCGCCTCCTCGTCCGCAGGGGCGGGGGCAAGGAGCGCTTCGAGCCTGTCGATCTCCTCGAGTACGGGCCGGAGCTCGTCCGGGCCGGGAGAGGCCATCCGGTCGTCCAGGTACGTGGCGAGGGCGGCCGGGGTGGGGTGATCGAAGATCACGGTCGTGGGCAGCTGCACTCCGGTCGCGGCAGTGAGCCGGTTGCGCAGGTCGACGGCTGTCAGCGAGTTGAAGCCCAGTTCCTGGAAGGCACGATCGGCCTCGATGGTCCGCGGTTCGGCGTGGCCGAGAACGGCTGCCACGTCATCGCGGACAACGGTGAGCAGGGCCTGTTCACGCTCGGCGGGAGTGAGCCGGGCGAGGCGTCCCGCGAGCGACGAGTCGTCCGGTCCCGCCTCGGACCGGGCGGTACGGCGCCGGACCGCAGGGCTGCCCAGGCTCCGCAGCAGCGCCGGAACCCGGTCGTTTTGGCGTACGGCGGCTTCGCGTACGGCGGTCTGGTCCAGGGGAGTGGCCACCAGTGCCGCTCGCTGCTGGGCGAGTGCCGCGTCGAGCAGCGCCAGCCCCTCCTCGGCGGTGACCGGCAGAAAGCCGCCCTGGGCGAAGCGGTTGCGGTCGGTGGCGTCCAGGTCCGCGTTGATCCCGCCGTCCTGTGCCCACAGGCCCCAGGCGATCGAGGTCGCGGGCAGGCCGTGGGCGGCGCGGTGCTGGGCGAGCGCGTCCAGGAAGGCGTTGGCCGCGGCGTAGTTGGCCTGCCCCGGGCCGCCGAAGACGCCAACCACGGAAGAGAACAGCACGAACGCCGACAGGTCCAGCTCACGGGTCAGCTCGTGCAGATGCCAGGCCGCATCGGCCTTCGGACGCAGCACCGCGTCCAGCCGCTCGGAGGTCAGCGAAGTGATCAGGCCGTTGTCCAGGACGCCCGCCGCGTGCACGACGCCGGTCAGCGGGTGCTCGGCCGGGATGCCCGCCAGAAGGGCGGCGAGCGCGTCGCGGTCGGCCACGTCGCACGCGGCTGTGGTGACCCGCGCACCAAGTGCGGTGAGTTCGGCCTCCAGCTCGGCGACGCCGTCGGCCTCGGGGCCGCGCCGGCTCACGAGCAGCAGCTCGCGCACGCCGTGCCCGGTCACCAGGTGCCGCGCGACCAGGCCACCCAGACTGCCCGTGCCACCGGTGACGAGCACCGTGCCCTGCGGATCGAAGGACGCGCCGGGAGGGCCCTGTGCCACGGTACGCGGCGCACGGTCCAGCCGGGGGACGAAGATCTCTCCACCCCGGACCGCCGCCTGGGGCTCACCCCCGGCCGCGATCGAGGGCAGCACCGCGGCTGAGGCCGGGGTGCCGTCGGTGTCGATCAGCGTGATCCGGCCGGGGGCCTCCGACTGCGCCGAGCGCAGCAGGCCCCACACAGCGGCCGCTCCCAGATCGGCCACCTCCTCGCCCGCGGCCGCGGCCACGCCGCCGCGGGTCACGACGGCCAGCCGGGTTCGGGCGAGCGCATCGTCGGCGAGCCATTGCCTCACCAGCGTCAGAACCTGCCACGCCGCGCCGCGTACGGCGCCCGGCACGTCGCCGTACGCGGCCGAGGTCCACGGAACCAGTACGACGTCCGCCGGAGTTGGGGACTCGGCGACCTTGGCCACCGCGGTCAGGTCGTCGAGCCGTTCCACCGCGGGCAGGGCGCCCTCCTTGAAGCCGGACCGCTCGCTGTCCAGCACCACCGTACGTAGGGCTCCAGTGGGTTGCGGCGTGCCCAGGGGAGCCCATGCGACGTGGAAGAGCGAGTCGTGCGGGGCTCCTTGTGCGGGGGTGGACCAATTGTCGGGGAGAGCCCGGAACACGAGCCTGTCGACGGTGGCGACCGCCTTGCCTTCCGCGTCGGACAGGCGGATCGCGACGGTGTTGTCGCCCGTCTCGCGTACCCGGACGCGGACCGCGGTGGCACCCACCGCGTGGAGGCGTACTCCGTGCCAGTCGGCCGGGACCGCGGTGGTCCCCTCGCCGACGGTCGTGGAGCAGTGCAGGAGGGCCGCGTCCAGAAGCGCGGGGTGCAGGCCATACCGTGCAGCGTCTTCCCGGAGAGCCTCGGGCAGGACCACCTCGGCCGAGTCTCCGGATCCGTCCGTCTCCACCTCCAGCCCGGCGTGCCCGCTGCCGGCGCCGAGAAGCCCCCGTGCGTGGAGCGTCCAGGGCATGTCTTCGGTGGCCGGCCGGACGTGGATGGTGAACTCCCTTCTCGACGACGGATCGGGCGCGCCCACGCCTACCTGGATCTGTACGCCGCCGTGCTCGGGCAGAACCACGGGCCGGTCCAGGGAGAGTTCGTCCAGCGCGGTGCAGCCGAACGCGTCACCGGCTCGGATCGCCAGCTCCACCAGCGCGGAGGCCGGTAGAACGGCCTGGCCCAGCACGGTGTGGTCGGCCAGCCATGGGTGGTCCTGAGCCGATACATGGCTGGTGAAGAGCACCTGTTCGGTGCCGGCGGCGCTGACCGCGGCGCCGAGCAGCGGATGGTCCGAGGTGCCCGTACCGGTGCGCAGGGTTTCGGCGGCGGGCCTGGTTTCCAGCCAGTGGCGTTGGTGTTGGAAGGCGTAGGTGGGCAGGTCGGTACGGTGTGCTCCGCTGCCCGCGAAGAAGCCGGCCCAGTCCACCGGAACTCCCCGCACATGCAACCGCCCCAGCGCCGTGACCGCACCCTCGACCTCATCCCGGCCACGCGAGAGCACCGGAACCGCCGCAACACCCCCCGGATCCCGCACTCCACCGGCGACCAGGGCCGACAACACCCCCTCCGGACCCAACTCCAGGACCGTATCCACCCCCTGGTCCTCCAACGTGCGCACCGCATCGAAGAACCGCACCGGCCGCCGCACCTGACCAACCCAGTACTCCGCCGACCCCAACTCCTCCCCCGAAGCCAACCGGCCACTGACCGTCGACACCACCGGAATCCGCGCCGCCCGGAACGAAACCCCCTCCGCCACCCGACGGAACTCCTCCAGCATCGGATCCATATGCGCCGAGTGAAAAGCATGCGAGACCGCCAACCGCTTGGCCACCACACCCCCAGCCGCCAACCGCGACACCACCTCCCCCACCACACCCTCATCCCCCGAAAGCACCACCGCCGACGGACCATTGACCGCCGCCACCGACACCCCATCACCCAACCCCGCCAACAGCGGAACAACCTCCCCCTCCGGCGCCCCCACCGCCACCATCACCCCACCACCGGGCAACGCCGCCATCAAACCCGCCCGCGCAGCCACCAAACGCACCGCATCCGACAGCGACATCACCCCCGCCACATACGCCGCCACCAACTCCCCCAACGAATGCCCCGCCACAAAATCCGGCCGCACCCCCCAGGACTCCACCAACCGAAACAGCGCCACCTCCACCGCGAACAACCCCGGCTGCGCAAACCCCGTACCCTCCAACACCCCCGCATCCACCGAACCTGCAGCCGCAAACACCACCGACTTCAACGACCTGCCCAACAACGGCTCGAACTCCGCACACACCTCATCAAACGCACCCGCAAACACCGGGAACGACGCATACAACTCCCGCCCCATCCCCACACGCTGCGCACCCTGACCGGTAAACACCACACCCAACAAACCCCGGCCCCGCACCCCCCGCACCACACCCGGACCCACCCCACCCGAGGCCACCGAACGCAACCCCGCCACCAACTCCCCCCGATCACGCCCCACCACCACCGCACGCTCCTCCAACGCAGCACGCCCCGTCGCCAGCGAAAACCCCACATCCGCCACCGACGGCCCATCCACCCCCTCCACAGCCGAGACCAACCGCCCCGCCTGACCCGCCAAACCCTCCACCGACCGAGCCGACACCACCCACGGCACCACCGAAAGACCCGCCCCCACCACCTCCACAGACGACTCCCCCACCACCGGAGCCCCCTCCACAATCACGTGAGCATTCGTACCGCCGAAGCCGAAGGAGGACACGGCGGCACGGCGGGGCCGGTGGTCCGTCTCGGGCCATGCCCTGGGCTCACGCAGCAGTTCCACTGCGCCCGAGGACCAGTCGACCATCGGGGTCGGCTCGTTCACATGCAACGTCTGCGGCAACACCCCGTGCCGCATCGCCTCGATCATCTTGATCACGCCACCGACGCCCGCCGCGGCCTGGGCATGCCCGATGTTGGACTTCAGCGAACCGAGATACAACGGCCGGTCCACCGGCCGGTCCTGGCCATACGTCGCCAGCAACGCCTGCGCCTCGATCGGATCGCCCAACGACGTACCCGTCCCATGCGCCTCCACCACATCAACCTCAGCCGCCGACAACCCCGCATCCACCAACGCCTGCCGGATCACCCGCTCCTGCGACGGACCATTCGGCGCCGTCAACCCATTCGACGCACCATCCTGATTCACCGCAGAACCCCGCAACACCGCCAACACCCGATGCCCACGACGCCGCGCATCCGACAACCGCTCCACCAACAACAACCCCACACCCTCCGACCACGACGTCCCATCCGCCCCAGCCGCAAACGACTTACACCGACCATCCACCGCCAACCCACGCAACCGCGAGAATTCGATGAAGGCGACCGGGGTGGACATCACCGTCACCCCACCGGCCAGCGCCAGGTCGCACTCACCCCGGCGGAGCGCGTTGGCGGCCAGGTGCAGCGCCACCAGCGACGACGAACAGGCCGTGTCGACGGCGACGGCAGGCCCCTCCAGGCCGTACGTGTACGCCAACCGTCCCGAGGCGATGCTGCCCGCGCTGCCGCTGAACAGGTAGCCCTCGTGTCCATCGGCGGGAAGGTTCGGCCGTGAGCCGTAGTCGTTGTACATGACGCCCGTGAACACGCCGGTTCGGCTGCCCCTCAACGACGACGGGTCCAGGCCGGCACGCTCGAACGCCTCCCAGGCGGCCTCCAGCAGCAGCCGCTGCTGCGGATCCATCGACAGCGCCTCGCGCGGGGAGATACCGAAGAGCCCGGAGTCGAACAGGTCGGCGTCGTGCAGGAACCCGCCCTCGCGGGCGTACGACGTTCCGGTCCTGTCGGGGTCCGGGTCGTACAACGTCTCCAGATCCCAACCGCGGTTGGCAGGAAACTCCGAAACCGCGTCCACGCCGTCCGAGACCAGCTGCCACAGATCCTCCGGCGAGCGCACCCCGCCCGGAAAACGGCAGGCCATTCCGACGACGGCGACCGGCTCGTGCTGCTTCTCCTCCGCCTCGCGCAGGCGCTTGCGGGCATCGCGGGCATCGGCAATGGCCCGCTTGAGGTAATCACGGAGTTGTTCTTCGTCGGCCACGTGAACTCAGCTCTCCCGGTCGGGTGGACAGTTGGGGTGCGGTGCTCAATTTCTGCCGGCTGTTTCCGGCATCGAATTCCTACGATCCGCCCCCCGACGATCCTAAGGACGGCCGCCCAACCGAGCCCCAACCGCCAGTCACAGCGCGGTAACCGCTCCGCCGCGCCGATTCATGAACGGCCCGTTACTCGGCGGTGAGCCGCTGCAGGAAGAGGCCGGATATGTTCAGCGCACAACGGATCAGGAACACCACATGCATGGCCGATGTCGGCCCCTGAAGAAATCCGCACTGAAGAAAACGGGAGCAGTATCAACATGACGCAGCTCACCAGCGAAGTGGACGAGCACACCGCCCTTTATGTCAAGGCTTTCAACGCCGGTGACGCCGACGCGGTCAACGCGATGTACACCCCGGACGCCGTCGCCGTCTGGGAGCCGGGGGTGCCCCTCACCGGTCAGGCCCGGATCGATTCCGTCCGGGATTTCCTGGCCCGCGGGCCGAAGATGACGGCCAAGCCGCGGCAGTCCTTCGTGACCGGTGACACAGCGCTGCTGATCGTGGACTGGAGCATCGACACCACGAGCGAGAACGGCGAGCCGGAGCACCTGGAGGGCGTTGGCGTGGACGTTCTGCGGCTCGGTCCGGACGGTAATTGGCGCTACGCCATCGACGACCCGTACGGCGAGAAGCAGTAGCGGACTTGGGGAGCTTGGAAACCGTGCGCTCCTACCGGCCCGCCCGACCGGGGGCGTCGGCGGGAGCGCACGACCCGCCGGGGCCTTGCCCCCGGCAGCTTGAACCGGTGATCGGGTGACGGAAACAGCGAAGGAAGGACTTCATGAGCGCGTCTGAGAGTTCCTACACCGATGTCCTGGAGGCAGTCCGGGGCATCTCTCCCGTACTGCAGGGCAACGCCTCCCTGGCCGAGGAGCGGCGGTGGATAGCAGAGGAGAACATCGAACTACTGGAAAAGGCCGGTGTCTTCCGTATCGCCGTCCCGCAGCGGTTCGGAGGCCTCGACCTCCCGGTGGCGCAGCAGGCGAAGATCCTGACCGAGATCGCCCGTAGCTGTGGATCGACGAGCTGGACCTCCATGGTGTGGATTTCCACGGCCTGGATTGCGAGCCTTTACCCGGACAAGGCGCAGGAGGAAGTCTTCTCGGAAGGCTCTGTGCGGATCTCGGGTGGGTTCACGCCATCCGGAACCCTGGTGCCCACCGAGGGCGGCTACATCCTCAACGGCACCTGGCGCTTCAACACCGGTGTGCGAGGTGCACAGTGGAACGTCTGCGCGGCGATTCTGGAGCGGCCGGACGGAACACACGAGGAACTGTTCCCGATGGTGCCGATCGAGGACGTCGAGGTGGGCGACGACTGGGACGTCTTCGGCGCCGCCGGCACCGGCAGTGCGACCTCCACGGTCAAGGACGTCTTCGTGCCCGCCCACCGGGTTGTCGACGCCTCGGTGTACGACGCTTCGACGCGGGACCGGTGGAACGCCGACCTTCCCGGCCGCAACTACAACTTGACCAGCTACATCCTGGCGACGTGCGCCCCCGTCTACATCGGGCTGGCGGCGAGCGCGCTGGAGCTGTTCGTGAAGCGCCTGCCCGGCAAGGGCATCACCTACACGAGCTGGGCCGAGCAGCGTGAGCACCCCTACACGCAGGTGCAGTTGGCCGTCGCGGCCAACAAGATCGCGTCCTGCGAAGCGCTGGAGCAGACCTGGCTGGCGACCATTCAGGACCGGGAGGACAACGGCGAGAAGCTGACGCTTGAGGAGAAGGCAACGATCCGCGGCCAGGTCGGCTATGTCGTACAGACCACGAAAGAGGCGGTGGAGACGCTGTACAACATCAGTTCCGCCTCGACGATCATGCGCAACACCCCCTTTCAGCGGGTCTTCCGGGACATCGCGGCCCTGTCCCTGCATGGCCTGCTGACACCCGTCAGCTCCCTGGAGGCGCAGGGGCGTGTGATGGTCGGTCTGGAGCCGGGGACGGACTACATCTGACCGAACGACTCGCTTCGCCGGAGCCGGGGTCCCCCCGGCTCCTCTTCTTTTCCACGGCAAGCATGGCCGGAAAGCCACCTTCCGGGCCTCAGTGAGCACTCGAGGACCGCGCGGTGACCGGATCGAGGAAAGGTGCCGCTGCCGGACCGCTATGGTCTTTGCCGAAGCCAAGGAGCGGCAAGGCACTTTCGGGCCGAAGCTCTTTGCGGAGGAGCGGAATTCAGATCCATAGCGCGCCGAGTGTTCAGTGAAAACTTTGCAGAGCGCGTCATGTCCGCACATGCCGCGCAAGGGCCCTTCCCGTCGGCGTCGGCCGATGCAGGCGCACTCCTGACCTTCGGAATTCGCTTCCGTACCGGCTGGACGCCGTATGCCCGATGATGCTGCATATGGCTCCGGTCCCATCGAACAGCACGCTGGGCAGACAGCGGGCTGGTACGCACTCAGTAAGGGAACCAGGACGCACCCATGTCTCGTCATGCCAAGAATTCTTCGTCATCCGGCCGCACCTTCACCAGGCGTCGCCTCATCAAATCCGCGGGTGCCGCTGCCGCCGCAGCGTCGGTCGGCGCGGTCGCGCTCAGCAGGGCACAGGCCGCCCAAGAGGCGGTACCGGCGGACGCCATCATCATCGGAGCTGGTTACGCGGGTGCCACGGTGGCACGCGAGTTGGCCGAACGTGGACTGAAGCCGGTGGTACTCGAGGCACGTGACCGTGTCGGCGGGCGGGTCTGGACCAACACCTGGGCCGGAGAGGAGATTGAGATCGGCGGGAGCTGGCTCGGCCCGCAACAGGAACTCGCGCACGCCGAACTCAGCCGCTACAACATCGGAACGTTCCAGGACGTCGCTGCCGAGCGGGTGGTGATGCCCGGCAACAACGGCCTCGTGACAGTGAGCCCCGCGGACGCCGCGGCCACCGTGGACCCTCTGTGGGAGTCCTTCTACGAGGGGTCCGCGCAGTACTTCGAGCGCCCGCACGAGCCGCTGTACCGATCGGACCTGCTCGCCGACGTCGATCCGCTTTCGCTCCAGGACCGCTTGGACCAGTTGTCACTCTCGCCCACGGAGCTGGAGATCCTGAACGGCGAGACTTCCATCTACTCGGGCGGGCCAAGCACGATCGGCTCGCTGACAGGGATGGCGCAGTGGATCCAGCTTGCCGGAGGTACCTACCAGGATTACCTCACCACCATGAGCCTGCGGCCCGAGGGCGGGATGATCGCGATCCTGAACGCCATGCTGGACGAGGCACAGGCCAACGTCCGGCTCAACACGGCCGTAACCGGCATCACCGAGCAGAACGGGAAGGTCACCGTCACATGCAGCGGCGGTGGACAGTTCACCGCGCCGGTGGTGGTGGTTGCCGTACCCGTCAATACCTGGAAATCCATCACCTTCAATCCCGGTCTTCCCACAGCCCATGCCCGGGCCTCCTCGGAAGGCATCGGGGTACCGCACGCCACGAAGGTCTGGCTGCAGATCAAGGGCAATGTGCCCGCCACCCAGGGCATGGCCCGTGAGGGGACACCGCTGCCCATGCTCATACCCCAGCAGCAGACCGCGGAGGGGAGGCTCATGATCGGGTTCGCCGGCCCGTCCCTCAACGTCAACGACGCCTCAGCCGTGCAGGACGCCGTGCGCACATACCTGCCGAACGCGACCCTCGTCCGCTATCGCGCCATGGAGTGGGCCAAGCAGCAGTACACCAAGGGTGGGTGGGGCCTACGCAGGCCCAACCAATTGCTGAGTCTGTTCCCCGCCATCGAGGAACCCCACGGACGTATCGTCTTCGCCGGCGCCGACATCGCTCGAGGGTGGCACGGCGCCTTCATCGAAGGAGCCATCGAGTCCGGTCTGCGCGCGGCCGGTCAGGCGGCAGAACTCGCCTGACCGGGCCGCCTTGAGCATGCCCCGGACCCGAGCCGGACTGCTCGTCGCGCCGCACGGCCGGCCCGCCGGGTCGGCCCGGCGGGCCCTGCGACTCCCATGACGGGCGCGGTGCACGCCCACCGCACGGCAGGGCCCGGCAGCCCGCTGGCTGACCGCCGTCAGTCAGCGGGCTTCTTCAGGACCTCGATCAGGCTGGAGAAGCTGTTGTCGGCGAAGCCCGCACTCACACCCTTGTGGAAGATCTGAGAGACCAGGGCGGGCAGAGCGGTGTTGACGCCGGCGTCCTTGTGCGTGTGGAGGACGTGGTCGACGCTGGCCACGCCCATGGAGAGCCTGTCCACGTCACCGGGGTACTCGCCTGCGTCGACGTGCTGGGCGTAGAGCTCCAGGAAGTGCGGCATCATCGACGTCATCATGGACGCGTACGGCAGCAGCTCCTTGGCCGTCACGCCGTTCGCCTGACCGAGGGCCAACGTCTGGTAGTAGCTCAGCATCGTGGTCCAGAAGATGGTCATCTGGGCCTGGTAGTACATCGCGGCCAGCCCCGGGTCCTCACCGCGGAAGTCAGTTCCCGTCAGAACCCTCAGAGTGGCCTCGTGGGCGTCGAAGGCGTCCTTGGGGCCGCTGTAGTAGGTGGAGGACTCCGGCTTGCCGATCATGGGCGGGGGAACCTGCACACCGCCCGTGATGTGCGTGGCGCCGTGCTCCGCCGCCCACTTGGCCGCAGCGCGAGCCCGTTCGGGCGTGTCCGAGCTCAGGTTGGCGATGACCTTCCCCGCCAGCGCGTCCGCCACCGGCTCCAGGATGGCGTACACCGCGTCATAGTCGGTGAGGCTGAGGACCACCAGCTCATTGGCCGCGAGGCCGTCACGCACCGTGGGGGCAAGCTTGGCGCCCTTGGCGACCAGTGCTTCCGCCTTGCTCGCGGTCCTGTTCCACACGGTTACGTCGTGCCCGTTCTCCAGGAAGGCACCCACCATCGCCTGGCCCATGGGGCCCAGACCGATGACCGTCACCGCTTGCTTGCCCATCGCTTCTCCTTGGATTGTCCGGCTGCCCCGCACCACCAGGGGGTGGCCAGAGGGAGTGTCGGCTGACACGTCTAGAAAGAACGCTCTAATTAGAGAGTAGCAGAAGCCTGGAACGATCGCTCTATCCAGTACTCTGGGCCCATGCCTCACAAGTTGCAGCTCGCAGACGGCACCGAGACGGATCCCGGTGGAACCCGCGAGCGCATCGTCCGTTCCGCTTCACGGCTCCTGCAGCGCCAGGGGTACGAAGGCACGGGGATCAAGCTGATCGCCCAGCAGGCGGGGGCCACGCTCGGCTCCGTCTACCACTTCTTCCCGGGCGGAAAGCAGCAGCTGGCCGTTGCCGCCATCCAGCACGGGAATCGGGAGTTCGCCGACATGCTCAGCCTCAGCCTGGAGGGAGAGGACAGCGTCGCGCGGGCAATGGAGAACTGCGGCCGCCGTCTCGCCGCGGCCCTGCGGGACTCCGACTGGGCCGACGGCTGCCCGGTCTCCGTCACGGCCCTGGAAACAGCCGGCCGGATACCCGTCATCGAGGAGGCGTGCGTCCAGGCCCTCGGCCACTGGCAGGACTTGGTCGCGGCCCGGCTCCGCCGGGCGGGTTTCGGCGACACCGAGGCCGCGGAACTGGCCTCCACCGTCCTCAGCACGCTGGAGGGCGCGGAGACCCTGAGCCAGGTGCAGCGCAGCGAGCAGCCGCTGTTGACCGCGGGACGCCATCTGGCCGCCCTGATCGAGTGCCGAATGCCCAAGTCGCGGGCCGACCGCTGAGCGGAGCCGCAGAAACGACGAAACGACAAGGCTCCTCGGGGCCGTCGTGTCGTACGGTCTGGCCATGATCACATCCGAGGACGTCCGGAGGACCGCGCTGTCCCTCCCGGAGACGACCGAGAAGACCGCCTGGGACATGCCCACGTTCCGGGTGGCCGGGAAGATGTTCGCCACGCTGCCCGAGGACGAGACCTCGATGGCCGTCAGATGTCCCAAGCTGGAGCGGGACGAACTGGTACTCGCGGAGCCGGACAAGTTCTGGGTCGCCGCGCACGAGGCCGACTTCGCATGGGTCCGCGTGCGCCTGGCGGCGCTGGACGACATGGACGAACTGAGCGACATCCTCACTGACTCGTGGCGGCAGGCCGCACCCCCGAGGCTGGCCGGCACCGAGCCGGGAACACCCCGCTCGGCCTGATTCCGTGCCATGCCCGACCACCGGCGCCCTGGCGCCTCAACTGTGGTGGCTTCCCGGCTTCATGCAGCACCGCGATGGGTGTCCGACCGTTTTGCCGGTGACCAACTGCTCCGGCCCCGCGGAATGGGCCCGCGGTGACCCGGCGGTGGGCGATCAGTGTCATGGCTGCGATTAGCGTGCGGATGGGCAGCCGTAATCACGGAACAGCATGTACCGGCTGCCCCGGCGAATTCCGGATCAAGCCACCGCCAAAGACCAGAGAAAGTGGGGCTGTTACTCCATGCCCATGACCGTGGACATCGACTTCGACAACCCGGACCTGACAGACGACACCGACATGCAGAATGAGATATTTCTGCAGGTCTTCAACTCCGGCGACGGGGAGCTGTTCGACCGACTGTACCGCGAGGACGCGATCTCGAACTTCTCGGGCGCTCCCCTCACCGGCGAGAAGCGGCGAGAGTTCTTCAAGGAGTTCCTGGCGACGAAGCCTGTCCTGCAGGCCAGCGTCACTCACTCGTACGTCGCCGGTGATGTGGCGCTGATCGGCGTGGAGTACTCCATCGACGGCACCGGGCCCGACGGCGGGCCCATGCACCTCGAAGGCCGGTGCACCGACGTCCTGCGGCGCGGTGAGGACGGGCGGTGGCTCATGGCCGTCGACCGCCCGGTCGCGGGTTCCCTCGTGGCCGAGTAGACCATGTCCGGCCGATCGTGAAAGCCCGGTGGCCGCCCGCCGCGCACCCCTTTGCGCAGGCGGACGGCCCGGGTGCCGCACGGCGCCGGGCACAACTCGGCGCCGAGCGGGGAGCGTTACTCGGCGACGGACCGACAGTACTCTTACCACCCGAGGTTGGAGCCGGCCTGCCTTCCGTCCTCTGTCACCCTCGGTGACCGGCCGGATCAGGCCGTGTTGCGCGCGGGCCTCGATGCCCCCCACGCCGCATGCCGTACTTTTTGCTGTACTCGCCGGTACTCGCCTGAGAGTGCGAGTACCGGCCCACTCGACAGCGAGGAGAGGGCTTTGGCACAGCGCACATACATCTGCGGTCTGGACGCCGCGATGGACGTGGTCGGAGGCAAGTGGAAGGCCCTGATCCTCTGGGAGCTGCGCGACCGGGCACACCGCTTCGGGCAGTTACGGCAGGCGCTGCCGGGGGTGAGCGAGAAGGTGCTCATCCAGCAGTTGCGGGAGCTGGAAACGGACGGGATCGTCCACCGCGAGGTCTACCAACAGGTTCCGCCCAAGGTGGAGTACTCGCTTACCGAACTCGGCCGGGCGCTCGGCGAGAACCTGCAGCCGCTCGCCATGTGGGGCGAGGCATACGTGGCACACATCGAGGCCACCCACTTGCCGGCGTAGCGGCGAAGCCGACGACCGCGGGCGTGCGCAGCGAAGCCGCGGCCCCGGACCGTTGAACGGACCAGGACCGCCGTAGAGCACGCCTGTCACAGCGTCGGGCTAGCCGGACGGCGCCGCGCCCTCGTCGGTCCGGCCCGCGCAAGCCGATACGAACGCGGTCAGGCCTGGATCTTTCATGTGACGCAGCAGCAGACCGGCCAAACCGGCGACCTGCGATCGCTGCGGCCGTCACGAGCGGACGATCCGCGATCGCTGCGCCTGTCACAACCGGACCAGGCCCCGCCCGTCCGGCTCCCTCAGCACCGAGCACACGCCCCTGAGCGCGGACTCCAACTGCGCGATCTCCGCGTCGCTCAGGTGGACCGACGGCTCGAAGCGCAGAGTGTTCACCGCACTTGCGGTGGGGAAAGTGCGGATGCGGTGCTCGCGCAGCAGATACCCGGCGACCGCATAGCCGAGAACCGGGGCGTGCTCGCGGATGGCGGCCGAGGCGGCCCGGGACTGGTCGTGGAACTCCAGTCCGAGCAGAAGACCCTTGCCGCGTACGTCCTTGACCACGTCCGGGAAATCGGCCCGGACCGAGTGGAGCATGTCCTTGAGCCGGCCACCGCGCTCGGTGGCGAGCCGGTACGCCCTGCCGCCGTCGGCTTCCAGCATCTCCAGCACCCTCAGGGCGATGAGGCACGAGAAGGCGTCCTTGGCGAAGGTCGAGCTGTGCAGAAGTTCGAACTCCTTGCGGTAGCGGGCCCGGCTGACGAGCATGACGGCGGCCTTGGCGAGCCCGCCCCCCAGACTCTTGGCCAGCGTGTAGTAGTCGCCCCGCAGGCCGATGTGGGAGCTGGCCAGGAAGGCCCCGGAACGGCCCATGCCGCTCTGCACCTCGTCCACCACGACCGGGCAGCCGATGGCCGCGCACGCCCGCTGGATGTCCCCCGCGAATTCGGGTGTGATCACATTGACGCCGCCCTCGCCCTGGATCGGCTCGAGGACGAACGCGCAGAAGACCGGGGCATCTCGTTCGACGACGTGAACGGCGCCGTCGTCGGTCACCACGTCGAGCAGGCTTGACCGTGCGCTCTCGATGATCTCCCGGAGCACGTCCGGCCGCCCGGGAGGCACGAACCGCGCTTGCGCGGCCAGCGCCCTGAACGGTGTCCGGTAGCCCTCGTTGTGCGTGAGCTGGACGCTGCCCACCAGCTTGCCGTGGAATCCCCCTTCCAGCGTGAGGAACAGCGGCGGCCTGGCCAGCACGGCCGCGTTCCTGCGCCGTATCTCCGCTGCCAGGTCCTCCCATCCGCCGGAGGCGCTGCTGCCCTCGGCCAAGCCCAGCAGCGTACGGGCGCTGCCGGAGATCTCCACATCACCGCGCAGGACCGCCGAGTGCACATCCTCGATGTGCACCTCGACCTCGTCGGCGAGCGCTCGTAACCGCATGCTCCGGTCGAGTTCGGCGTGCTTGAGCGCGGCTTCGACCGCTTCGGCACCGCTGTTGGCGAAGACCGCGGCGTAGGACTCGCCAGTTCCCAGCTCGCGCTGGATGATCACGTTCAGGGCCCTGGCCACGTCGTTGGCATAGGGATGCCGCGAGAACTGGGCGTGCACCGGGACCTGAGAGTCCAGGAGCTTCTGCGCGTACGCGACGATCTCCGGGTTGTTGTGTCCGAAAATCAAGGACCCGTAGCCGCCCGCGAAGTCCACGACAGGCACTTCTCGACGATTCTCGTCCAGAGCGTAGAGAGTGTTTCCCTCGGCGCGCACATACTCCACGTCGAGCCCGACTGAGGCGAGCCATTCGAGCAGATGAGGTTCGGCCAGACCCGGCTCTGCCGATCCCGCACTCGCGGGTCCCGATTCTGCGGACAAGGAATTCATGTCGTCCCCTTTCGACTGCGGCAACGGATGGCCCCCGCACGTGGTTCGACCACGGCTCGATACGCATCGACGACTTTACCGACCGGCGGAAATACTCGGTCACAGCGCGGTAACCGGCTGCTCCGGGAAAGGTGCCGAGCGGCCGGTTACCCGGCAGTGAGCAATCGGTAGGAATGCGCCGCCTACCTTTTCAGCATGGGAAAAACAAAGGCTACGACATGAATTCCGCGTCCGCCCAGGCCACCGCTGGTTCCTCGCAGTTGACGGCCTCCTCCACCCTGCGCGAGGTCATGTCCCGGTTCGCCACGGGGGTCACAGTGATCACCGTCGGCGGGGAACACGTTCACGGCATGACCGCCAACGCCTTCAGCTCGGTGTCGCTGGATCCGCCGTCGGTGCTGTGCTGTGTCGCCCGCAGCGCGGTGATGCACCAGGCCATCACCTCCAGCGGGCACTTCGCCGTGTCCATCATGGGAGCCGTGCAGGAGGAGCTGGCGCGCTTCTTCGCGGACAAGCAACGGCCCCTGGGCCCCACGCAGTTCCGCGGGATCGACTGGCGGCCAGGCCCCCGCACCGGCGCTCCGCTGCTGGCGGGCTCGCTGGCATGGCTGGAGTGCGAGGTGGCCGAGGCATACGGCTTCGGCGATCACTCGATCTTCGTCGGCAACGTCCTCGGCGCGAGCTGCGGCTCAGCCCGTGAAGGACTGCTGTTCTTCGGTGGCGCGTTCCAGCGGGTCGCCCCTCACACCCCACAAGACTCGTGATGGATACCTCCGTCGTCACCAGAAAGACGCAGGACACACCCCCGGCACAGGCCCCGCCCCTGGCAGCCGCAATCGGCGAAGCCTTCGCCAGGGCCCTCAGCGAGGGCCTCAGCCGTGCGGCCGGCGGGCGCTCGAGGACGATGGCCCGGGCCCGGACCGAGACCCTCAGCCGTGCGGCCCGCGAGCGCCCGAGGACGGCGGCGGCCCCGAACACCGGCCGCGAACCGCAGGCGTCCCCGGCCGCCCGGAGGCTGCTGAGGCTCCATGCCGCCTCGATCGAGCGCCGCTTCGCGTCCTCACTGCCGACGATCCTCGATCCGCCGGACGGCCCCGACACGAGCCTGCGAACGGCTCTGATCGCCCGTACCCGCCGCATCGTCACCGCCGCGACGGCGGCGGACGGGCAGCCTGCGCCTCGGGCACCCGCTGCCGAGGGCATACGCATCGGCCCGTACCGGGCTGCGGCCTCCACGTTGCTGATGGAGTGCGTCATGCTCCAGTTCCTGGAGAGCGGCGGGCACGGCGCCGCAGCGGCACGCTTGCAGGCGGAAGCGGTACGGGCGGTGGGGCATTCCGTACGGCGAGCCGACGCCACCGTCCCAGCGGCGGGGAGCCACGCCAACTGCTGTTGGCAGGAGAGTCACGGCGTCGTCCGTGACCTGCATGACCACCTCGGCCGGACACTCGGCACCGCCGCCCGGCTCCTGGAACCGAGCGCGCAAACCGACTCGTGAGCCAGGACGGATGGCAAGAGTTACTCCCCCCGGACTGAGTCCGGGGGGAGTAACTCTTGCACCCTTGCCACAGCCTCCCTGATGGGGCGGCGACTCGCCGCCGCCGCGCCATGAAGGGGCCCGTCACATCAGGTTCTTGACCTGGCGTGAGATCAGTGCCGCGATCTCTTCCTCGTGCCCGTTCAGGTAGAAGTGGCCTCCGGGGAAGATTCTCAGCTCGAAGTCACCTCCGGTGTGTTCGTCCCAGGCGCGGGCGTCGTCGATCGTGGTGACCGGATCGGCGTCCCCGACCAGGGCGGTGACGGGGCAGCGCAACGGTCGTGCGTCCGCCGGGAATCTGTAGGCCGCGAGTGCGGCGTAGTCGGCCCGGATCGCGGGCATGATCATGGCGAGGAGCTCCTCGTCGCCGAGCAGCCTGGAATCGGTTCCGCTCAACGACCTCATCTCGGCGAGCAGTCCGGCGTCGTCCTTCAGATGCACCGTCTCGGGGCGGGGACGCGACGGCGCCCGCCGCCCCGAAACGAAGAGGGCGCCGGGCGTCACGCCGACCCGGTCCTCCATCCGCCGTGCGACCTCGAAGGCGACCAATGCGCCCATGCTGTGTCCGAAGAGGACCACCGGTCGGCCGGTCCACGGCTCCAGTGCTCCGTAGACCTCGTCCGCGAGCTCGGTGATGCTGCCGATCGGTGCCTCGGAGCGCCGGTCCTGGCGGCCGGGATACTGCACGGCCAGCGTCTCGGTGTCCGCCGCCAGGGCCGCGGACAGCGGGAAGTAGGAACTCGCCGAGCCTCCCGCGTGCGGAAGGCAGACCAGCCTCACCCTGTCGCCCGTCCCGGGCGCAGCCGAATGGAAGCGGCGGATCCATGCGCCGTCCGATGCGGAGGTGTACGCCATGGTGCTGGGTGTTCCTTTCTGGACCGTCGACCGGCGGGGAGCCGGTCGATACCGGGCCGGTGTCAGTCGAGTTCGTCGATGAGGGCGAACAGCTCCTCGTCCGTCGCGGAGTCGAGGTCCTGACCGGGGGCGGCGTCCTCCTCAGTGCCGCTGTAGGCAGCGTGTGCGATCTCCAGCAGTTCCCGCAGTCGCAGCGTGATCCGCTCGTGCGTCCCGTGAGCGCTTGCGTCCGAGACGGCGGACCGCAGGGCGGCCTCAAGCCGGTCCAGGTCCGCAAGGACGGCCGAGTCGGCGGGCGAGTGGTCCGCGTCCTGGGCGAGCCGCCCGACGAGGTAACCCGTGAGGGCGGCTGGGGTGGGGTGGTCGAAGGCGAGGGTGGTGGGCAGGCGCAGGCCGGTGGCGGTGCCCAGATGGTTGCGCAGCTCGACGACGGTGAGGGAGTCGAAGCCCATCTCCTGCAACGGCCGGTCGTCCTCGACCCCACCCGGATCCGCGATCCCGAGCACGCCGGCCACGTGGGTACGTACCAGATCCGCCAGCGCCCGCTCCCGCTCCTCCGGGGACAGGCCGGACAGCCGCTGGGCCGGCGACGCCTCCGCGGACCGCGCACCGGCCGTGCCGTGAGCGGCCGAACGGCGCTGAGACACGGGCACCAGACCGCGCAGCAGCGGGGGCGGCGCAGTCTGCGCCCGGAGCGCGGAGGTGTCCAGCCTGGTGACGGCGAACACGGCCTCGTCCGTCGCGAGGGCCGCATCGAACAGTTCCATCGCGTCGCCGGAGGGCAGCGGCCGCAGCCCCATGCGGGCCAGTCGGCGCAGGTCCGCCTCGGACAGATGACCGGACAGCTCGCTCGCCTGCTCCCACAGGCCCCAGGCCAGGGAGGTGCCGGGCAGCCCGTGGGCGCGGCGGTGGGCGGCCAGGGCGTCCAGGAAGGCGTTGCCCGCCGCGTAGTTGGCCTGCCCGGCGGTACCCAGCAGACCCGCGACGGACGAGTACAGAACGAAGGCGGACAGGTCGCGGTCGCGCGTCAGCTCATGCAGATTCCACGCCGCGTCCACCTTGGGCCGCAGCACCCGGTCCAGCTGCTCCGGCGTCATCGCTGCGGTCACACCGTCGTCGAGTACGCCGGCGGTGTGCACGACGGCGGTCAGCGGATACTCGGCCGGAACCGCGGCCAGCACCGCGGCCAGCGCCTCCCGGTCCGCCGCGTCACACGCCGCGAACGACACGTGGGCCCCCAGCTCGACCAGTTCGTCGTGTAGCCGTGCCGCCCCTGGGGCGTCCGCACCCCGGCGGCTGAGCAGCAGCAGACGACGCGCTCCCCGTTCGGTCACCAGATGCCGGGCCAGTACGCCGCCCAGCGCGCCCGTCGCGCCGGTCACCAGCACGGTGCCGCCGTCCCACGACGGCTCCTCACGCCCGGCGGCCGGGACCGACCGGACCAGCCCCGGCACCCGCAGCTCACCTTCCCGCACGGCCACTTGGGGCTCCCCGCAGGCGACCGCCTCGGCGAGCAGCTCGCCGGAGGTGTCCAGGTCCACCAGCACGAACCGACCGGGGTGCTCGGTCTGCGCCGACCGCACCAGCCCCCACACGCCTGCGTGTGCCAGATCGGCCACGTCCTCGGCGCCGGCGGCCACCGCACCGCGCGTCACCACCACCAGCCGCGAACCGGCGAACCGCTCCTCGGCCAGCCACTCCCGCACCAGCCCCAACGCCTCCGCCACGGCGGTACGCGCGTCCCCGGCCGCGTCGAGCAACGGCACGACCACTGTGCCGGGAACCTCCTCCGGCACCGCGCCCAGATCCGCACAGACCCGTACGGAGGGACCGAGCCCCAGGGTGTCCTCGCCCACCACAGCCCAATCCGCGCCGCTGTCCCCGGACTCGCCCGTCGGCAGGCTCGTCCAGCGGACGGGGAACAGGCCGTCGCGTACGACGGATGCGGTGTCCCGTAGCGCGCCCCGGGACAGCGGCCGCAGCGCCAGCTCGTCCACCGACGCCACCGGGGCGCCCGTTCCGTCGGCAACCGTCAGCGACACCGACTCCGGGCCGGTCGTCGTGAGCCTGACGCGCAGCGTGGTCGCCCCGACGGCGACGACATTCGCCCCCGACCATGCGAACGGCAGCACGGCCGGTGCCGCGTCGTCGGCCACGCCGGGCAGCAGGCTGTGCAGCGCGGCATCCAACAGGGCCGGATGCAGGGCGAAGCGTGCCGCGTCCGCACGCTGCTCCTCTCCCAGCGCCACCTCGGCGTACAGCTCCCTTTCGGCCTTCCACACGCGGCGCAGCCCTTGGAAGGCGGGCCCGTAGGCGTAACCGCGCTCGGCCAGCCGCTCGTACACCTCCTCAAGCCCCACCTCGACCGCTCCGGCAGGCGGCCACACCATGAGGCCCAACGCGGAGTCAGGGTCGGTGAAGGTGTCCGGGGCCAGCAGGCCGGTGGCATGGGTGGTCCACGGCCGCTCGCCGTCGCCCGCGTCATCGGGCCGCCCGTACACCTCCAGCCTGCGGCGGCCGTCCTCGTCCGGTTCGCCCACGACGATCTGCACCCGCGTCCCTGCGCGCTCGGGCACCACCAGCGGCACGGCGAGCGTCAGCTCCTCCACCCGCGCGCAGCCGACCTCCTCGCCGGCCCGGACGGCGAGTTCCAGCAGGCCTGTCGCGGGCAGGAGCACGGTGTCCTGTACCCGGTGGTCGGCCAGCCAGGGGTGGGTGTGACGGGCCAGCCTGCCGGTGAACAGGTAAGCGTCGCGGTCGGCCAGGGCGACGGCGGTGCCGAGCAGCGGGTGGTCGGCGGCGCTCAGGCCGAGCCCTGCGGCGTCGCCGGAGGTGGCCGGGGCCGGGAGCCAGTACCGCTGGTGCTGGAAGGCGTAGGTGGGCAGGTCGACGCGGCGGGCGCCGGGGAACAGCGCGGCCAAGTCCAGCCGTCCGCCGCCCAGGTGGGTACGGGCGAGCGCGGCGGCGAGGGTTGCCGTCTCCGGACGCCCGGCGCGCAGGAGGGGGGCCAGGGTCGCGCCGTCCCCGGTCCCGGTCTCCGTCTCCGTGAGGCATTCCTGGGCCATGGCCGTGAGCACGCCGTCGGGGCCCAGCTCCAGGTATTCGGTGACGCCGGCGGCCTGGAGGGTCCTTACGCCGTCCTGGAAGCGGACGGCTTCGCGGATGTGGCGGGCCCAGTAGTCGGGTGAGCGCAGCTGTTCGGCGGTGGCCGGTTCCCCGGTGACGTTGGAGACGACCGGGATGCGCGGCTCGTGGAAGGTGAGGTCGGACAGGGCCGTACGGAAGTCGTCGAGGACGTCGTCCATGTGTGGGGAGTGGAAGGCGTGACTGACCGGAAGGCGCGTGGTCTTCCTGCCGCGGGAGCGCCACAGGTCGGCGATCTCGTCCACGGCGCGGGCGTCACCGGAGACCACGGTGGCCCGCGGGCCGTTGACGCCCGCGACGGCGACCGTGTCGCCGTACGCCGCGAGCGTCTCGCGGACTTCGTCCTCGGACGCCTGGAGCGCGGCCATCGCCCCGCCCTCGCGGGCGGCTTGCATGAGCCTGCCACGGGCGATGACGACCGAGCAGGCGTCGGCCAGATCCCACACACCGGCCAGGTGCGCCGCGGTGACCTCGCCGATGGAGTGGCCCAGCAGGTAGTCCGGGACCACACCGTAGTGCTCGATCAGCCGGTACAGGGCGGTCTCGACGGTGAACAGCGCGGCCTGGGTGAAGGCGGTCTGGTCCAGCAGCGCCGAGTCCGCGGAGTCGGCCGGGGCGAACAGGACGGTTTTCAGCGGGCGGGGCAGCGCGGGGTCGAGGTGCCCGCACACCGCGTCCAGGGCGGCGGCAAACACCGGTGAATTCTCGTACAGTTCGCGGCCCATGCCCAGGCGCTGGCTGCCCTGCCCCGTGAGCAGGAACGCCGTCCGGCCGCGGCCCGCGCGGTCTCCTCCGCCGCGCAGCACGTTCGGTGCGCCCTCGCCGCGGTCGAGGGCGGTGAGCCCTGCCAGCAGCTCGTCGCGGCCGGTGCCGACGACGGCCGCGCGGTGCTCCAGGGCGGCGCGAGTGGTGGCCAGCGAGTAGCCGACGTCGACCGGGGATATCCCGGGCCGCTCGGCGAGGTGGCGGTGCAGCCGTTCGGCCTGGGCGCGCAGCGCCGCTTCGTCGCGGCCGGAGAGGAACCACGGCACGGGGATCGCCGCGCCGGCGGTGACCGGGGCCGGTGACGGACCGGAGTCCGGTCCGAGATCCGGGTCGGGGTCGCCCTGCTCGACGATCACGTGGGCGTTGGTGCCGCTGATGCCGAAGGAGGAGACACCCGCCCGGCGCGGGCGGCCCGCGTCCGGCCAGGGCCGGGCCTCGGTCAGCAGGGCGACCGCCCCGGCGTCCCAGTCGACGTGCGGCGACGGCTCCTTGACGTGCAGCGTGGGCGGCAGGGAGCCGTGCCGCATCGCCTCGATCATCTTGATGACGCCGCCGACGCCGGCCGCGGCCTGCGCGTGGCCGATGTTGGACTTCAGCGAGCCCAGCCACACCGGCCGGTCCTCGGGCCGGTCCTGTCCGTACGTCGCGATCAGCGCCTGGGCTTCGATGGGGTCGCCGAGCGTGGTGCCGGTGCCGTGTGCCTCGACCGCGTCCACGTCGGAGGGCGGCAGTCCCGCGTTGGCGAGCGCCTGCCGGATGACCCGCTCCTGCGACGGGCCGTTGGGCGCGGTCAGGCCGTTGGACGCGCCGTCCTGGTTGACCGCCGACCCGCGGACGACGGCCAGCACCCGGTGGCCGTTGCGCCGCGCGTCCGACAGCCGTTCCACCAGCAGCAGACCCACGCCCTCGGCCCAGCCCGTGCCGTCCGCCGCTGCGGAGAAGGACTTGCAGCGGCCGTCCGCCGACAGGCCGCGCTGGCGGGAGAACTCCACGAAGGTGTTCGGCCCGGACATCACGGTGACGCCACCGGCCAGCGCCAGGTCGCACTCCCCGCCGCGCAGCGCGCTCGCGGCGAGATGCAGGGCGACCAGGGATGACGAGCAGGCGGTGTCGACCGTGACGGCCGGGCCCTCCAGACCGTAGGTGTAGGCCAGGCGGCCGGAGACGACACTGGAGAGGTTGCCCGCCAGCAGGAAGCCCTCGAACTCCTCGGGGGTCTTCGGCAGCCGGGAGGCGTAGTCGTCGTACATGGCCCCCGCGAAGACACCGGTGTTGGAGCCGCGCACGGTGGCCGGGTCGATACCGGCGCTCTCGAACGTCTCCCAGGCGGCCTCCATCAGCAGCCGGTGCTGCGGGTCGGTGGCGACGGCTTCGCGCGGGGACATGCCGAAGAAACCCGGATCGAACAGGTCCGCATCGTGCAGGAATCCGCCATGCCGGGTGTACGAGGTACCGGTGTGCTCCGGGTCGGGGTCGTACAGCCCCTCCAGGTCCCAGCCGCGGTTCGCCGGGAACTCGCTCACCGCGTCGACGCCGTCGGCGACCAGCCGCCACAGGTCCTCGGGCGACGCCACGCCGCCGGGGAAACGGCATGCCATGCCCACGATCGCGACCGGCTCGTCCGCCGCGGCCGTCCGTACGGCGGCCACGGCCGCGGGCGCTGCGCCCGAGACCCGCTCGTGCACGTACTCCGCCAGCGCGGCGGGCGAGGGGTGGTCGAACACGGCGGTGGCGGGCAGCCTCAGCTCCGTGGCGGCGCCCAGCCGGTTGCGCAGTTCCACACCGCCCAGGGAGTCCAGGCCGATGTCCCTGAAGGACCGGTCGGGGTCGACGCCGCCCGCGCCCGAGTGTCCCAGCACGCCTGCGGTCACAGTGCGTACCAGGTCGAGCACCGCGCCCGGCCGTTCGTCCTCGGGGAGCGCGGCGATCCGCCGCGCCCAGTCCCCGTCGTCCCGGGCGGACGCGTCGTCGGCGGCCGCCGCACGGCGTGTACGAAGGCGGGGAGCGGAGCCGGCCACGTCGCGCAGGATCGCGGGAACCGTGCCGGTCCCGGCGCGGGGCCCGGCCGGTGTCAGCAGCGCCGGTACGAGCAGGCTGTCGAGGGCGCCGCCGCCCGCCAGCGCGAGGTCGAACAGAGCCAGGCCCTGCTCCGGCGCGAGCGGCGCGATCCCGGCGCGGGACCAGCGGGCGAGGTCGGACTCGCCCAGCGTGCCGCCCATGCCGTGGGTGCCGTCCCACAGGCCCCAGGCCAGGGAGACGGCGGCCAGCCCGTGGGCGCGGCGGTGGGCGGCGAGGGCATCGAGGCCGGTGTTGGCGGCGGCGTAGTTGGCCTGCCCTGCCGTGCCGGTGAGGCCGGACACCGAGGAGAACAGGACGAACGCCGCCAGTGGCTGATTTTTCGTCAGCTCGTGGAGGTGCCAGGCCGCGTCCGTCTTGGGCCGCAGGACGTCCCGGAGCCGCTCGGGGGTGAGGGATTCGACGGTACCGTCGTCGAGCACGCCCGCGGTGTGAAGGACCGCGGTCAGCGGGTGCTCGGCAGGCACGCGGGCCAGCAGGGCGGCGACGGAGTCGCGGTCGGCGGCGTCGGCGGCCGCCACGGTCACCTCGGCGCCCAGCGCCGCCAGTTCGCCCGCGAGGTCGGCGGCGCCGGGGGCATCCGGCCCCCGGCGGCTGCTGAGCAGCAGGTGACGCACGCCGTGAGCGGTGACGAGGTGCCGGGCGAACAAGGCGCCGAGCCCGCCGGTGCCACCGGTGATCAGCACCGTGCCGTCAGGGTCCAGGCCAGGTGGGGTGGTAGCCCCTGGCCCGTCCCCGGCTTCCGGCGCCGCCGGGCCCTCCGGCACGGCCCCGGCCTCGGCCCGCGCCCCGGCCTCCGGTACCGCTCCGGCCCCCGACGAATGCCGGGTCCCCGGCCGGGGCGCGGGCGCCGCACCGCCCGCCTCCGGCCGGGGCGCCCGCACCAGTCGCGGCACGCGCAATTGCCCGTCCCGCACCGCGATCTGGGGTTCCCCGCCGGCCACCGCGGCGGCCAGCAGCGCGTCCGCGTCCTCGGCGTCCCGGTCACCGTGGTCGAGGTCGACCAGTGTCACCCGCCCCGGGTGCTCGGACTGCACCGAGCGAAGCAGGCCCCATACGGGCGCGGCGGCGGGTGCGGTCACGTCCTCGCCGGGCAGGACGGCGACCGCCCGTGTGGTGACGACCACCAGCCGGTGGTCGGTCAGGCGCTCGTCCGCCAGCCATTCCTGCACCAGCCGCAGGATGCGCGCCGCCGGCTGGTGCGCGTCCCCGGCCACGGCATGACCGCCGTCGTCCGCCGGATCACCGATGCGTACGACGGCGGTCATGCCGGCGCCGTCGTCGCCGTACGCCGTGGTCAGGTCGGTCGGATCCTCGGCGCTGAGCTCGGCCCACCGGGGCGCGCCGCCTTCGGGAGCGGGGACGGCCGGCCACCGCAGGACCCACAGGGCAGCGTCGGTCCCGGTGGCCGGTGCGAGCCGCTCCCGGGCGACCGGGCGCAGCGTCAGGGATGCGACGGTGGCGACGGGCTCGCCGACGGGGTCGGCGAGAGTCAGCGAGGCGGAGCCGCTGCCGGTGGCGGAGATGCGTACGCGCAGCTGAGTGGCTCCGGCGGCGTGCACGGTCAGGCCGCTCCACGCGAACGGAAGGTGGATCTCGCCGGGTGCCGCCCCGTCCGCCGCGTGCAGCACCAGCGGGTGGAGTACGGCGTCGAAGAGGGCAGGGTGCAGGGCGAACCGGGCGGCGGCCTCCCGCTGGTCCTCGGGCAGCCCTACCTCGGCGTACAGATCTCCGTCGGCGCCGCGCCACAGGGCGTGCAGGCCCTGGAAGGCGGGCCCGTAGTCGTAGCCGAGGGTGGCGAGCCGGTCGTAGACGTCGGCGAGCGGCTCCGGCCGGGCGCCGGCGGGCGGCCACTGGCGCAGGTCCCCGGTCGCGGCAGGGGCTGTGGTGCCGAGCGCGCCGGACGCGTGCCGGGTCCACTCCCCCGGCTCGCCTTCGCCGGCGTCGGGCCGGGCATGCACCGTGAACGGGCGGCTGCCGGAGGCGTCCGGCGCGCCGACCACGATCTGCACCCGTACGGCCTGACGCTCTGTCAGAGACAGTGGCGCCTCCAGCGTCAGCTCCTCCACCAGCGGCGCGCCCGCCCGGTCGCCCGCCGCGACGGCCAGTTCCAGGAAGGCGGTGGCCGGTACGAGGACCCCGCCGCCGACCGCGTGGTCGGCCAGCCAGGGGTGGCCGCTCAGCGTGAGCCGGCTGGTGAGCACCAGTTCCTCACGATCCGCGAGTTCGACCGCGGCGCTGAGCAGCGGGTTCCCGGAGGCGTCCAGGCCCAGGCGGCGCGGGTCGCCGCCGGCCTCGGGCACCAGCCAGTAGTGCTCGCGCTGGAAGGCGTAGGTGGGCAGGTCGACGGGAGTGGCGTCGTCGGAGAAGAAGGAGGCCGTGTCGAGTCGGGAGCCCGCCGCGTAGGCCTGGGCAAGCCCGGTGACCAGGGTGCCGGCCTCGGGGCGGTCGCGGCGCAGCAGCGGTACGACGGTGGCCGGTTGGCCGTCGGCGGGGGAGGCGAGGGACGCGTCGGCCATGGCGGACAGGACCGCGTCGGGCCCGACCTCCACGAACACCGTGGCGCCCTGCGCCCGCAGGGTGCGTGCGGCGTCGGCGAAGCGCACGGCCTCGCGGATCTGCCGCGTCCAGTACTCCGGGGACCGCAGTTCGCCTTCGGTGGCGAGCTCTCCGGTCAAGGTCGACACGAGCGGGATCGCCGGCGCGTGGTAGGTCACCGCGGCGGCAGTCTCCCGGAAGTCGTCCAGCACATCGTCCATGTGCGGGGAGTGGAAGGCGTGGCTGACGGTGAGTGCGCGGTGCCTGCGGCCGCGGGCCTGCCAGTGCGCCGCGACGGCGGCCACGGCATCCGCGTCACCGGAGATCACCACGGAGTCGGGACCGTTGACGGCGGCGATGGCGACCTCGCCGCCGCGGCCCGCCAGGGTGGGTGCGATCTCCTCCTCGCTCGCCTGGATCGCGGCCATGGCGCCGCCGGCCCGCGCCGACTGCATCAGACGGCCCCGGGCGGCGACCAGCCGGGCGGCGTCCGCAAGCGACCACACGCCTGCGACGTGGGCCGCGGCCAGCTCTCCGATGGAGTGGCCCGCGACCAGGTCCGGGGTCAGACCGTGATGCTCCAGCAGCCGGTACAGGGCGACCTCGACAGCGAACAGCGCGGGTTGGGTGTAGGCCGTGCGGTCCAGCAGGTCCGCGTCCCCGCCGTCCCCGCCCTCCCCGTCGGCGAACATCACCGCGCGCAGCGACCGGTCCAGGTACGGGTCCAGCTCCGCGCACACGGCGTCCAGGGCCTCGGCGAAGACCGGGAACGCCTCGTACAACTCCCGGCCCATACCGGGGCGCTGCGCCCCCTGCCCGGTGAACAGCAGCGCCGTGCGGCCGGCGCGGGCCGCGCTGCCGCGCACCAGGCGCGGGTCGTCCTGCCCGCGTGCGAGGGCGTCGAGCCCGGCCAGCAGGTCCGCGGTGCGGGTGCCGGTCACCACCGCCCGCTCCTCGAAGGCCGTACGAGTCGTGGCCAGCGAGAGCCCGAGGTCGGCCGGGCCCGGCCCGGGGTGGTGGCGCAGGTGGTCGCCCAGCCGCGCGGCCTGGGCGCGCAGCGCCGCCTCGTCCCGTCCGGAGACCACCCACGGCACGGGGGCGGCCGCCTCGGCGGCGGCCGGTTCCGGGGCGGGGTCGCCCTGCTCGACGATCACGTGTGCGTTGGTGCCGCTGATGCCGAACGAGGACACGGCCGCGCGGCGCGGGCGGCCGGTCACCGGCCACGGCCGGGCCTGGGAGAGCAGTTCGGCGGCGCCGGATGACCAGTCGACGTGCGGGGTGGGTTCGTCGGCGTGCAGGGTACGCGGGAGGGCACCGTGCCGTATCGCCTCCACCATCTTGATCAGCCCGCCCACGCCCGCGGCGGCCTGCGCGTGCCCGATGTTCGACTTGAGCGAGCCCAGGAACACCGGCTCGGCGCCGTCGCGGTCCTGCCCGTACGTGGCCAGGATCGCCTCGGCCTCGATCGGGTCGCCGAGGGCGGTGCCGGTGCCGTGCGCCTCCACCGCGTCGACATCCCGGGCGTCCAGGCGGGCGTCGGCGAGCGCCTGGCGGATCACTCGCTCCTGCGACGGGCCGTTCGGTGCGGTCAGGCCGTTGGACGCGCCGTCCTGGTTGACCGCAGAACCGCGGACGACCGCAAGCACCCGGTGCCCGTTGCGCCGCGCGTCCGACAGCCGCTCCACCAGCAGCAGACCCACGCCCTCGGCCCAGGAGGTGCCGTCGGCGGACGCCGCGAAGGACTTGCTGCGGCCGTCGGCGGCGAGCCCGCGCTGCCGGGAGAACTCCACGAACATCCCCGGCCCGGACATCACCGTCACACCGCCCGCCAGGGCCAGCGACGACTCGCCCGAGCGCAGTGACCGTACTGCCATGTGCAGGGCCACCAGCGACGACGAGCACGCGGTGTCCACGGTGACGGCAGGGCCGACCAGGCCCAGCTGGTAGGCGATACGGCCGGACATCACGCTGGCGGTGGTGCCGGTCAGCACGTGGCCCTCCACGCCGTGGCCCGTCTCGTGCATGCGCGGCCCGTAGTCCAGCGCGGTGCCGCCGACGAACACGCCCGTACGGCTGCCGTGCAGCGACCGCGGATCGAGACCGGCGCGCTCGACGGCCTCCCAGGCGGTCTCCAGCAGCAGCCGCTGCTGCGGATCCATGGCGAGTGCCTCGCGCGGCGAGACGCCGAAGAACGCGGCGTCGAACTCCCCTGCGCCGTGCAGGAATCCGCCCTGGTCGACATAGCTTCCGCCGGAGCGGTCGGGATCCGGGTCGTACAGGCCCTCGTCCCAGCCGCGGTCGGCCGGGAACGCGGAGATCGCGTCCACGCCGCCGTCGACCAGCCGCCACAGGTCCTCCGGCGACGCCACCGCTCCGGGGTACCGGCAGGCCATGCCGACGATCGCGATCGGCTCGCCGTCCCCGGCGCCCCGTGCCGAGGCGGCGTCCGCCGCACCGCCGTCGTCCGTGCCCATCAGCCGCGCCAGCAGGTGGTCGACGAGGGCGGCGGGGGTGGGCCGGTCGAAGAGCAGGCCGCTGGGCAGCCGCAGCCCGGTGGCCGCCGACAGACCGTTGCGCAGCTCGACCGCCATCAACGAGTCGACGCCCAGGTCCTTGAAGGTGATGTCGGACCCGACCTCCTGCTCCGCCCGGTCCGCGTCGTGGCCGAGGACGGCGGCGGTGTGCGCAAGGACGGTGTCGGCCACGGCGCGGCGGCGCTCGGCCTCGGGCAGGGCGGCCAGCCGCTCGCCCGGACCGTCGAGCGGTGCGGTGGTCTCCTCCTGCGCAGGCTCGGGTGCGGCACCCGGCAGCGGTACGGGGCCACGGGCGCCGCTGTCGATCCAGTACCGCCTGCGCTGGAACGCGTACGTGGGCAGGTCGGTACGGCGCGCGCCGGTGCCCTCGTACGCCGCCGTGAAGTCCACCCGGCCGCCCCGTACGAAGACCGTGGCGAGCGCGGCCACCAGGGTCTGCGGTTCGGGTCGGCCCACCCGCAGGGCGGGCACCGAGGCGGCGGCGCCGGGGTCGCGCACGGAGGCGTCCACCATCGCCGAGCACACGCCGTCCGGGCCGAGTTCGAGGTACGTGCTGACGCCCTCGTCCTCCAGGGTCCGGGCCGCGTCCAGGAACCGCACCGGCCTGCGCACCTGCTCCACCCAGTAGTCGGGAGAGCGCAGTTCTCCGGCGGTCGCGGGCCTTCCGGTGACGGAGGAGACGACGGGGATACGCGGCTCGTGGAAATCCAGTTCCCGCGCCACCGCGTGGAAATCGGCCAGCATCGGCTCCATCAGCGGGGAGTGGAAGGCGTGTGAGACCTGCAGACGCTTGGTCCTGCGCCCCCGGGAGGCCAGTTCGCCGGTGATGTCCGCGAGCGCGTCCGCCGCTCCGGAGATCACTACGGCCGTGGGGCCGTTGACGGCGGCGAGGCCCGCCTCCTCCTCGCGTCCGACCAGCAGCGCGGCCACTTCCTCCTCGGTGGCCTCCACCGCGACCATGGCGCCTGCGGCGGGCAGGGCCTGCATGAGACGCCCCCGGGCGGCGACCAGCCGCGCGGCGTCGGCCGACGAGAGCACGCCCGCCACATGCGCCGCGGCGATCTCGCCGACGGAGTGCCCGGCGAGCCGGTCGGGCACCACTCCCCACGACTCGGCCAACCGGTACAGGGCGACCTCGACGGCGAACAGCGCGGGCTGGGTGAAGCCGGTGTCGTCCAGCCCCTCACCGGAGGCGATCACCTCCCGCAGCGGCCGCGGCAGCAGCGGGTCCAGATGGGCGCACATCTCGTCGAACGCCTCGGCGAACCGCGGGAACTCCTCGTACAACTCCAGACCCATGCCGGCCCGCTGACTGCCCTGTCCGGTGAAGACGACGCCGAGGCCGCCGGGCCGCGCGGTGCCGGATACCACGCCCGGCGCGGGCCGCCCCGCGGCCAGCGCGCGCAGGCCGTTCAGCAGCCCGTCACGCCCCTCGGTCCGGTCGGCGAACACGACCGCCCGGTCGCTGAACACCGAGCGAGTGGTCGCCAGGGACCAGCCGATGTCGGCCGGGTCGGGCGCGGCCACGGAGGCCCCGCCGTCCGCTGTGGCCGCCGGGGCCGCGGAGGCCCCGGCGGTCACGAAGCCGTGCAACCGCTCGGCCTGCGCGCGCAGGGCGTCCCCGCCGCGCCCGGAGAGCACCCACGGCAGGACGGTGGGGGGTGGGGATGTCCTGCGGGGGGTCTCCGGCGCGGCGGGGACGGTCTTGGGGGACTGGGCCACCACGACATGGCAGTTGGTGCCGCCCATGCCGAAGGAGCTCACGCCCGCGAGCAGCGAGCGGTCCGGGTGGGGCCAGGGGGTCAGTTCGCGCTGTACCGACAGACCCACGTCGGCGAGCGGGATCCGCGGGTTGGGGGTGGCGAAGTTACGGCTGGGCGGCAGCATGCGCCGGTCCAGGGCGAGCAGCACCTTCAGCAGCCCGACGATGCCCGACGCGCCCTCCAGGTGCCCGATGTTGGTTTTGGCCGAGCCGATCAGCAGCGGATCTCCGCCGTCGCGCCCGGCGCCGAGGACGTCGCCGAGCGCCGCCGCCTCGATCGGGTCGCCGACCGGGGTGCCGGTGCCGTGGGCCTCCACGTACTGCACCGTGCGCGGGTCCACCCCGGCGCGCTCGTACGCCTGGCGGATCACCTGCTCCTGTGCCGTGCCACTGGGCACGGTCAGGCCTGGCGTGGAACCGTCGTTGTTGACCGCGCTGCCGCGGATCACGCCGTGGACGCGGTCACCGTCGGCCAGGGCCCGCTCCAGGGGTTTGAGGATCACCACGCCGCCGCCCTCGCCGGGTACGAACCCGTTCGCGCGGGCGTCGAAGGCGTAGCTCTCGCCGTCCGGTGACAGCGCCCCGAACCGCTCCTCGGTGACCGTGTTCTCCGCGAGGATGTTCAGGTTCACCCCGGCGGCGATCGCCGCGTCGGCCTCCCCGGTCCGCAGGCTCTCACACGCCAGGTGGACGGCGACCAGCGACGACGACTGCGCGGCGTCGACGGTCAGGCTCGGGCCGCGCAGATCCAGGTGGTACGACACCCGGTTGGCGATGATCCCCCGGTTCAGGCCCGTCATCGTGTGCTGGGTGATCGCCTCGGTGCCGTGCTGGTAGAGCAGGCTCGTGTAGTCGTCCCGGAGCGTGCCCACGAACACCGCCGTACGGCTGCCCCGCAGAGTCTCCGGCACGATGCCCGCGTCCTCCAGCGCCTCCCAGGCCAGCTCCAGGACGAGCCGCTGCTGCGGGTCCATGGTGGCCGCCTCACGCGGCGAGACACCGAAAAAGGCTGCGTCGAAGTCCCCGACCCCGTCGAGAAAACCACCGCGCCTGCCGTGCGGTCCCTCGGTGAGTGCGCTCGCACCGGTGCTGAGCAGATCCCAGAATTCCTCCGGGCTGGACGCCATCGGCAGTCGGCAGGACATCCCGACGACAGCGATTTCCTTCATTACCGACCCCCAAAGACCAAGAACCAACGACCGAAGACCTGTAAAGCGCGTAACCCCTGAGGAAAGCGAGTGATCAACAGTCTGCTTGAAGCGACCCCAACGCCCGGTCACACTCCGGTAATCCTCTTTTCGGGACCCGGGGGTGAGCCCGGCGTTGCCCGGCGATGAGAGCGCGGTTGAGCCACACGGCCCAGTGCGGCCGGGCCCCACATCCCGGCCCGCCCCCCCCCGCCGCGGCTCGGGAGAAAATCACAAGTGGCAGCGGCGCACAGCGCTTACCGCGGCATGACCGGACATTGGGCACCCGGACCACACAACACCTGTGGCATCGCCCCGACGGATCGAGAACACTGCCGTTCTCGACCAGGCGGCATGGTCACGGAAACCGCAGATGGGACCGGCATGAATTTCCCGTCACCGGATCACCGGAGCCCGGATCGCTGATGCGGAAATGGCTTTACCCGGTTCTGCGCCCGGACTTCGGGGACCAGAACGAATCGCGTTCTCCGGTCCCGCACCGTCCCGCCGGCCCAGCTGCCTCCTGGATCGCGCTCTGGGCGCCGATTGACCGATACCCGCATGTCCCGCCCGGCGGCCGCGCATTACCTGACATGCGGTATGCGCAGAGTGGCGGACCAGCCTCCGCGTTTCAGTTCGATGCTGCTGAGCTGGGTTGATTGCACTGACGGTGGTTGTCGGTCATGCGGCGGCAGGTGGGCATGGCGAGGGCCCGGCGCGCCGACCGGGTGCTCCGTGGTCCCTCGGTCGTGGGCGGACGGGGTCAGTGTTGCTGGTCAGGTGGCTGGCCTCGGCAGCGTCGCGAGGCGGGCGAATGCACGGTCAGTTCCTGGCGCCTGGGCCAGGTGGCGGCGATCCGCAGGCGTAGGCGGCGCCCGCCGCGGGTGATGCGGGCTGCCGCATGCGGCAGCCGGTAGCGGAGCTTCTTCGGCTCAGCGGTGGCCAACTCGCCGTCCAGCACCAGTGTTCGGCTCTAAGGGATGTCCTACGTTTCAGACGTGGGTCTGAGCCGGCATTCGTACGATCGGAGGCCCGGGGGCTCCGGGTATGGCTGTAAGCAGTCGCTCAACCAGAGTGCACGCCGGGCGGCCTGGCGGATGATCCGCCGAGAGGAGAACATCGACGACGACGCGGCCTGACGCGCCCGGCCCGCCAGCCCCTCCTGACCGGCCGCTCCGCCTGGTCAACCGCCGCGGCGGAACGGAGGGCCGCGATCACGGGCGGGCCGTGGATGGGGTGGGACCGGACGGGTGCTTCCGCCTCGGCACCGATGCAGACGGGAACGGCTCCATAGCCGCCCAGCGGCCAGGAGAACCATTACCTCACCGACTCGGTCGAAGCCCTGAGCACCCTGATCACCGCCATCAAGGCGGGGGCAAAGCCGACCACCCGCTATAGCTCTGCGGCCCAACGCCACCAGGGTGCGCCTCTCAGCGGGACCACATGGCCACGCGAACACCTGGAGTTGGCCCGCGGCCGGCGGGCGCTCGGCAATCATGGAGTGCCGCGGAAGTCTGTGGCTCGGCGGGATGGCCCGCCAACCCGGACCGCGGCGAACGCAGATCAGCGCGAACGACGGGACGGGGCAGAACGCGTGGCGCAGGCACGGAGGATCGGCGACCACGGCCGTTATGAGCTAATCGAGGAGATCGAGTCCGGCGGCATGGGCACGGTCTGGCGGGGTTACGACGCCGTCCTCGACCGGGAGATCGCGGTCAAGCTCATCCGGTCCGACGCTGTCGCCTCGCCCGCACAGGCGAAGGAGTTCGCCAGCCGCTTCCAACGTGAGGCGCGCGTCACCGCGCGAATCGGGCACCACGGGGTGCCGCAGGTCTTCGACGCGGTGCTCGACGAGGCGTCGTACGACCGGCTGTACCTGGTGATGGAGTACGTGCGCGGTACGTCCCTGCGCAGAGTTCTCGCGGGCACGGGCGAGGAGGGCGGAACGGCGGCGCTGCTCCCGGTGAGCTGGGCCGCCTCGATCGCCGCACAGATCTGTACGGTCCTGTCATACGCCCACGCGATTCCGGTAGTGCACCGCGACCTGAAACCGGACAACGTCCTGATCGCCGCCGACGGCACGGTCAAGGTGCTGGACTTCGGAATCGCGAAGCTGCTGCGCACGGACGTCACCCGGCTGACCGCCACCGGCAGCCCGATCGGCACCAGCCGCTACATGTCGCCCGAACAGATCGACGGCGCTCAGATCACACCGCTCAGCGACCTCTACGCGCTCGGTTGCGTGCTGCACGAACTCCTCGCCGGGCAGCCGGTCTTCAACGGTGACAGCGACTACCGGCTCATGCGCCAGCACATGGACGAGCTGCCGGCCCGGCTGCGCACGTTACGGCCCGAGGTGCCGGAGGCACTGGAGGCACTGACCCTGGAGTTGTTGGCCAAGGCGCCCGAGCAGCGCCCGGCCGACGCGTACGCGGTGTACGAGCGGCTGCTGCCGCACCTGCCGCTGCCCGGAACCCTGCCCGGCAGCGGCGGCCCTGCGGCCTACACCGACGGCGGCGCCGCGCCGACCGGGGTTCCCGACCCGACGGTGGTCTACCGGCAGCCGAACGCGCCCCTGCGGCGGGCCCCGGCGCCCGTGCCCTCATCCGAGCCGACGGCTCCTGCGCCGGCCCCGATGCGCGCCGACACCGCGCTGCGGGACGCGATCCGGGACGCGTACGCCCGGTCCGCCGACCTCGCCGACGGCGGGCGGTTCACCCAGGCCGCGGACGTCCTCAAGGCGGCGATCGGCCCGGCCGCCACAGCGCTGGGCGCGCAGAACCCCCGTGTGCTCGGTCTGCGACGGCAGCGCGCGGCCGTCCTCATGGCCGGCGGGGACTTCCGCCGCGCCCTCCCGGAGTTCGACGCGCTGGCCGCCGCCTACGCCCGTACGGCGGGCCCGTCCGGCTGCGATGCCCTGGAGCGCCGTAGGCACGCCGCCCACTGCCGGGCCAACCTCGGCCAGGCCACCGCTGCACTGCGCGAGTTCCAGGACATCCTGGAAATCGAGGATGTCCGCCACCCGTACGTTCAGGAAGCTGGAGACGGTGTTGGGGTCCTCCGGTGTGCGCAGGACGACATCGGGTTTGTCGTCGGTGGGCCCGCCGCCTGGGTTCATGATGATCCAGCTGTTGGCGACCTTGACGATGCAGGGGTTCTCATCCAGCACCACCCGTCCACCCAGTACGTCGGCGTAGAACGCCCGCGAGCGAGGGACATCGCTGACCGTGAGGAAGTGCGTGAGTACCAGGCCCTCGGCCGGTGCAGGAAGGTCCTTGGCTGTGGCGCCGGCAGACGTGACGTCGGACATATGTCGAGCGTATGGCGCGCATGGCCGTGAGGCATTCTCAGCCGGTGCGCTTCTCCACCTGGGAAGCGCCTCCGGTTGGTCCGGGAACAAGGACCTCGCCGACCGACCGCCGGAATTGCTCTCAGAGCTCGCTTACCGAGGTGTCGGAGAACTCCGAGCCGGCTCGCGAGCGGGAAAAAGCCGGTTCAACTCGTCCAGCCCCCAGCACGGGTACCAATCCATGGGCGAATCCCGTACCTGTGATTCGGTCTCGCTCCCCCTCAGGATAAGGGGCAACTTGAGCACTGTCCCTCGTTCGGACGCGCCGGTTCGCACATCCGCTCAGCGATCGAGACGCTGAAGAAGCGTGGCCGATCACGGCCCCGGGCACACCAAGGCCTGGCACAAGCCTCGAACCGGAAGAGCCCTCATGACCACAGCTGCATCCAGCACCACAACGATCGTGCTGACCAAGGGCGGAGCCTCACTGGTCGACCTGCTCATCGACACCCCGGAGCTTAGGATCATCGTCACCGGGCCTCGGATGCTTTTCGACCACCTGAACCTGCTCACCACCCTCTCCCCTTTCGAAGGCTGTACCGCCCCACGCCTCAAAGATCTCGCCGACAGCCTGGAGGGGACCATTCACTGCGGCCTCATCGGTGTACAGCAGGCCCAGATCGGGGTCAACAAGTACCGCTCCGGCGGAATCCTCCAGATCGGTCTCGGCCCCGCGGCCATGTACCAGAGCGAGCTGGTGCTGCGTACCAGAACCGGAGAGACCTTCCGTGCGTTGATCAGCCGACTGCTCCCCAGCGATCCCTCGCGCCCCTTCTTCGCCGGCCTGCATGGCGTGCCGGCCACAGGCCACCTCGAACACCATCATCGGCCCGGCGGCGGACACCACGACAACCATGACCACCACCACGGTGAAGGGGGCGGCCATGGACGTCCGTAAGAGCGCGATCGATCTCTCCGACCAGGAGCGTGACAAGTTCCTCGAGGCCATCATTCGCCTCAAGCACCGCCCCGCCCCGGCCGGTCCCGCCGGAGTCAGCGTCTATGACCAGTTCGTCGTCTTGCACGGAGCCGTCTTTGCTGTCGTCGCGCCGGGGCTTCCCCCGGGCGAGACGGTCAACTTCGGTCACTGGGACATCGGCTTCCTGGCATGGCACCGCAAGTACGTCAGAGTGTTCGAGAAGGCTCTCCAGGCGGAGGTCGCCGGGGTCACGGTCCCGTACTGGGAGTGGACCGACCATGTGGGCGCGGTCAACAAGCTGTTCACCAAGGATTTTCTCGGTTCCCTGCGCTCGGGGACGCCCGGCCCCGTGATCGATGGCGTGCTGCGAAACCCTGTCCCCCCGGCGGACCGGCCGACATGGTGGCCGACCGACCTGCCCGGGGTGGAGGGGTACGCGATCCACCCGCTCTTGGAGGACACATTCGGCACCACCCTGGCCAGGGGGAGCGACGGGGTCGCGTGGCCTCCCACTGCAGCGCACGTCACTCAGCTCGAGCAGCTCGTGCTCCAGCTGCCCAGCACCCACCCCCTGTGGTTCTTCTGGACGGTCCTGGAGCATGGCGACACCGCGATCACACCACGCACCCACGACACGGGTCACAATTTCGTCGGGGGCCATATGTCCGGAGGCTTCTCCCCCAACGACCCCATCTTCTGGCTCCACCACTCCAACGTGGACCGGCTGTGGGCCAACTGGCAGGCACGGCGCCTCAATGACGTCCCCGGTTCCAAACCCGAGGACCACTATCCGCCGGCACATGAGCTCTCCCCTTTCACTCTCACGGAGGCGCCCCCGGGACACCGTCTGGACGATCAGATGTGGCCCTGGGTGGGGGGCGCGCCGGGGTTCGACACGGCGGCCCTGGACCCCCAGGTGAAGCCGCTCCTGCCGGACTTCTCCAGTGACCCGGCAATGACCGTGAGAGAGACGCTCGAGACGGAGACCATCGACGCGGAGGGCTACCGCTACGCACCTCCGGGATCACCATGACGGATGGAGAAGGCCGGGTACGCCCTCACCTGGGCATCCCCGGCCTCTGCTGCCCCCTCCAGCGGGCGTACCTTTCGAACTCGCCGCCGAAGCGGCCACCGTCCTACGCACCAGCGGCTCCGCCTCCACGTCCCCCGAGCTCTCCTCGCCGCCCCTGTCCCGGGGCACGCCACTCGTAGCGCGCTTGGCCGTGCGGGCGCCTCGACGGCCCGCTGTGCAGCGCATGCTGTTGAACGCCCTTTGGCAGCGGCGCCGATGCCGGCCCTCCGGGGGCATGGTCAGTGCTGGTGCCCGCCAGTTCCCTCGCTCTCACTCGCCTTCCCCTCTCGGCCGTCCACGTCTCCGGTGTCGCCCGCCACGACGGTGAAGGCTGCCGTACGGACCTCTCCCTCGTGCTTGAAGTCCAGAAAGAGGCGGTAGGAGCCGGAGCTGGGTGCGGTGGCGGTGAAAGAGATCTCCGGTCCGGGCTCGGTCGTGCCGTCGCCGGGGGCGCCGTTGGGGTGAACGTGGAGGTACGCCAGGTCGCCGGAGCGGAGGGCCACCAGGTGCCCGTACGCCTCCAGATAGGGCTCAAGATCGGTGACCGGGCGGCCGTCCTTGGACACCGTGAGCTTCAGTTCCCGGGCCACACCGGGGCGCAGTTCACCATCGACGGTGACGGTGTAGCCGTCGACGGCGACGGTGCGGGAAGCCTTGGGGAGACCGACTGGCTCATAGTTGCCGGAGGCGGCGAGATCAGCGCCGAGCGTGAGGTTCGAGGCACCCTTCGCACCAGGGGTGAAGTCGGCGAAGACCCGGTAGTCCCCCGCCTTCGGCAAGTCCACCGGTGTGGACCACGTGCCGTCCGCGGCGCGGGTGGGGTGCAGGTGCCGGTACGTGGACAGGTCACGTCCGGCGAGGATCAGATGGAGTTCCTTGCCGTGCGCCCGCTTGAAGGCCGTGACCTGGCGGCCGTCCTTGTCGAGGATGCCGAAGCGCAGCTCGGTGGGGCGATCGGCCTCGATCCGCGGAGTCTTCAGGTTGAGGGTGTAGCCGCTCTCGGAGACCTCGAGGCCGCCGGCCGGGGACGCTTCATGTCCGCCGGCCTCGTGGCCTGCTTCCTGGTGGCCGTCGCCTCCCTCCGGCGATGATTCCGTTGCGTGGCCCGCATGGGCCGCAGGCTCGGGGCCCGACGCCACGGGGTCGAGTCCGCGCCCGACCCCGTAGGCGGTGCCGAAGGAGGCCGTGAGTGCGGCGGCGAATGCGGTGATCTTCAGTCCGGTGTTCATGGCATGTCCCTTCACAGGAGGCCGATTCGGAGCGACACAACAGCCTCCGACTATACCCCTAGGGGGTATAGTCGCAAGCCTGAACGGAACCTTGCACCAAATACGGGGAGGGGGTATACAGGGGTCACACGGCCAGGATACCCCTGAGGGGTATAGGCCGGATCAGCCGACCACTCTCCAGGAGGAACCCATGTCGTCCTGCTGTACTCCCGACGGCAGCTGCTCCACCGGCGCGACCGGCGAGTCCATCGCCGTCGCCGATGGCCACACCACCGTCTACAACGTCTCCGGCATGACCTGCGGGCACTGCAAGTCCACGCTCACCAAGGTGATCGGCGAGCTGGACGCCGTGATCGGCGTCGAGGTCGACCTCTCCGCCGAGCAGGTCACCGTGGTCTCCGGGGGCGAGCCCGACGACGCGCTCATCGCGAAGGTCGTCGACGACGCCGGATACGAAGTCACCGGCCGGGCCTGACCCGCAGCGAATCAGGCGCCGGTGCCCGGCCAGGCCGGGCACCGGCGCCCCCATCCACAAGCTCGAGGAGCAGTGATGACTACCACGGTCCCCGAAACAGCCGAGGTCGAGCTCGCCATCGGCGGGATGACCTGCGCCTCGTGCGCCGCCCGTATCGAGAAGAAGCTCAATCGCATGGAGGGTGTGGAAGCCACCGTCAACTACGCGACCGAGAAGGCCAAGGTCACTTATCGCGGCGGCATCGTCGTGGACGACCTGATCGCCACGGTGGAGGCCACCGGCTACACAGCCGCTCCGCCCGCCCCCTCCAAGAGCCCGGGCAGCGCTGGCGCCACATCCGATACCGAAGCCGACGAAGCCGACGAGCTCAGGCCCTTGCGCCATCGACTGATCACCGCCGTGACCCTCGCAGTCCCGGTGGTCGCCATGGCCATGGTCCCCGCCTGGCAGTTCGAGTACTGGCAGTGGCTTTCCCTCACCCTCGCCGCGCCCGTCGTCACGTACGCGGCCTGGCCGTTCCACCGGGCCGCCTTCACCAACGCACGGCACGGCGCCGCCACGATGGACACCCTGATCTCGGTCGGGACCAGCGCCGCGTTCATCTGGTCATTGTGGGCGCTGTTCTTCGGCACCGCCGGCATGCCCGGCATGACCCACGGCTTCGAGCTGACCATCGCCCGCACCGACGGCGCCGGGAACATCTACCTCGAAGCCGCAGCCGGCGTGACGGCCTTCATCCTCGCCGGGCGCTACTTCGAAGCCCGCTCCAAGCGCAAGGCCGGGGCGGCCCTCAAGGCGCTCCTGGAACTCGGCGCCAAGGAAGTCACGGTCCTCCGCGGTGGCCGCCAAGAGTTGATCCGCACCGAGGACCTCGCCGTCGGAGACCGGTTCGTCGTGCGCCCCGGAGAGAAGATTGCCACCGATGGCACCGTCGTCGAGGGTTCCTCGGCCGTGGACGCCTCGATGCTCACCGGCGAGTCCGTCCCCGTCGAGGTCGTGGTCGGCGACACCGTCACGGGCGCGACGCTCAACGCTGGTGGGCGGCTGGTCGTGGAGGCCACCCGAGTCGGCGCCGACACCCAACTGGCCCGGATGGCCAAGCTGGTGGAGGATGCGCAGAACGGCAAGGCGGCGGCTCAGCGACTCGCCGACCGCATCTCCGCGGTCTTCGTCCCCGTCGTGATCGCCCTTGCGCTCGGCACGCTCGGCTTCTGGCTCGGCAACGGCGCGGGGCTGACTGCGGCGTTCACCGCCGCCGTCGCCGTACTGATCATCGCCTGCCCCTGCGCCCTCGGCCTGGCCACCCCGACCGCCCTCATGGTGGGCACGGGCCGTGGCGCCCAACTCGGCATCCTCATCAAGGGCCCCGAGGTTCTGGAGACCACGCGCAAGGCCGACACCATCGTCCTCGACAAGACCGGCACCGTCACCACCGGCAGGATGACCCTGCTCGAAGTCCACACCGCCGACGGCGTCGACAGGAGCGACGTGCTGCGACTGGCGGGTGCGCTGGAAAACGCCTCCGAGCACCCGATCGCCCAGGCCGTGGCGAAGGGCGCGGAGGAGAAGGTCGGCACCCTGCCCGTGCCGGAGGATTTCGCGAACATTCCGGGCCTCGGCGTCCAGGGCATCGTCGAGGGCCACGCCGTGCTCGTCGGCCGCGAAAAGCTTCTGGCCGAGTGGGCGATGGACCTGCCCGTCGCTCTGGAGCGCGCCAAGGCCGAGACCGAGGCAGCGGGACGAACGGCGATAGCGGTCGCCTGGGACGGCGAGGCACGGGCCGTGCTCGAAGTCGCCGACGCGGTCAAGGAGACCAGCGCCGAAGCCATCAAGCGACTGCGCGGCCTCGGCCTGACGCCCATCCTGCTCACCGGGGACAATAAGGCGGTCGCGGAGTCCGTCGCGGCCGAAGTCGGTATCGACCGGGTGATCGCCGAGGTCATGCCTCAGGACAAGGTCGATGTCGTCAAGGGGCTCCAGGCCGAGGGGCGTTCGGTCGCCATGGTCGGCGACGGTGTCAACGACGCGGCAGCCCTGGCCCAGGCCGATCTGGGCCTGGCGATGGGCACTGGCACGGATGCCGCCATCGAGGCCGGTGACCTGACCCTCGTACGGGGAGACCTGCGGGCCGCCGCGGATGCGATCCGCCTCTCCCGCCGCACCCTGGCCACCATCAAGTCCAACCTCTTCTGGGCTTTCGCCTACAACGTGGCCGCTCTCCCGCTCGCCGCATCCGGCCTGCTCAACCCCATGATCGCCGGAGCCGCGATGGCGTTCTCCTCGGTCTTCGTGGTCGGCAACAGTCTGCGCCTGCGCGGCTTCCGGGCCGCCGACTGAGCCGAGACCGAAGGGGCGGGGCGGCCACCCGACCGCCCCGCCCCTTCGCCGGCGCATCGTCCCCTCAGGCAGCTCGCCCGCCCCTCGACGCCGGGGCCGGTTGTGTCAGGCCGTAGCCCGCTCCGGCTCGGGCTGTGCCTTGACCGCGGGCGGCGCCAGGCGGCCGGTGCGGTGCAGCCCGTACAGGGCGGCCGCGCAGGCAATCCCCAGACCGGACAACGCGATCCACGGAATCGCCGACATCCCCGCTGCCCGGGCTGCGTCCAAGGCGGCGCCGGTGAGCAGATTGCCGAGGGTGATGCCGACTCCGCAGATGGTGTTGTACAACCCGTAGTGCGTAGCGACGAGGCGGTCGCCGGAGAGCCGGACGATCGTGTCCATCTCGAAGGGATAGGCGATCATCGTGCCCGCCGCGAGCAGCAGGGCGGCGAGTGTGGGGGGAACCGCCGCGAGCAACCACAAGCCGACTCCCCCGTCCGGCACGGGTACGGCCGTGGCCGCCAGCAGGGGTACGAAGCCCACGCCCATCGTGAGCAGCCCCCAGGTCAGCGCACGCCCTGGCTCCATACGGGCCTTGCACCACGCCGTCACCTTGGTCTGGAACAGGATCGTGCTCAGGCCCGAGACGGCGAAGAGCACCGCCACCGTCGCCGTACCGAAGGCGCCTTCGCCGCCGACGCGCCGTACCTCGAGCGGCAGGGCGAGATACACCTGGAACTGCATGACGTAGAAGCCGATCATGGCCACGGAGAACAGCAGGAACGGCCGGTTGGCCACGATGCCGCGCCACTGGGCCAGCACGCCATCCCGCTTCCCGGCGTTCGTGCCCCCGGAGTCCTGCGCGTCGTTGCCCCGGCGGGCGGGCAGGGCGCGGATCTGCACGATGCTCAGCAGCGCGAAGATCCCGGCCGAGACCAGGCAGGTGACGCGGAAGTCGACCCCGGTCAGCACCATGCCCACCAGCGGGCCAAGCAGGATCCCGGCCTGGTAAAAGACATTGAACAGAGCGAACGCCTCCACCCGGCGCTCCCCCGCATCAGCGGCGAGGTACGCCCGGACCGCCGGGTTGAACAGCGCCCCGGCGAGACCCGTGGCCGCGGAGGCCGCCAGCAGAGCGGGCAGCGAGTTCACCAGCCCAAGGGTGGCGAAGCCGACGGTACGCAGGACGCATCCGGCGACGATCATCGGCTTGTAACCGAACCGGTCGGCCAGGGTGCCGCCGAAGAGGAACATGCCCTGCTGGCTGAAGTTCCGTACGCCCAGGATGAGACCGACCAGCCACCCGGCAAGCCCCAAGGTGCCGGAGAGGTGAGCAGCCAGGTACGGCATCAGCATGTAAAAGCCGAGGTTGATGGTGAACTGGTTCACCATCAACAGCTGGACGCTGCGATCATAGGAGCGCATCTGCACGAAGATGCTCTTCACTTGGCCTCCTCGGCACCGGACTCGGCGAGACCCGCAGCCGCCTCGGCTTCGTCGATCAGATCGACCACGCCTGCCTCCTCCGGCTCTCCGGCGAAGGTGAGCGGGTCGACGACGCTGCTGCAGCGCGTCCAGCGGGTGACGTCCTTCTCGTCCGGGCGCCCGATCACCTCCGGTTCGAGGGCCGGTGGTGCGTCGAGCAGGCCATGGGCTGCGCAGTAGTCGTCGTCGTAGACCGTGCCGAGGTAGCGCTGCGGGCCGTCGGGGAAGATCGCCGCGATCCGGGTGTCCGCGGGCAACGTGCGGGCCAGCCATCCGGCGACCAGAGCGACCGCGCCCACGCTCCACCCGCCGGTGGCGTAGTGGGACGCCGCGAGCTGCCGGCACGTCCACACTGCCTCGGAGGGGGCCACCCAGTGCACTTCGGAGAAGTTGTCGTACGCGACGTTGCGCGGATAGATGCTGGAACCCAGCCCGCGCATCAAGCGCGTACGGGCGGGCTGCCCGAAGATCGTCGAGCCGATGGTGTCCACCCCGATGAGCTTCAGCTCCGGGTAGAACTGCTGCAGGGTTCGAGAGACCCCCGCGGAATGCCCTCCGGTGCCCACGCTGCACACCAGGACATCGATGTGGCCCAGCTCGGAGGCCAGCTCCAGTGCGAGCGGGGTGTACGCGGCCACGTTGTCGGGGTTGTTGTACTGATCCGGGCACCAGGAGCCAGGGTGTTGCGCCATCAGCTGCGTCACCCGGTCGCGGCGCGCCTGCTGCCAGCCGCCGGTGGGGTGCGGCTCGGAGACGACGTTGACCTGCGCCCCGTACGCGGTCAGCAGCTGGGTCATGGACCGCTCCATGCCGGGGTCGGTGACCAGGGTGACGGGGTGCCCGTAGACCATGCCGGCGAGGGAGAGCCCCAGGCCGAGGGTGCCGCTGGTGGACTCGATGATCCGGCCGCCAGGGCGCAAGTTGCCGCGGGCGCGGGCGCGTTCGACCATGTGGAGGCCGGGACGGTCCTTTATGCCACCGGGGTTGAAACCCTCCAGCTTGGCCCAGAAGCCGCGCCCGGCGGGGGCGAGCGGCTCGGACACCCGCAGGAGCGGGGTGTTCCCTACCAGGCCGGACATGCCGTGGCCGGTCTGCGTGGACGGCGTGGACCCGGCCACGGCGGCCCCGCAGCGGTGCGTGCGGGCAGGGGAGGTTGTGGGGGAAAGTGACTGCATCATTCGCTCTCGATCGTCTGTACGGGTGCGGGTGCGGATGGTCATCTCGCGTGGCCGCAAATCTGCGGTCTCACCGACGAGGCCTATATCCGCCACCGGCAGATGCGCACGAGCCGTTCCTGAGCTGTGGACCGCGTCCGCGGTCTCTCCCGGACGTCCAGTCCCTGTCGCGAACGTGGCAGGACGGTCGCGAGCGCGACGGTGAGGGCCGCGAGAGGCGAGCCGGTGAGAGCAAGTGGCTGCGGGGCCGCACTCACGCGGCTCCCGGCAGGGAGCCGGCAAGCGGCACCGTGATGCGGGACGGGAGCGTCCGAGGGCTCCACCTCGGCGGGGGATCCCAAGGAGTGGCTGGCCACTGCTCGGGGTGTGGTGTGGGGGTGCTCAGCGCCGTACGCCGACAGCGGGCAGCTGAACGCCAGCAGCAGGAGACCGCCCAGGACGATTCCGGGCAGGCAGAGGAGCCGTCGAACCCGGGAGGCGGATGGCCGGGGCAATGGAGCTCTCATGCCCGCCGGTAGGCGGGCCAGGCGCATTAGGGCAGGAAGAAGGGGGGTGTACGTCACCGATGCTCCGTACGACAGCCGCGGGCGTAGAGGTTCGGCGCGCGGCAGGGCAGGTCAGGCGGACAGCGGGAAGGTGCCGGGGAAGGACCGTTCGCCCTGCGTCACGGGAACATGGGGATGCGGCCCAACAGGCACCGGAACTGGCTGTACTCGATCAGCAGCCGAGAGTGGCAGCGAGCGGCTGCCGTCGACTCAGCTCCTGGCCAGTTCGGATGCACCAGGCTTCTAAACCTGCAGAATCGCAGGATCTCTCTGTGGTGGCGATGGCGCCGACCCGCTCACGACCGCCGGCTCGAGTGCCCGGGTCTCAGTGGGCGCCGCGAGTGGCACGACATCCGTCGGCGTAGTGCAGGGCTCCGGCAGGTCAACTCCCTGCTGCGGCTTCCCGGACAGGCAACTTGGCCCCGCGTGACCGGCCTCGTCGTCGTGATCGGCGGGAGCGGGCTCGTGATGGCCGTCGGAGTGTTCGGCAGGCGTCCCGCCGCCCGCCGGGTGCACCTCAGCAGCATGCGAGGAGGCATGGGCAGATGCTGCGGTCGAGCCGGTGGACATGTGCGCCGCGGCGCTCTCGCCACTGACGCCGTGCGTATAGAGCAGGCCCAGCAGCAGCGCAGCCAGCCACGACACGCGCAACAGACCCGCCCACGTGAGGCGGGTCCGCGGCAGGCTGGATGTCGGCCGGACCGTGACCATGCCGTGATCCTAACGGCATGCGGAGCCCGGCTCGCGCACTGATCCTCTGAACGATGTGTGAATTGGCCAACGTGAACCGAGGTCGAGTCGTTGCCGTGTCGCAACCGTCCTGCGCCGCCGCGCCGCCTTCGGGCCGCGGGCATATCAACCTCTGCCGCGCTGGGCACCGGCGTTGCGCTCGCCGGTGGCCCCCATGCTCCAATTCGAGGCCCACGAGCGCGCCGTGCAAGAAAGCGGCCTCCTGATGCCCGTGGCTATGGCCGGCCGCTCGGACGTCGCGCAGCAGCCCCTTGCTCTTCTGCCTGGCCGGCTACGCGGTCACGAACCCTGGCACCTTCGCCGTGGTCTGCGCCCTGCTAAAGGCCCGTAGAGCGCGTAACAGGATCTTGTCGAAGTGCCCTGGCGGGCGTGACTGTTGTGACGATCTGACCGTTCGGTGGGGGTGACGACTCGGCCGTGGATCGTGGACGATGACTTGTGGGCAGTGATCGAACCGCTGCTGCCGCCCTGGCCCGAGCGGTCGCCGGGGCCTAAACCGGTGCCCGACCGGTTGTGCCTGCAGGGCATCCTGTAGGTCCTGCACCAGGACATCACCTGGCAACTCCTGCCCCTGGAGCTGGGGTTCGGCTCCGGACAGACCTGCTGGCGACGCCTGGACCGCTGGCAACAGGCAGGAGTCTTCGACCAGTTGCACCGCATCCTGCTCGCGAAACTGAACGCGGCTGGCGAACTCGACTGGTCCCGCGCATGCGTGGACGGTTCCCACATCCGCGCGAAAAGGGGGGAGCCGCGACCGGCCCGTCGCCGGTCGACCGGCGCAAGACAGGCAGCAAACACCACCTGATCTGCGACGGGAAGGGCACCCCGCTCAAGGTCATCACCACCGCAGCGAACGTCAACGACATCACGCAGACCCTCGCCCTGGTCGACGGCATCCCACCGGTCGCCGGGCGTCCGGGCCATCCCCGCCGACGCCCCGACGCCGTGCTGGGCGACAAGGCGTACGACTCCCGGGCCGTCCGTCGTGAACTGCGAAAACGCCGGATCATGCCGGTGATCTCCCGCAAAGGCGCCCCGAACATCAAGGGCCTGGGCAAGCTCCGCTACGTCGTCGAGCAGACCTTCGCCCTGCTCCACCAATTCAAACGCCTCGCCTTCCGATGGGAACGACGCCTCGAACTCCACGACGCCTTCCTCTCGTTGGCCTGCGGCCTGATCTGCTGGAGGCGCCTCAAGAAGGCCGACTCATGAACCTGGTACGAGCTCTTAGCAGCTCGGAAACTGCCACGGTTCCAGGGTCGCCGGGCCGCTCCCGCTAGCCGCGACAAGCCCTGCACCCGCAGGCCAGCGTGCTAACCGGACAGTTAGGCAGCCCGGACACACCTTGCCGGGAGACGGGGCCCCAGTCTCCGCGTCGAATCCTCACCCCAGGATTACGAGCCGACCTCAGCTCCCCCATCCGGGCAGCGTGGGCCGATGGCCGCACGCCGCTGTCTCGCCGAGTAGAGCGCCATCCAGACCGCCGCCACCAGGAAGAGCAGTGTGAACGCTCCTGACAGCACCGCAAATACCAAGGCGCCGCCGCCCCCGACGTCCTCTTCACGGGCGACCGTCAGCGGATCATCCGCCTGATAGCGCACCGTCCATTCGGTCCCGACCGCGTTCTTCCCGCCGCCGCTGCCCACCGGCAGATCTGCCACGATGGTCCGACCGTCCGCCTCGAATGTGACCTGACAGTGCCCGGCCATGCACGAGCCACTCTTGTGCAACGTTGCTTGAGCACGCTCGCCGTCCTGGAGCGAGCGCAGATGCAGGGCCGCAGGAAACATCACAAGCCCCGACAACGCCCCGAGCAGCACCGCGATCACCAGCGACATCGCCACTGCCGCACGCGGCGACAAACCGTTCGGTGCCATGGCCTGCTGGTAGACGCTAGGGGTATCAGCGCTCGATCTGCCGTCCTCATCTCTTGCCATCAGGTTCCGTTCGGTCCGAAATGGTTTCTCGTGTCACACGCGAGACCGGTGTTGCCGACCAGGGTAAGTACCGCGAGAAGCCCGCAGAATGCCGGGGTGCGGACACGTCGGGCCGGGCCTGACTGCCTGGCACCGGCAACCGGTGCCGGACCACGCGAGAGGCCTGGACCTTCATCCCTCGCCTGCGAGGCCTTCGGTGATGCCCTTCGTCGCGCATGAATCGGGCGGAGGGCGCGGGAGAGCTCGTACAGGACCATGAGTCACGCCCGACCAGGACACTTCGACAAGATCCTGTTACACGCTCGTAGCATCGACGACTACCGCGGATTGGCGCGGCAACGACCTGATCTCGCCGCCGCCTTGGTGATCTGCCAGCTGGGCCTGGTCGGCACCCCGCCGACCGCGGTCTTCCGGGGCAAGCTGGAGGTGTTCAGCGCCGTCATCGACGGCGGTTACGCCCGGCTGGCCGTCCTCGACGTGGCCAACACGGTCACATCGCTCTTCTACTACTTCAGCTGAACTGCCCCCGGCGGTCCCCAGCCGAACGCAGGACCACGCGTTCCCGGTCTCCGAGGCAGCGGCTGCGACCGCGTACTACGCCGCAGCCGCCTCTATCGCCCTGGGCCTGACCAGGGGCCCTGTCCTCTCCGTGCTCGACGGCCCACTCGGCACATAGAGGAGCTCACAGAGCACTTGTCAGCGACGGCTGCGAGCGTCAGCTCTTTGGCACGTCGACTGCCTCCCGTGTTCCGTGCCTGCGCGCGCGAAGCTGGCCTTCCCCCAAGAGCAAGGCGAAGGATTCCGTGGCCATGAATTCGCCGTCCGTCGTCGCCGCTTAGTCTGGATATGGGCATTTGTCTAAAATGTGCCCGGATCTGGAGCGCCAGGATGTGCCGCCATGTCCCATAAGCCCGGCAGAGAGCCATCCGAAGGCCGCCGAGCCCGCGCCGCCGCGCTGCGCGAGCAGGAGGCCCGGCTCGAGCGCCGCCGCCGTCTGCTGGTCGTCTTCGTGGCGGGTGTGGCGGTGCTCGGGATCGTGATCGCGGTCGCGGTCGCGGTGCTCTCGAACCAGGGCGGCGGTCCGTCCTCGCCCCAGGCTCCGACCGAGGCCAGCATCCCGGCCACTCCCATGAAGACAGCGGAGGGCCGTACGACCGACCCCCCGTGGAACGCACCCGGTGACCCCGCCGCACGGGTACAAGCCGCCGGGCTGCCGATGCTCGGGGAGGAGGGAAACGTGGAGCACATCCACGCCCATCTGGACGTCGTCGTGGACGGCAAGCCGGTCTCCGTTCCCGCGGACATCGGGATCGACCAGCGGGACCAGCAGATCAGCCCGCTGCACACGCATGAGGCGAATGGCGTGATCCACATCGAGTCCCCGGTCAAGGCCACCTTTTCTCTCGGCCAGTTCATGACCGAGTGGGATGTCGCCCTCACCCAGGATTCGATCGGTGGGCTGAAGGCCGGTGACGGCAACAGCTTCCGCGCCTACGTCAACGGCAAGCCGTACGCGGGCAACCCCGCCGCCATCGAATTCAAGGCGCACGACGAGATCGCAATCGTGTACGGGCCGGCGGATCAGAAGGTCGACGTACCCAGCAGTTACGACTGGCCGGAGGGCGAGTAGCCCACCCCGTCCGCGCTCCACCAGGCCGCTGAGCTGGTGCGACGGGCTTGAACGGCGGCATCTTCGGCCCACGGCGAGTGCGGTGCCTTAGCATGGCGCGCATGTCGCGACGCGTGCTGATGCCGCTCCGGGCGTGGTCCGGGGCGCTTCTCGTGTGCGCCCTTATGTTCTGCCTGACGGGACTGGCCCGACCCGCGATGGCGATGCCCGCTTCGATGACTCCGATGGAGATGTCCGTGCCGGCCGCGGGCAGCGGCCACGCTTCCGGTCACACGCCCGCAGCCGCAGCCGGACGAGCGGCGCTGACTCCGACGGCGACCGATGCGGCCGGCCATGGTGCGCACTGCCCGATGGTCGAACAGCAGTGCGCGGCGCCGAAGGCCACCCTCGGCCACGACGTCCAGCCGGGCCCTGCACTGACCGGTCTGCCGGAAGCTATGGGCTGCTCCCCTGCGGCCGTGGTGGCGCAACCCAACGCGCCGCCTCCGGCGCTGCCCCCTCCTGATCTTCACCGGTTGTGCGTGTCGAGGACGTGAAGGCTCGGGCCCGTGAGGCTGTTACCGCCTCGCGGGACGCCGACATCCTTCACGTCCGCCTCGGCACGCCCGTAACCCCATACCTGTGCGCGTGCCGTCGTATCCGAACAGGAGTAACGACGGATGCCATCGTCCATCACCTTGCTCATCACCGGTGTGAGCACCGGTCTGCTCGCCGGTGGCGCCTCGTGCGCCGCCGTTCAAGGGGGCCTGCTGGCCGGCGCGGTCGCCCGCCGCGACCCCGCCACGGCCCCCGCTCGTACGTCGCCTACGTCTTCCAAGTCCCCATCCAAGCGACCGCCCTCCGCGCGAAGGGCGTCCGCCGCGTCCCTGGAACTGACCGCCGGGCACCTGGCCCCGGTCGGCGCGTTCCTCACCGGGAAGCTGCTCTCCCACACCCTCCTCGGCGCCCTGCTCGGGGTCTTCGGCGCCGCGATCCAGCCCAGCCCTCGTACACAGGCGGTGCTGCTGCTGGCCGCCGGGGCGTTGATGGTGCTGTTCGCGCTGGACCTCTTCGGGGTCAAGGCGGTGGGGCGGCTGGTGCCCCGTCCCCCGGCCTCGTTCGGGCGGCTGCTGCGACGCAGCGCAAAGACGGACTCGGTCGCCACCCCGGCCTTGATCGGGTTCGCCTCGGTGCTGGTGCCCTGCGGGGTGACACTTTCCATGGAGCTGGTCGCGATCACTTCCGGATCCGCCGTGTCCGGAGCCGCGGTGATGGCAGGGTTCGTGGTCGGCACCGCGCCGCTGTTCGCTGCGCTCGGCTACCTGTTCCGCCGTACGAGCCGGGTGCTGTCCGGCCGGCTGGCCGCGCTCACTGGTGTGGTGGTACTGACCCTCGCGGTATGGACGATGGGGTCCGCGCTGCAGGCCGGAGGTTGGGTCTCCTTCACCGCTCAGGACCAGCCCGCTGCGGCGAGTGAACCGTTCACCGTTGAGGGCGGATCCGGAGGCGGTGGGTCCAGGGGCGGGCAGACGTCGGAGCCCGGTGCACCCGTACGCCTCGACGCCTCCGGCAAGCAGATCATCACCTTGACCGTGACGGACTTCTACGTCCCCACCCAGTTCACCGCGAAGGCGGGCGTGCCCACCACGCTGGTCCTGCACGGCAAGGACTCCGGCGGCTGTGCCCGCGCCTTCACCATCCCCGAACTCGGCGTCCAGGAGATCGTCAAACGCGACGGCGACACCAAGGTCGACCTGGGCACCCGAAAGCCCGGCACGCTCCGCTTCTCCTGCGCCATGGGCATGCAGACCGGCACCATCACCTTCCAGGGAGACAAAGCATGAGGCTCTTCAACCGCAAGACGGAGACGGCCTCCGAGCCCGGGACCGGCCCGCGGGTGGTACTGCTTGTCGAGGGCATGCACTGCTCCAGTTGTGGCCTGCTCATCGACGACGAGTTGGAGGACCTCCCCGGAGTCCGGTCATCCACCACCGACGTGAAGGCGGGACGCACGACCGTGCGCTTGGAGGAGGGGGCGGCCGTGAACACCGCGGAACTGATCGCCGCGGTGGAGCAGGCCGGGGACTACACGGCCCGGCCCGCCGACTGACACACCACCCGCCCTCGCCCCCGCCCCGGCATGCGCGGTATCGCTGTTCGGCCGGGAAACGCTCCCGCCGGGCTGCTCTCCAGGGGCTCCCTGCGAAGACCGAGGAGGAGGCCATCGCGGCCCCGGCGAACGGGGGTTCAGCGGTCCGGGCGGCGGCCGGAGGAGGGCGGCGACCCTGTAGGCGAAGGCCTGGGGGAACTGGTTCACCTTGATCGTGCTTACCTGTCCTCCCAGGCTCAGCGATGCACGGCGCCGGGAGTCGGACAGCCGCATCGATGCGCGGCTGCGGCGGAGCTCGGCCGCTCGAGCCGGGCCGCGGCTGCCTGGAGCAGGGTCGCGGCCACCAGCCGGACCTCGGGGTTGGCCGCGGCTCGTCGCAGGAAGTCCATGGACCGGTTCATTGCTGACTCCTCTCTCAGACGTTCGGTTGCCCTGCCCGGTGAGAGGAAGGGCAGCCGGAATGTGAGGGGGTGATCAGGCCGCCGCGGCGCCGGTGGGGATCCGTTGTTCGTCGGCGGCCGCCTCCACGGCCTCCGCGCGGTTCTCCGCCAGGGCCCGGAATCCGCGCAGGCGGAGGCTGTTGGAGACCACGAAGACCGAGGAGAAGGCCATCGCAGCGCCCGCGATCATCGGGTTGAGCATCCCGGCCGCGGCCAGGGGCAGCGCGGCCACGTTGTAGGCGAAGGCCCAGAACAGGTTGCCCTTGATCGTCGTGAGGGTCCGCCTGGCGAGGCGGATGGCGTCCGCCGCGACCCTCAGGTCACCGCGTACGAGCGTAAGGTCACTGGCCTCGATGGCGACGTCGGTGCCGGTCCCCATTGCCAGGCCCAGGTCGGCCTGGGCCAGTGCCGCGGCGTCGTTCACCCCGTCGCCGACCATGGCCACCTTCAGCCCCTCGTCCTGCAACCGCCGAACCGTACCGACCTTGTCGGCGGGCATCACTTCGGCGATCACATCGTCCGCAGCGATGCCGACCTGGTCGGCGACGGTACGGGCGGCCGTGGCATTGTCGCCGGTCAGCAGGATCGGGCGCAGCCCCAGCTCGCGGAACTGGCGGATCGCCGCCGCGCTCGTCGGCTTGATCGTGTCCGAGACCACCAGCACGCCCCGGGCTTCGCCGTCCCAGGCGACCGCCACAGCCGTACGGCCGTGACGCTCGGCCTCGGCCATCGCCTCCGCCAGCTCCTCGGGCAGCGGAATGACCCACTCCTCGAGCAGTCGGTGGCGGCCCACGACGACCGCGTGGCCATCGACAACGCCCTGCACGCCCATGCCCTCGGAGTTGGCGAAGTCCTCCACGCCCGGCAGGTCCCCGCCGGTCTCCGCAGCGGCTCCCGCGGCGATGGCCTGCGCGATCGGGTGCTCGGAGGCGGCCTCGACCGCTCCGGCCAGCCGCAGTAGCTTCTCCCGGTCGACCCCGGAGGCTGGGAGCGCCTGCACCAGGCTCATCCGGCCGGTGGTCACCGTGCCGGTCTTGTCGAGCACCACGGTGTCCACGCGCCGGGTCGACTCCAGGACCTCGGGCCCCTTGATCAGGATGCCCAGTTGGGCCCCGCGGCCGGTGCCGACCATCAGCGCGGTGGGAGTGGCAAGGCCGAGCGCGCACGGGCAGGCCACGATGAGGACGGCCACCGCCGCGGTGAAGCCCTCGGACCAGCTGCCGTTGGCGCCGAGCCAGAAGCCGAGCGTGCCAAGCGCCAGGGCGATCACGACCGGGACGAAGACGCCGGAGATCCGGTCGGCCAGGCGCTGGACCTCGGCCTTGCCGTTCTGGGCCTCCTCGACCAGCCTGGCCATCTGCGCCAGTTGGGTGTCGGAACCCACCCGCCTGGCGCGCACCAGCAGGCGGCCGCCGGCGTTGACCGTGGCCCCGACGACCTCGTCGCCCGGCCCGACCTCGACCGGCACCGACTCGCCGGTCAGCATGGACGCGTCCACCGCTGAGGTCCCCTCCGTCACCACGCCGTCCGTCGCGACCTTCTCCCCGGGCCGTACGACGAAGACATCGCCGACGGCGAGCTGCCCGACGGGGATCCGCTCCTCGCGCCCTCCGCGCAGCACGACCACGTCTTTGGCCCCCAGATCCATCAGGGCACGCAAAGCCGCGCCCGCCCGGCGCTTGGAGCGCGCCTCGAAGTAGCGTCCGGCCAGGATGAACGTCGTGACGCCGGCCGCGACCTCGAGGTAGATGCTGTCCGCCCCGTCGGTCCGGCTGATGGTGAGCTCGAAGGGGTGGCGCATCCCCGGCATGCCCGCATCACCGAAGAACAGCGCGTACAGCGACCAGGCGAACGCCGCCAGGGTGCCCAGCGAGATCAGCGTGTCCATGGTGGCCGCGCCGTGGCGCAGGTTCGTGAACGCTGCCTTGTGGAACGGCCACGCACCGTACGCCACGACCGGCGCGGCCAGCGTCAGCGATGCCCACTGCCAGTTGTCGAACTGCGCCGAGGGCACCATCGCCAGGATGATCACCGGGATCGACAGCGCCATGGAGATCAGCAAGCGTTCCCGCAGCGAGCGCGTCGGATCCGCCTCCGCGGCCGCCGCCTCTTCCCCATCGGCCGGCTCCTCGCGCGGCGGGGCGGGCGGCTGCGCGGTGTACCCGGCCTTCTCGACCTCCGCGACGAGGTCGTCGGGGGTGTACGAGTCCGGGTAGTGGATCTGCGCCTTCTCCATGGCGTAGTTGACCGTGGCGGTGACGCCGTCCAGGCGGTTCAGCCGCTTCTCGATACGAGCCGCGCACGAGGCACACGTCATGCCCCCGATGGACAGCTCGACCGAACCGAGCTCGTGCCCGACCGTACTCACTGCGCATCCTCTCCGGTCAGCACGGAGGCGCGTGCCCCGAGCCCCATGCTCCTGTGGTCCGCGTGCTCGTCGACTCGCATCTCATGGCCTCCCGTGCCGCCGTCCCCGCCGATCGGTCCGATGAGCCAGCCCACACCGAAGGCCACCAGGAACGCCGCGGCGAGTGCCGCAGCGTAGACGCCCAGCCTGACCGCCGTGCTCATCGCTCGTCGCGGGAGACCAGCTCGTAGCCCGCCTCGTCGACAGCCGCGGCCACCTGGTCGAAGTCGAGGCGCTCCACACTGGTGACAGCCACCCGGCCCGATGCCAGATCCACCTCGACATCCTTCACGCCGTCCAGGCCACCGACCTCGGCCTGCACCGCGCTCACACAGTGGCCGCAGGTCATGCCCTTTACGGTGTAGACGTCCTGAGTCGTCATGGCATTCTCCTCGCGATCATCAGCATGGGGCTCCACAAGCCGAGTGAAAGGGGCGTCAAGACAACCAGGTACCCCCACCCGGTATTCCGATACTAACCCGGCTGACTCGCTGCATACCCCCGTGGGTATCCGAGGGGGCTGGATCCGCCCGGCGCTAGCCTTCGGCCTTCCCGGCGACCACAGCCTGGTTCATACGGTCAGGGGGTATCTTCGAGATGAGCTCGAAGCATGCGGGCGGCCGGCGAGGGGGAAGGAAAGACGAAGCCATGGCGGGTCAGAAGAAGCACAAAGACGACGTGATCGTGCGGCTGCGCCGCATCGAGGGCCAGGTACGCGGCTTGCAGCGGCTGGTCGAGGAGGACACGTACTGCATCGACGTCCTCACCCAGGTCTCGGCAGTCACCCGCGCACTCCAGTCGTTCGCCTTGCAGATGCTCGAGGAGCACATGGCCACCTGCGTGAGCGATGCGGTCGCCGAGGGTGGCGAGGAGAAGGAGCAGAAGCTGAAGGAGGCATCCGACGCGATCGCACGGCTCGTGCGCTCCTGAGCACAGCCTGCGAAGGCGCTTACGCGCCGCGATCGGTCAGCCCGGCCTCGGTGCGGCGAGGTAGCGCGTCCCGGGCTCGACGTCGGCGAGCTGCGGTGACGACGGCCGCAGCTGGGACAAGCGCGCACAGCTATCGCTGCTCGACCTCACCGTGCATCCCAAGAGCCCCGAGCAGTGGGCGGCCACCAGCACTGGGCCTTGATCACAGCATCGACGCGCACGCACCTTCCGTGCCGTCCCCCGGTGTTCCCGCCCCGGGCACCGTCGAGTAGCCCGAGCTGGGGCCGCATATCGCGCTGGCTGCGGACGGCCGGGTGGCGCCCCTGACCGCCCGGCGTCCCGCTGGCCGCCGACGGCACCGAGACCGCCTGCGAATCGCCGATGCCGCCAGCCGCACCCGGACGGTGCGGTTGCGGCCGGACGCAACCGCGAAACGCTACAGGAATACCCCCTGGGGGTAACTGGTTCTGATGTGCAACCCGCAGAACCGGGGCCACACTGGACGGGAATGGGGAGACACGCCATGGACCACACCTCCGACCACACCGGCACCGCGCACCACGACGGCCTCCACGAAGGCCAGCGCGGTCACGCTGACCACGCGGCACTCCACGGCGGGCACGCGGGAGCGTCCTGGGGAACAGCAGCGAAGGCGACCCTGCACTGCCTGACCGGATGCGCCATCGGCGAGATCCTCGGCATGGCCATCGGCACCGCCCTGCTATGGCGCAACGCGCCAACCATGGCCCTGGCGATCGTGCTCGCATTCCTGTTCGGCTACTCCTTCACGATGTTCGCCGTCCTTCGGGCCGGCCTGGACTTCAAGACCGCCATCAAAGTCGCGCTCGCCGCCGACACCGTCTCGATCGCCGTGATGGAACTGGTCGACAACGTCATCATCGCCCTCACTCCGGGCGCGATGGACGCCCACCTGTCCGAGGGACTGTTCTGGTCGGCCCTCCTGGGCGGCTTCGCGGTCGCCTTCCTGATCACCACCCCGGTCAACAAGTGGATGATCGGCCGCGGCAAGGGCCACGCCGTGGTCCACGCCTACCACTGACGTGGGGATGCAGATGGCACGCGCCCGCGGTAACCCGGCTCTCAGTGGCACCGCGGGGCGGGGACGGCGGCGGGTTCTTGCTCGGGTTCGGCCGCCTTGCGGGCGGCGAGGTAGCGTTCGGCGTCCGAACCGCGGCCGCGCCGGTGCCGGCGGCGGTGATGGCCTGGAGGTCGGTGTGGTCGACGACGTCTCCCGCGGCGAATACCCCGGCCAGGCTCGTACGGGTCGACGGCGCCGTGACCTTGATGCAGCCCTCGGCGTCGAGGTCGTGCCGACTGGCTCCACGGCCGCAAGACCACCGGCGATCATCGGCTTGGGGCCGATCCGGTCGCTTGGCGTTCGGCCACTGGCTGCTGTCTGCGCCGTGATCCCACACAGGTGTCGGTGGCAGGCCTCGACGCGGTTTCACTTCACCTGCCGAACGGCGCCGACGGGTCAGCTAGTCATTCTTGGGTGAGACCACGGCGACCACTGGCGCACCGATCGGTTCAAAGGTCGCGCCGCCCGTGCTCACGTACTCCGGTGACGAGCACTCCGGCGGCGAAAACCAGGACGAGGATGAAGATGACGATACCGAGGACGCCCTGGAGCCCACTGGCCAAGCCGCTGTAGCCCACGTCGACTCCGAAGATCACAGAGCACACACCCGCAACAAGCGCCGTCCAGCCCAGCCAGCCAGCGACCCGGCGACTGGCGAGAATCGCGGTCCCGAAGAGCGCGAGGGTCAGCCCAAGCAGGATGCGGAAGTAGCTCTGGAATCCCCATTCCAGCCAGCGCACGGTCTCGGCGTTGGCAAAGCGGATCGTCTTCTCCGCGCCCGACGTGCTGACCCATGAGTCGACGGCCTGCTTCAGCCCCACGCCGTCCAGCCCCTGCAAGACAGCCCAGACCGCGGCGGTCGCAACAGCTGCCGCGGCTGCGAGCTGCGCAACCAGGGAAGACCCGTCGGCACCGCGCAGGACGCGGTACAGCACGAGCAGACCGCTCAGCGTCACCAGGACGCCAATGAACTGACCGAGATGAACGGCGATCCAGGTGCCGCTGTCTGCATACTCGGTGAAGATCGCCGGGTGGTCGTCTTCCTCCCCCGAAGGATGAAGTGCGGCAGTCAAGATGACATTGAGAAGGAAGCCCCCGACCATGAGCCCGCCGGCGAGCGTCATCCTGCGCCGTCGGGAGTCGGCTGTATCCGCCCCTTCGCCAACGTGCGTGTCCGGACTCATGAGCAGACCCCAGTCCTCTCGTTGTCACCGACCGACGTAGTTGAGGATCACCAGATGCAGCCGCTGTCTCAGGTCACGCAGCACCGCCTCACCCGAATGAGGTCTGGTCGCGGCCGATCGCGCAGCGCCGGGGATCACGCCCGCAGCAGACGAGCGGATCCAGCCGAGGACCGGATGCCGTGATCGGGCGCGGTTCACGGAACCGGGCGCAAGTCCGTCCAGGGTGACATCGACGAGCCGGCGGCGGCTTTCGAGGGCAGGCCCACCGCAGAGGGGTACAGCGCGCGCAGCACCGATAAGGCCGCCGATCACTGGCAGAAGACGGGTTCGGCTGCCCGGGCAGGAGTCGCAGCGTCTACCGCACGGAGGCCGTCCGCTGCTCCCGCTGATTGCGCCGCAGGTCGTGCTGCTTACGGTGCCCGTACGGGGTCATGCCCCGCGGCTTGAAGACCGCCAACACCATGGCTACGAACAGCACCAGCAAGGCAAGCATGGCGTGGAAAACGGGCGATGAGTTGCGCACCACGTCGAGATCGGCACGGGGATCGGCCGCCACGTCGGCCATGTAGCGGAACGTCTCCATGTACAGCAGCAGGACGACGGTGGCAACCACGGTGATCAGAAGTTTGAACACGACCCAGTAGTGCCGGAACAAGCCCCACGGGGTGCCCAGGGACTGGACAATCCCCGTCAGCAGCGAGGCGAAGGCCAATGGGACGAGGACGAACCAGGCGGCCGGCTCCATCACGAGATAGGCGCCGCGCACCGTCTGGGCATCCTCGCTGGTCACGCCGATGACGGCGAGAGCCAGGAAAACGAGGACCGCGCCGAGCCAGCCGACCGTGCTCGCAACGTGCGCGATGAGCGCGATCTTGCGGGGGTGGGGTGTCATGGTCATCGGGGGTCATCCTCGGGGTGAGGTGGCTATTGAGGCCACCGCCAGAGGTGCGAGGCCGGCTGTGATGCTCGCAGGCGGTGCTTGGCCGTCAAAGTGGCGAGCCGGGCCATGTCCCCCCGGCCCCTTGGTGAGGAGCAGGATCACCAACAGCACGACCACGACGAGGGCGATGAGCCCGAACACCTTCACCCAGCGTGGCATCCCGGGAGTCGATCCCCGGTCAGGTCCCATGCCGGTGTCGTCGCCGGTGTCGGGGCCGCTCGGCGGGTCAGCCATGACCGCCTCCTGTCTCCTGATGTGGTGCGTAGGGGGTACGGGTCTCACGACGGCCAGCTTTGCGAGACAATCTGTCTCTGTCAAGTCAAGGTGATATGACCTCGTCGCCACGTATAGTGGGGTGGTGCCGAAGCTGTGGAACGAGACGATCGAGGCACACCGCCATGCGGTGCGTGAGGCCATCCTGGACACCACGTGGGCGCTGGTGACCGAGCACGGACTGACATCGGTGACGATGTCGAAGATCGCCGAGAAGACCGGCATCGGACGGGCGACGCTGTACAAGTACTTCCCCGACGTCGAAGCGATCCTGGCCGCCTGGCACCAACGTCACGTCACCGGCCACCTCGAACATCTCGCCCAACTCCGGGACCAGGCCGGCGATGCCGCCGAGCGGCTCGAAGCGGTGCTCACCGCCTATGCGCTCATCTCCTACCACCGTGAGCGCCACGGCCCTGAACTCGGGGCGCTCCTGCACCGAGGCGAGCATGTCACCCAGGCCCAACAGCAGCTCATCAACTTGATCCAAGACCTGCTGACCGAGGTCGCGGCAACAGGCAAGCTCCGGGATGATGTCGCGCCGGACGAGCTGGCGCGCTACTGCCTCCACGCCCTCACAGCAGCGGGCACCCTGTCCTCCGAGGCCGCAGTCCGTCGACTGGTCAAGGTCACCCTGGCCGGGCTGCACCCCGCGCGCTGAGAGAAGCGCACGAGGGGCGGCAGAGGCCCACCACGGGGGTGGGGCTATGCTCCCCGGCGTGATTGTGTCCCGGCCGATCCTCAGCGTGCTGCGGCCCCGCTCGCGGGCGGCGGGTTCATCGAGGCTGCTAGGCCGTGTATCGGAAGTGGATCTCATCAGGTGTCGAGCGGCAGTTCCAACAGTTCTTGTGGGGGCTGGAAACCGGACTGTTGCCAGAGGGGGCTGCTGCGCTCTGACGGCCAGACGATCAGAGTGTCGAAGCCGGAGCTGCGTGAGTGGTGTTTCAGCGCCTCCAGGAGCGCGGAGCCTGCTCCCTTGTTGCGTTGCGACGGCGTGACGTAGAAGTTCGTGACGTAGCCGACCGGGGTGTTGTCGGTGTACGGGTCCGGCATCCTCTCCACCAGGCAGAGGAAGACGTGGCCGCAGATTTCGCCTCCAGTCTCCGCGACCCAGGCCAGCCATTTGCCATCGCTGAGCCGGTCGCGCATCCAGTGTTCGGCCTCTTCCAGGGGTCGGGCCGGTGCTGGTGGCTGCCCTTCGTGGTCCTCCTGCTTGAACGTCCAGCGCATTTCGGCCAGGGGCCGGGCATCGGCGGGTCGGGCCGGGCGCACGGTGAAGTCTGTGGTCATGAGGTGAGTTTCGCCTCCGTGCCCTGGTGAGGTGAATTGATTTCCGTACTGGTCACAGCCATTCGTTGATGGCCGCAACGAGGACAGTGGCTTCGTAGCGGACGGCAAGTTTCTCGTAGCGGGTGGCCACTGCTCGGTTTCTCTTGATGCGGTTGATGCCGCACTCCACAGCGTGGCGCTGGCGGTAGTCGACCTTGTCGAATTTCGGTGGGCGGCCACCGCGGGCACCGAGCTTCTTCCGGTGGCGGATGTAGTCGGCCTTGTCCGGGATGGTGCAGCGGATCCCGCGCTTGCGCAGGTAGGCGCGGTTCTTGCGGGAGGCGTACGCCTTGTCGGCCCGCACCCGGTCAGGGCGGGTGCGGGGCCTGCCAAGCCCCAGACGACGAACCTGGATCTGCTTCAGCACGGCCTCGAACTGTGGGGAGTCCCCGCGCTGCCCGGCTGTGATCACGATCGACATCGGCTTCTGGCCCTGTTCGACGGCCAGGTGCGGCTTGGTGGTCAGGCCGCCGCGCGAGCGTCCAAGCCCATGGTCGGCCCGCTCGATGTCGATACCGCCGGGCGGCTCGACCTGCACATCCCCCTTTTCCGCGCCTCGGCGGCGTGCTGTTGGGCCCGGTACACCGTGGAGTCGACGTTGATGTCCCATGTGATCAGACGCTTTGCGTCGGCCTGGGCCTGCAGCTCAGCGAAGATGTGTTTCCAGGTGCCGTTCCGCTGCCAGCGGCGGAATAGGTCGTACACCCGCCCCCAGGGCCCATACCGTTCCGGCACATCCCGCCATGGCGCCCCAGTCCGTGTCCGCCACCGTATGCCGTCGATCAGCTGCCGCCGGGTCCATATCGGCGGCCGTCCAGGCTTCTTGCCGGTCGGCAACAAGGGCTCCAGCCGGGCCCATTGCGCATCGGTCAGGTCTCCACGCGACACGAAGCGAGATCATGGCACCTGAAGATCCACTTCCGATACAAGCCCTAGACGAGTAGTTCCGATTGCGGGGTTCACGGACGCGGGGAGGGTGTCCAACATCGGGTTGTGACGACCGAGTTAGACACCCTCTTGACCGCACTGTACGTGCACATCGACGACCGCTTGAAGACC